>NZ_JBGONQ010000007.1:0-150257 GCF_041439145.1 Vibrio sp. 1F255 | reverse complement strand
GATTAGTCAAATATGGCGTCGTTGAACCTCAAGCTGATTTGATCAACAACGCCCTGATGTACTGGTTTCTGATGGGAATAAGTTCTATCGAATTCAAGTGAAATCGGTAGAGTGCTTTGATGAAAACACCGTTGTTACTGACCAATGGCAGAATACACAGATTGATTATGTAATATATTTCTCAAGATGTTCAAATTGGGGATATATTGCGCCGCCTTTTAAGGGAAAGAGGAAGGTTAATCACCCCGAGCATATAAGATTTCACCAACACTCCAAGAACTTCTTAAAAGCTTTCGGGCGAGCTTAGTAAACTCTATTCAGGGTGAAAACCGTGAAGAGCTTTGTTGGCACTATTGTGCTGACTCGTCTCTGCCCCATTTTTGTTGAGCTCATTACTATCTATAAGTTAGCTAATCATTATTTGACCAACTTTTTCTAATGTAGGTATGGTGTATAAGACTTATCACATAAATTTAGGTGGAGTTTAAGGTGAATAAAGAAACCAAAAAGAATTTTGATAAAGTATTTCAGACTGCGTTAGCACTGTTTGGTAGTGAAGACGCTGCTAATCACTGGCTCAAGCACCCAGCTCGAGGGCTTGGCAACAAACGACCAATTGATATGCTTTCGACAGCCGAAGACACCAAGGCTGTACTCAATTTGATCGGCCGTTTAGAGTATGGAGTGTTTTCGTGACCTTTGTTGCACAATTTGCCTAAAGTACTTCTGCCACATCCATTCTTTCAGAAAATAACCAATCACTCAATTAGCACATCATTTAACTTTTTTCTAACAGGTTCATCAGTTGATACTGACTCTCTGGTAATTCAGTCATAATGACAGGGAAGAACGGCACACGCACACCATATTATTCAGTAAAATAAGATTATTTATTCGCCAGTAATTAGTCGGACTTGTACAGGAATAAGTGGCATGAGTATATCGGATATAAAAGTAGTAGAGTTTCATCAAAAGCAAGGTGGCCAGTCTGTTGCTGCCGATGAGTTAACAAGCTACTTGATTGACAGTGGTTCAATATCTAAATTTCATGATACGCTGCCTGACGATCTGAGACGAATACTTGCTCCTTTTGTGGGACAAAGCCGAAATGCTTACCTCAATGCATTAAAGTCCCGATTAAAATCAGAAAGGTGGGTGGCAGTAAAAGCGTCATCTTCAGTGTCCGCTTCTTCTTATAAAAGTGCGTACTACCCTCCTGTGCATCAAGAGCCTAAACTCGCAAGCGTCCAAACCACCGTCAGCCATACGGAAGAAGACCAAAGACCAGATCTTGAGTACGCTTTTGAGATCTCTTGCTCCCAGTCGTCTTTTAAAGAGCATGTTGGGTGGGACATGGCGTTAGCTAAAACGAGTACTTCACCGATACATTCCCGTTGGAGCGAGCAAGAAAACGAGCACAGCATTCAATTGGTGGCCAACATAAAAGAGGGTGCGCCAAGGACGCTTGCATTGTCATCGAGAGGTTCTTCAGTACCCCTATCAATCTCTGACGTCTTAGCCAAGCCTAAAGGGACAAATTCGCTCAATGAAGCTTTCCTCGTCGTGATGCCGGCTGTACAGTTTGGTGAACGACTAGGGCTTGCCACTCAAGGGTATTATTACCATTTTAGTGAAGGCAAGCTCGTTCAAGAGTACAAAATTATCGGTAATGGTAATTGTCGGTTCTGCCTGACCTATTCGGATGAACTCACTCTTAGCGATGAGCTTCGTCCTACCGCTTGGCAAAGTGCGATACCGATTCAATGGCGTATCGATAATCAGGTATTGGACAACCAGCACTTACTCTATCTACCTCGTAAGTTGACACAAGATGAGTTTTCTACGGTGAATCCAGCGTGGCTCAATGAGCAAGGACTTTCGTTGAATATTTCAGAACTTGTTGATGCTGGACAGGGCAAGGAAACTCCTAACGAACGGTATCATGCCCCTCTGGATTGCCATTACTCACACCCTGGCCGTTTATTACATGGGACAGAGATTGTCGCCATCAATAGTCCCAGTCTCGTTGCCAAAGGTATTCCGGTCGTGAATCTTCGCCCCGAAAAACTCTTTCGTATCGGCGTGTTTTTTGATGGCACGGGGGCCAACGATAAGAATGACGCTTACAAAGAGCTGCGTGGAAATAAGTCTCGCAGTAATGTGGCGCGTTTGTTTGCGGCTTATCCTCAAATTCAAGGTGAATCAGCAAAAATATATATATCGGGAGTAGGCACCGTCGACATTGAAGACGACAGTCAGCGCCCCTCCATCATCGATGCAGCAAAAGATGAAACCGGTCCAGAGCAGGCGCTAGGGGTGAGTGCACAACAGGCGTTTGATGGAGACCTTGCTGATGCTATTGCGGGCATTAGTGGTAAAATCTTGCTCAACTATGTGGATGGTGAAAATGGAGCCTTTTACAAATGGCAAAGTTTGCTTAGTCAGTTTCAGCGCACTATCGATGAATTGGATCAATCGGGCTCTTATAATGACATCACTCATATCGTTTTTGATGTCTTCGGCTTTAGTCGAGGTGCTGCTTTGTCTCGTCACTTTGTTAATACCCTGTATCAAGGTTTACCTGATTACCATCGACCTGTCACGGGCAAGCAAGCAGATGTCACGATTTACCCTCATCTACTGGGTAATGAAAGCAACAAAAAGTTTTCAGAAGAAGGTGGTTATGAGCGAGATGATACGAAAGGCGTCAGTGTACGGTTCTTGGGGTTATTTGATACCGTAGGGTCGTTTTACTTAGCTGGCAATAACGATGAAGGTAATTTTCAGTTGGGCCTAGAGCCGACGATGGCCACCACGGTCTTGCAGTTGGTTGCCGAACATGAGTATCGGAAAAACTTCCCATTAACCTCACTGAGTCGTGATAATTGGTTACCCGATAATTTCTACCAAGAACATTTTCCTGGATGCCATACCGATGTGGGAGGCGGTTATCCTTCAATTGAGCAATACGAGAAAGGGGGACTCCCTGACTATGTGGGCTTTCCGGTGAGCAGTACCTATAACCGTAACGAAATAAAATCAGAAATCATTGATATAGTGCACGCTAATTTTGCATATCCAGGGGGAAGTCTAGATAAGGCTGCGATGATAGAGCGCACTCGTCAAGTTAAAGACACCGAATGGAAAAAGATGTGCCGACAACGATTTGGCCACTACGGTGAGGTTAAAGAAAAAGACAACACGCTCTATTTTTATCACTTTAAACCCGTGAGTAATGCGATAGCAGGACTAGCCCTTGAACGCATGAAGCAGCAAGGAGCAATGGTTGGCATTGATTGGTTTGAAGATGATTATCAGGAAAACCTAACCCCTGACTATGTCACCGATGAGCTTTGCCAATCTTTATGGGGTGAATTATCAACCAAGCCATTGGGAGAAATAACCGTTGAAGATTGGAAAGCAACGCTTCAGTCACCGGTGATCTTTGACAACTATATCCACCGCTCTCATGATACGGTGATGAATCTCCCTTATAAGACGATAGCTGAAACGATTATAAATGGCATTACGACAGATGAAAAAACAGAAAAAACACCAGAGCGGAGAATTTGGGACAATGCCTAAGCACTTAATCACGTTACTCTTCATAGCAGTCGTCGCCTTAAGTGGCTGTCAAGAAGAGCAGCCGTTAATAAAAGCGACCATCGGTAATGCTGGAAGTATTAGTGGAAACTACGGGATCCGAGATGTCGCTATTCAAACCACAGGCGGTGGATGGACAGGCTTTGGTTATGGTGGCGTTAATGGTTACCCTGGAGCCAGTGCTGACATCGGTAAAATGGGCGTCCCAAAATACATCAAAGGAACTTGGCGTAAAGGCCGCAGCGACAAGGGTGAAACACTAACTTACTACCGTATTGATGCACCGATCGACTCTGAATTAGCAGAGAAAAAAATGCGCACTCTGCAACATTATTATAAAGACTACCAGCCTAATCGAGCTTCAATGCAGGTCATCGTAGATGAAGAGCGTATTCAAGTTATGTTTACTGTTGGTTGTTATTCTTACCGGATGGATTGTTCACCAAGTGAAGTCGCGGATCCAAATGGATGGGTGGTGATGAACCCATCAAGCACAACTGAAGTGGTTGTTTTGTTTGATGGTAAAGGTGAGTCTTCGCCTGTACCATTCGAATTATAGTTTTGATACTTAACTGCTCCGCACCATTAAAATAGCACTTCAAGATACTTATAGTTATTAATGGTTTGTCCAAAAGTTTGTTATACGCATGCTCACTATGTCTTTCTAGACGATTGTTTGTAGTGTGGTAATTTTACTACGTTGAATTTTAGCAGTTCTACAAATATGCAGACTTCCGATGCAATTTTATGCGAACTTATGTTGCAAATGGTACTTTAACTCGTTGATAGTTGGTTTCCGTTATGAAGACTTATGTTGCAAGCATCACCAATACCACGACCAAACCACTTCTCTTCTGTAAATTTAGGGCCTGTAAAGTGATAGTCCTTACCCTGATCCGTTTCAAGAAAGCCTGCGTTGAGCCCCATTGAACCACCAAACACGCTATCTAAGCGGCCGTTGAGTAAGTCGGTAAAGGCTTCATCGAATGAGCCGTAACGTTTGATATCTACATCTGGATAGATCTCAGAAAGGTACTTGTCACCAATAGTTGCTCGTTGAACCCCAATTGTTAGTTCATTTAAGCTGCCGTCATCCATATTGATTTCACGCCCCTTTTCCATGACAAAACGAGTGGGAACTTTAGCGTAAGGCATAGTGAAATTAACTTTCTTTTCACGTTCTTCGGTAATGGTCATAGCCGCTATAATTGCATCGTTTTTACGGCTTAAAAGTGATGGGATAATACCGTCCCAATCAGTTTTTGAGATGATACATTTTACTTCTAATTCGATACACAAGGCGTTGGCTAAATCGACTTCAAACCCCTCTAATTCACCATCTTGCGTTGTCCAACTGAACGGTGGGTAGGCCCCTTCAACAGTAAAGCGAATTTGTTTCCAATCTTTTGCGTATGTGAACACAGAGAAAACACTGACGAATGCAACAAGTATCCATTTCATTGGTTATTTCCTTATAGTAATAATGGATATGGATAATTAACCAATTGTTAACATTTATCAATGCAAATGCATATTGATGTGAGCAAAGGCATGCAGATCAATTAGTTTGCTCCAGTTTTATTGCCAGAAGTACTGTTAGCGTATTTAAGGACGTTAACAATACTTATCCGATTAATCCGCAGGTAGCGTTACAGCAGACGATTTTTCCCCTCGAATGAAACCCAATTTATTGTTTTTCCCTTTACTGGCTCGACTATAGGTTGGAGCTGTGACTTGTTACTGCGAGTGCGATGGCTGCAGTTAAAAGCGCTGAGCCACCGATTTTATTCAGGTACGTTGGGTGATCTTGCATAAACCCGAGAAGCTTTTTGGCAGAGGTGGCGTAAATCATCACCCACGTAAAATCCAACACTGCCATTGTGGGGCACATCACCAACATTTGTGATAACAGGGGCTTGGTTGGGTCTATGAACTGGGGGAAGAATGCAGTGAAAAAGACAATCGCTTTGGGGTTACCCGCTGCAACGAAGAAACCACTTAAATAGAGTCTGTGGCCTGAAATCGCGGTGGGTGAATTGGTGGTTATTTGTGCATCACACTCAGGTTTATCACGCAACATCTTGATACCCATATACAGCAATGTTGTGACTCCAAGCCACTTGATAACGGTGAACGCCAGCTCAGACGTTGACATTATGACGCCAAGTCCAACAGCAACAATGATCATCTGTATGAAGTTTGCTGAGATATCGCCTAGTGCCGTAAAAATAGCTTTATTAACGCCATATTTCATTGAATGAATGACGCCCAACAAAATGCTGGGACCTGGCGTCATGGTTAAGATAAGTGAAGCGAGGCAGAAGGTTAGCCATGTTTCTATAGTCATTTGTTTTCTCCGGGTGACTGGTATCTATTTTTCGGAAAAAGTAGTCTGCTAGCATAGAGATAGATATCAAAATAACCTGAGGTTATATAAATGGTTGAAGACTTGGAAAGCATCCCATCATTAGTTCCCAAATTACTTCTGCAGTTACTAGCGCTCGGAAGTATCACTGATGCCGCTCTGGTATTAGGAGTCAGCCAACCCGCAGCGAGCAAAGCTCTTCGACGTGCTGAAGATGTGTTAGGTTTCGCTTTAGTCCGAAGAGACAGTCGTCCCTTATTGTTAACAGAGGAAGGGAGGTTGATTGCTGAGTTCGCGAAACAGCAGGAGTTGCAGGGAGGGGTGTTATTGAGACAGCTTCGACTTATTCAAAAAGATGGGGCTGGACAGGTGAAAGTGGCTTCTTTTGGCGCATCCGCTTCCACACATATTTTACCCAGCCTAATTCATGCGATCAGCCAACACTTACCTCAAGTTAAAATTGAAATAAGCGAGTTTACTGATGAAGGAGCATTATTAGCATTGCGAGAGGGGCGCGTAGATTTTGCAATCGCGGTTGATAAAGAGTATTTGGATCTAGATATCATCCCAGTTTTTACTGACCGTATGGTGGCTTTAGTTCATGAAGATGACCCTTTATCCCAGCTGCCAGTTTTGTCGGCTGTGGATATCGAAGATCGAGATTTTATATTGAGTAAAGGGGGCAGCGAGGCGCTCATTAGAGAATGGTTTAAGCTATCAAAATCTCGCCTTAGAGAAAAACACACCATTGTTCAATTGACCTCGATACTTGCTTTGATTAGAGCGGGCTTAGGTGTTTCTATTGTTGCAGAGCTTGCCGTTCCAGAATCTCATCCCAGCGTAAATGTTATTCCTCTTGCGCCCGAGTACCCTCGTAATATTTGTGTAGCGAAAAGAAGCGGTTGTTTTTCTTCGAACGCAGCCAGGTTAACTTGGGATTTTTTGAGTAAAAATAGGTCACTTAATTACCTAAGCAAGCGAGGTCATTAAGTGCGAACAGACGTTTAGCTGTCATTGCCTCATTTAATTCGCAGGCAACACAACGGCAGACGCTTCTTCCTCCGAATCTTCTTTGTCTTCTACTTGGTCAGCAACCCAATCAATCGTCTTTGTTAGATAGAGCTTGTTGGTTTCAGTATCACACCAACTTTTTGATAACCCTCTTCGATTGAATTCACTGCCAATTGCTGCGAGTGTCTGGTTACTTGAGCGCCCGTAATACAAGGTGTCGCACAGTTGCAGGTTCGACATTGATTGTGGGTATGTATTAACCGACGAGGAATTCATGCTCAGTGCTTTTGATTGGTTATGAGTGCACCCAGTTAGGCTCAGGAAAAAGAAAAGGATTAGCGTATTTTTCATGGTGTATCAGATCTGTTGCCGATGATTTGAAGAGAGTATTGCCATGATTGCCACACTAATTTGTCAATTTCTCGCCAACTAGTTATAGACCAAGACTTTCCTCCCAGTTAGAAAGCGTTATTAAGCCAACGATAAAAACGGTATTAACAAACAAAAGCGCAATTTTGTACAAAAGCTGAAAGAGACTATAGAGTAGACTGATAAGTCACTCGATAATCAACAGGCTTGGGGATTGTTATGGAGAACAAGAAACGCTCTAAAGAAAAGGCCGAATATAAGCTCACAGAAGAGCTCGGTGGCCTTGAAACCCTTAATGCTGAATACGAAAAGCAGAACTTCTCGCGCCATAGCCACGAGGGCTACACACTTGGTGTTATTGAGCAGGGCGCTCAGCGTTTCTATCGGACGGGCGGGCATCATATAGCACCACAAGATGCGATCATTCTGGTCAATGCCGACGAAGTTCATAGCGGTCACTCTGCCACTGAAGGTGGTTGGGCATATCGAGCCATGTATCCTCTCCCAGAGCAACTTGCCAAGATCACTCAAGAGCTTAACCTACCGAACTACGGCGCGCCTTACTTCCCAAGAGCGGTTGTTGAAGACCCTGAACTCGCCAATCAATTGAGATTAGTCTTTAACACGATTGATGAATCTGACAATCGCTTGTTAAGAGAAACCTTGATGTACGGGATGTTGGTTAAACTGATTAGCCGACACGGAAAATCGCCGCTTAACCCTCAACTCGATGGGAAAACTCAGCGCCAACTTGTCTTAGTGAAAGAGTTCTTAGATGATTTTCCACAAGCCGATGTGTCCCTAGAGGAGCTATCTAAGCTAGCGGCATTGAGCCCGTTTCACTTAGTGCGTTCTTTTCAGAAAGAATTTGGTCTTCCGCCGCATGCGTATCAAATCCAATCTCGGTTAAGGCTTTCGCGTAAGTTATTGAAACAGGGACATACCATTTCTGATACCGCGCAAGAGTGTGGTTTTCATGATCAAAGCCATTTTCATCGACACTTCAAAAAGGCCAATGGATACACGCCGGGGCAATACATCAGAATGCTCTAAACTTGCGTGTCTAAGGCATGGCTAACTTGTGTTAAGTGCGGTTAAGTGCTGTTAAGTGCTGTTAAGTACGGTTAAGTGTGGCAAACAGAGGGGCATGAAATCGAGCAAGTTTGTACAATCGAACCGACTCAACTCCTCTTACATTGAATAGCCAATGTGAAGAGAGAAAAGAACTATATGGATAGTGAAACAATGGATAGACGAACACAGTTATGGAAGGGCGTTTTAGCGGGAATGCCTTTGAGCATTGCGGTAATCCCTTGGGGAATTCTAGCGGGTTCATATGCGATAGATGCAGGATTGAGTCAGCTTCAAGCGCAAGCGATGTCGGCTATTTTGTTTGCTGGCTCAGCGCAACTTGTCGCCGCGGGTATGTTTAAAGCGGGTATTGGTCTAGGCACCATGTTGTTGACTACCTTATTCATCACCTCAAGGCACTTTCTGTATAGCGTATCGATGCGCGAAAAAATCAGTCACCTTCCGGCTCGTTGGCGCTTATTGCTGGGCTTTTGGCTCACCGATGAGCTGTTCGCGATTTGTAGCGGGCAGTCTCAGAAAGAATTTAATCGCTGGTATGCTGCGGGTGTAGGCGGCGGTTTTTATCTTGTTTGGAATATCGCGAGCTTTGTTGGCATTGTCGCGGGAAGCCAAATTCCATCACTTAACGAGATTGGGCTCGACTTCGCGGTCGCAGCAACCTTTATTGCGTTAGTTTTTCCATTAATCAGAACAGTGCCTGTCGTCGTATGTGTGGTGGTTTCATTGGTCACTTCAGTTGCTATGTCGGTTAACAATATTGAGGGCGGGCTAATGATTGCAGCGATTGCCGGAATGTTAGCGGGCTTTATCAGCGAATCGTTCCAAGAGCGAAACAACGGTAACAAGACAATCGTGGAGGGGAAATAGAGATGATTTGGTTAACGATATTCCTCATGACTGCGATTGTTTTCTTTAGTCGGTATTTGTTTCTTGAGCCTGCAATCCCGCTTCGACTCAATCAAACCGCAAGGCGCCTATTGCGCTATTCAAGCCCAGCGGTGCTGACTGCGATTTGGGGGCCAATTGTATTTGCTCCTGAACAAACATTTTGGCCAAGCCTTGAAAACCCATACTTAATAGGCGCGCTGGTCACAGGTCTGTTGATTTGGAAAACAGGCAATGTGTTGCTAACGATCGGCGTCAGCATGGCGGTGTTTTTATTTTATAACCTCGTTGCGGTTGATTACCTTTTTAACTGATTGACCTTGCAACGTATAGCGTGGTGGCATCTAATGTACTGATTCACTGTTTGTGTGTTTAGGTTTTGGTAAGGAGTTAGTTTGGCTAAGAAATATTATGTGGTTTGGAAAGGTCGCACACCGGGTATTTTTACCACTTGGAACGAGTGTAAATCCCAAGTCGATGGTTTCGCTGGTGCGAGATATAAATCGTTTCCAACACTAGACGAGGCTGAGTCTGCTTTCGGTGGTAAAACGTCGTCTGCGTCAGGTTCTACTGCGACAAAGCCAAGCTCTGCGGGTAAGTCGACGAAAGCTAAGGTGCCGCCTCTTTCGGAGCAGCAAATCACAGATATGCCTTTTGATATCAAGATCTTTACTGATGGTGCGTGTGAACCAAACCCTGGTGAAGCAGGGACGGGGTTAGCGGTATACCAAAACAACCAATTAACCGAATTGTGGTATGGCTTGTATCAACCTGTTGGTACCAATAATACCGCTGAGTTGCATGGCCTTAAACAGGCGTTTTTGCTCGCAAAAGAGAAGCTAAACGCGGGTCTGTCTGTTGCGATCTATTGTGACTCTAAGTACTCAATTGATTGTATTACTAAGTGGGCAACGGGTTGGGAGAAAAAGGGCTGGACTAAGTCGGGCGGCGAGATCAAAAACCTCGATATTATTAAGCCTGCATATGCGCTCTACCAAGAACTGGCTTCAAAAATTACCATCTACCATGTGAACGGACACGTTGGTATTGAAGGTAACGAACTGGCCGATAGAATGTCGATTGTGGCTATTTCATCGAAAGAGCAACAACTCGCTCAATATCGTGACATCGAAGATATTGAGTCTATTTTGGCACTGCGAGCAGGCTAGTTAGGCTTCTTAATGAAAAGCTAATGAAAGTTACTGAAAGCATAAGTCGCGATCATTGGGCAGTGTTTGACGAGCGTTACATTTCAAATTGATGTAGCGCTCTTTTGTTTTGTGGTGCTCCGCTTTCTTATGGTGCTTAGTCGTTCTTGTGAGACGTAGCAGCCCTTGCGATGCTTACTGCCTGAGTTAATCCTTATTGAGCTGGGTTCTCTATCCAACGAGATAATTGCTGAGCTTGTTTGATCGAATTAAAACTGTCTTTCACTCTCTCACGTGCCTTTAAACCCATCGATGCTTTATCGTTGCTGCTTAGCTGCGCGAAACGCTCAATCGCTTCTCTTAATTCTTCCACGTTTTTTTCGCTAACCACAAAGCCTGTCTCTGGTGAGACGATCTCTTTGCATCCCATGATGTTGGTGGTAATGACTGGTGTTCCCACAGCCATCGCTTCTTTTAAAACCAGAGGCCCTGTATCCACACATCCGGTTTCGGAAAAACAGAAGGGCGCGATTAGACTGTCATAGTTCGATAGTTTTTCTTTTACCCATTCGTGAGGTTTCGCTCCAAGAAAGGTCACGTTTCGAGCAAGTCCTTTTTCTTTGACCTGCAATTTTAACTGTTGCTCTAAATCGCCAGTACCGATGATATCGAGATGAATGTCGAGAGGTTCGGCAATCGGCGCCAATGCATCAATAAGATGGTGGATGCCTTTTTGCTCCACTAATCGGCCAAGGAAAACAAAGCGAAGTTGTTTCGTTTCGGTTTTTGGGTTGAGTTGGAATTGTTTAGTATTCACTCCGCAGTGCAGGAGCTTAATGTTTCCTTTCGCCATGGTATTGAAGTCAGCGAGCATGTCTTTACACACTGCAACCACAAAATCACTCGATGAGATTTTATGTTCAATGTCATAAGCGAACTCGTAAACATCATGACCATGAGCAACGAACGAACAGGTGATATTCAGCAGCTTTGCCGCGACGATGGCGTGAGCAGTGGTGTGCTGACAGAAATGCGCGTGAACGTGTTCGACGTCGTTTTCCGCGAGTTGCAGCGCTAATTTAAACCCATAAGCGAACAGTGACTTTTTGGGCATGCTGGTTTGCTTAGAAATAAATGAGACAGCCTTGATGAAACCTATCCAGTTAATGCTGGCGACTTTACCCTTCCGAACATTTTTACCTATTTCGACAATGTCGTAGTCGAACTGTTTTTCACTGTTTTCAATTTTGAACGTCATTACACAAACATCGTGCCCACACGCTTTCACAGAGTCGACTTCTGTTTGAATGAAGGTCTCACTGAGTACTGGGTAGGTTGGCGCCACAAATGCTACTTTCTTCATTCCTTACTCCTCAAATCCATATGACTAAAGCTATCAAGCCAAGGTAATAACCAATAAAGCAAGATACGAACCAAGATCGAATCGTAGCTTTGGAGGGCTTTCTGATTGCTTTTCGATGGTTACCCCTTAAGAGGTAGCTCGTTTTCTCAAATTGATAATCAAATTGGAGTTGCAGTTTTTTTGAACATCTGTGTTTGGTCGTCATTTTGAGAATGGACGCGTAGGTGGCTGATCTAGATGTGATTTCATAGCAAGACACTCTCGGCATAGAACATGCAACGTCAGCCATATAACGTATAAATCTGAGGGCGTCATTATGGCTAAAGTAAGTGTTGTTATTCCTACCTACAATTGTTTGGATTACCTGCCGAAAGCGATTGGCAGTGTACTAAAGCAGACTCATCAAGATGTTGAGCTGATTGTCATTGACGATAACAGTAACGATGGAACGTCGACGTATCTTGCTTCTATAGACGATGAACGCATTATTACGTTGTCCACATTGGGTGTTGGTGCGCCTCAAGCGAGAAACCTAGGGATTGAAAAGGCGACCGGTGAATACATCGCTTTTTTAGACGCAGACGATTTCTGGTTTCCTGAAAAAATTGAGCGCCAACTCGAATTTCATCAACGTTACCCTGATCTCGCGATGAGCTTTACTAACTACGAGCATCTTACTGAAGATTACCAAGTAATAGTCGACTGCTTTAGTTACTGGTCGCAGTTTCAAGATCAAGATGAGCTGTTCATCAATATCGAGAACCCGTTGGAGTTCATCATAGAAAATAACGTGATTGGAACATCAACGGTCATGGTGAAAGCGGATGTGTTTTCTCAAACAGACAGTTTCAATGCTGACATCAAGTATGGGGAAGATTGGGAACTGTGGCTTCGAATGAGTGAAAACCATCAGATCGGTGTGTTGAACTCGGTGCAGGTTGGCTACTTGATGAGAGCGAGCTCTGTTACCCAAACTGAAAGTCTTAAATTGAGAAATTTGCAGTCTATAGAGACTATTCTTCAACATTACCAAAATGACAGTCAACGATGGAATCTACCCACTTCTAGCTTCAAAATCGCAAAGGCGAGAATACTGGAAGGTTATGCTGACTATTATCGAGGTTTACAACAGAATAGACAGGCTATTGCCTACAGTTTCCGTTCTTTGGTCATGTCACCTCAAAAACGCACATTGCGACACCTAATTGGAGACTGTAAACGTTTCCTAAAGCCAGCTTGGTAAGGAAAAGGTGACGACTATGGGTTCTTTAAAGCAGTCGGCTTACTACGCCATCGGTATATTAATGATGAAAGGGATTTCATTGGTGATGATCCCGTACATTACGCACAATATGACGTTGGCAGAGTATGGTTCCTTAGAAGCCATTGTCTTGCTGGCAGACATTGGGACGATATTGTTCAGCTTCGGTATTGTCGATGCCATGTATCGTTATGTGGGTGTCGCCGAAGGTGATGAAAAGCAAAAGCTCGTCTCGAACTGCTTCACATTGAGCGTGCTGGTGTGCGTGCTTGGGGGCGCCTTGATTGCCCTCAGTATGCCGTTGTTAATCTTAATGTTGCCAGTTGAATTCCAGCCTTACCAGATACTGCTTCTGCTTATTCCTACCATGCTCGATGGGGCGATTTCTATCCCGCTAACGCTGATGCGTATGAACGCGATGGCGAAACGTTTTTGCATGCTCAATGTGTTGAAAGCCGGTGTTCAAGCCATCATGACTTTTGTTTTGCTTGAGGCTGGATACGGTATAGATGGCGTGTTGATTTCAGCTGCGGTATCCAGTGTGTTGCTAATGGTTTGTTTAGTGCGTTATCAATGGCAAGAGATGGGATCTTTTGGTTGCTTCAAATACTCGGCGAAGATCTTAAAATTCGGACTGCCCGTTCTGGTTGGCGGTGCATCAATGTATATGATCATGGGGCTCGACCGCTGGGTAATGGCAAGCTTCGTCGGTGTCGAAGAACTCGCGATTTATGCGGTTAGCGGAAAGTTCGCGTTGATTCTTGGTCTGTTGTTGCAGCCTTACGCGCTTTGGTGGTTTCCAAACCGTGTGGCGATGCTTCAACAGCCGGGTGGCAGTAAGATGTGTGCCGATAGGGCGTTAGTCGGAGTGAACCTCGCCATTGTTTTAGGTTCGTTGATGATTCTAACGGTACCCGGATTTATTTCTCTCATTTTACCGAGCAGTTATCATTACGCGGGGGCCATTGTTGTTGCGCTGCTTGCGATTAGCGTTATCAAAAATGCAGGTGATTATCTTAACCTTGGTTGTTTCAGTGGCGATTCGAGTCAATCTCAAATGTGGATTCAAGGTGGATGTGCGGTCTTGGCGGCCATTGGTTATTTCACAGTGACGCCTATTTATGGCGTGTGGGGTGTTGTCGCGGTTCTTTGTGCAACTTATGTTGTGCGGCTCATGCTTCTGTATGTTGTAAGCCAAGCGATGGAACAATTACCTTATGAACACAGCAAGTGGGTAACCGCAGTTAGCATCGCATTAGTAGCGATAGCGAGTGATCAACTTCTGGGATTGGTGTTGGTTGATGTCCATGACTTTATTCTTGGATCGGCTGTTGGTGTAATCGCGCTGGTGGCCTTTGTTAAATACTCAGTGATCGTTGTCCCGCAAGCTCTGCTCGACAAGTTGATGCTGGGTAAGCATTCACATGTGAGTTGAATTCATGTCATCCAAGCTCTGGGCTTTCTAATCGGCATTCTTAGATATCATAATTCCTGACAATAAAACACTGTTCATAATGCTTCTGATTAGATAGTATTTATAAATTCAGTGAATATTAACGATGGAAAGATATATGAATAAGTGGATGCTGCTCCTTTCTCTGTTTTCAGCTGCCTCATACAGCGCCTCTGAGTTTTCAAGTGAGGGTATTACTGCTCCCGACTTCAATTCACCGGATTTCAAGCCGCCTGAAGTTTCCCAACAGGAGCAACACAATATCGTTTGTGAAAGTGTCGTTTGTAATTCAATCTCGCGATCGCAGCCAGTTCCTGAATTGGGCGAAGTACCGGATAGAGAGCCGAATAAAACATTAGAAACGATAGCGAGTGCGATTTTCATCGCGGGCGAAATTGGTATTGCAGAGAATTTGATTGAACCAGACGAAGAGCATTATATTGTCGAGTAATGGTTAATTAAAATGGCGGCATGTGAAGCGGTAAATATAGAGCTTTCTGCATTCGTTCATTGATTAAATATTTACGAAGTTTTTAACAAGGACGAAAAATGGAAATCTGGAAGTTAATGCTATTCATCCCCGCTTGTTTTGCGCTCAACATGACTCCGGGCCCAAACAATTTGTTATCAATGAACAACGCCCGTTGTTACGGATTTCAGGCCGCCTTTGTCGCAGGCCTAGGAAGAATCCTCGCTTTTTCTGGCATGATTGCTTTGGCTGCATCTGGCTTAGCGGTTGTGCTTTATACTTCTGAAACGCTGTTTTTCCTGATCAAACTATTTGGCGCGATGTATCTGTTGTGGATCGCGTTCAACCTATGGCGCTCACACGCCAGTCCGGTCGTGGATATCGAACGAAATAAGAATTGGTTTGGTCTGTTTAAACAAGAATTTGCACTCGCTGCTGGCAATCCAAAAGCGATACTCATTTTCACTGCATTCCTTCCTCAATTTGTCGATGTTTCAGCGAACGTAAATACTCAATTCTTTGTTTTAGGTAGCACCTTTCTAGTGTTAGAAATGCTCGCGATATCGATCTACGCGGCATTTGGCTTATACCTCAGAAACTGGTTCTCTAAGCCACAAATGGCAAAACGTTTCAACAAAGCGTGCTCGGTTTTTCTTGCGTTATCTGGTGCGAATTTGTTGGTGAGTCGACAGTAGTTCTCATTTTGCTTGTCTAGTTTATCGTTAATCTTTTAAGGTCTATCTATGAATATTGTCTGTGCGGAAAAACAGGAATTGTCTGATATCTACCAGCTTGAACATGCTTTGTTTGGCGATCACGCCTATCCGTTGTTTTTCTTTCGTCAGGCATTTGATTGCTGGGGGAAGGGCTTGCTGGTGGCTAAACAAGATTCGCAGGTTGCGGGCTATATATTAATGACACCAACCGACAAACAACAAGAGTATTGGGTTTTGTCACTGGCTGTTGATACTGCTTACCGAGGTATGGGGATTGGCCGTTCATTGATGCAACTGGCGATAGAAACCTTGCCACAAGGTTCCAAGCTTTTACTTACCGTTGATCCAAGTAACAGTTCGGCTTGTGAGCTGTATTTGTCGATGGGTTTTGTGACCATCAAAGAAGAGAGTAATTATTTCGGTGACGATGAGCCTCGTCTGGTCATGCAGCTCATCATCTAGTTCCCGCTTCATGTATCTGTTTAGATATAGGCATCGCATGCTTAAGTTAGCATCACGATACCGTGCATCAATACCACGCTAGAGGTCAGCCGAGTCCTCATATCAAAGTAGCCATCAGGACCTTGGCTCTGGTTCTCTTCTCTCATCGTCCTTTCAGCTCGCCAAACCGCAATATAACCAAAGATGAGAATCAGAGTTGTCACTAGCTCTTTTTGTTCGCCAAGCAATACTGCCAGCCAAGCGATGAGCACAATCGCGTTGCTTATTAGCAGTGCTTTGTTACTTGATTGGCTTTCAAAGTTTTCGATGCCATTTGCCCACAAGATCCCTGAAAGAAAACTCAAAATTGCCACGCTGTAGGTGATGAACAGCGTTTCACCGCTTATCCCCATAAATTGGCTGTCGGTGAGCGAAAGGAGAAGACCGAATAAAAACGGAATTAACCCCATGTACCCCAGTTTGGCCATGGTGTTACGGGTTTGAGTTGTTGCCATGTAATCCGCCTTCATAACTGCTGCTCAATCGCGTTTTTGAGCGTGGCACTCACTGGAGATGTGGAGCTAGGGAAGGTGGCGACGACTTTACCTTCTTTACTGATCAAGAATTTGTAAAAGTTCCATTTAGGCGTTACGCCCGCTTGCTGTTGTATCTCTGTAAACACGGGGTTGGCGTTGCTACCAGACAGTGAAGCTCGTGCCATCATTGGGAAGGTCACGCCATAGTCTAGGTAACAAACCTTTGCCGTCTTCTCTTCGCTTCCCTTGTCTTGGCGAAAATCATTACTTGGGAAACCGATAACCGTGAAGCCTTGGTCTTTGTAGGTTTGATGAAGTTGCTCGAGTTGCTCAAACTGCGGAGTGAAGCCACATTGGCTCGCTGTATTTACCACCAATAGAGTTTTGCCTTGAAACTCATCGCACAAGGCGATTTCTTCGGTTGAGTTTAACAAGCGCTGTTTGCCATTAAGTATTTCGGGACAGATCGCTGCAAAGGCGATGGAACTCGTGAGGTTTGTAATCAGTGCGGTTGAGCAAAGTAGTGAACATTTCATAGGGTTGGCTCATTTTAGTTGGCGTAATGGTTATTACTCTTGAGCACGATGAAATGATCACTTTGCGTATTATTTACTGTCTCATTAACTCGCGCTTTTAGTTGTGCTTTTGCTCTCTGAGATAAGATATGGAGCGACCAAGCGACTGATATTCACTTTTGCACCAAGGCGAGCCGCTAATAGATACATGCCACCAATTTTTCGGTGCAGGAACAGCGCATCGGCGGGCGGCGTATGCCAATACTCTTGTTCCATGCTCAAAATGGTGCCTGCTTCACGAAGCCTTTGTGCCAATCCACTGGCTTTGAAGTCGTACTCTTCGTCAACTAACATCGGCTCACAGGCCATCTTCACTAGATTTAGAATCGCTTGGCGTTGTTCGGGAAGAATTGTCTCGCTAAAGAATCCTATTTGCTCTAAAGCTCGGTTGAGCACTTGCTCATCGTTGTTAATGACAGAGGAAAAGGCCAAGCGATAACCCTCGCTGAAGCGGTCACTGTACTCACGGGTTGCTCCGAAATCTAATAAGCCAATTTGTCGGGTGTTTTCAACATAAAGGTAGTTGGCGAAATTGGGATCGGTTTGCACCATCTTAAAATCGAACAACTCTCTGAACAGAAGCTCCAGTAAGCTGTGCATTACAAAGTCACGTGTGCTTTGGTCGTAACTTTCGATTTGCTCTATCGAGACGCCTTCGATGAAGTCCATGGCGAGCACCGATTCTGAAGAGACTTGCGGATGAATCTTAGGTACGACGAAGTGAGAGTATTCTTTCAATGCATCATGGTAACGAGTTGCGTAATCAGCTTCGCGAGCATAGTCTGCTTCATCGTGGAGCTGTTTCTTTGCCTCTTCTAACAAGCCTTTGTAGTCGACCGACTTTGGTATCAAGCCAACAATATTGAGCAGCGTGCCCACGTTATCTACATCACTGTCGATACTTTTTCTAATGCCGGGGTATTGGACTTTGACTGCGAGTTTGTCCCCAGCATCACTATAGGCTTGGTGAACTTGTCCGATAGATGCACTGGCGATCGGTTTAAAATTGAAGGACAGGAATTCGGTTTTCCAATGGTTCCCGAGCGAGCTTTCTAACACTTGATTGAGCTGTTTTGTTGGCAGTGGATCGGCATCGGAGCGCAGGCGAGAGAGAATGTCGGCTAACTCTGGTTCTAAGACATCACCCGCATCCATTGATAGCATCTGTCCTAACTTCATAGCCGCACCGCGCAGGTGTGCGAGTTGATCGGTCAGGCGAGCAATGTTTTGTGGCGTTAACAGTAAGTCTTTTGCTTTGGGCCTGTTGCCTTGTGCAATTTGTTTGGTGCCTTCCGTTAGCACGTTACCCGCGACTCTTGTCGCCAACGAAGCGAACTTACTGAATCTAGAAATTCGATGTGTGGGAAGGTTTCTCTCTTTTGCCGACATAAAGGTTCTCTCTGGGAATCAGGGTTGATACCAATCGTAGTAAATAACTGTTCACCCTAGCTTGTTAAAAATCTCGATAAAGTCGTTAGATTTTTTGATTGTAGAATAACTACTTATCTAAACTTCTTGTCGAAAAGAGCCGCCTTGTTCTCAAGCTTTTTTCCTGCGCTATTTCTTGACACTTACCTACTGTGATTGGTATGACTACAAAGTTCTATCAATCATTACACAACCGTATGTTTTGTTGTGCTAACTTGTCGCGTGGAACAGTAAACAGAATTAAAAGGACAAAGCATGAAATTTATTTGGTTGAAAGTGGCCGTTACGGTATTGGTGTTCGCAGCCCTATTTGGCATCGTTTACTACAAAGTCGCCAGCGGCATGTCTTAACTCAACACTATTTTGTGCAGCTGTTACCGTTGCAACGTGATTTTCCGGTTAGCCAAAACGAAATCTTATATCGATTTTTGGCAAACCGTAGATAACACCAATCTGCCATTGGCTTAAAAATCGCCCAACGTAACGGGGCATACAGCCAACCCTTTCCTACTAGCTTCCACGCTTGGTAAGTCACGTCTAAACCGAGCAGCAGCTTTCCGTTTTCGTCCAGTGCATGCAAGATTGTATTGGCTGCCTCGGCATCTATTTGCGGGTAGTTTGAAAACGCTTCACTGTAGATATCGACGGTCTGGATCTGATCTTTGGAATCAGACTTAGTCAGTGCTGCCATCTCTTTTGCACAAAGTGGACAGGTTCCATCGTAAAATATCGTTAATGCAGTCATTGTTTTCCTTACTATTTTCGTCAATTCTCATTGATACGACATCACCATTTAGGTGGATCATTCTGCCCAGTTATCCGACACTGTTATTGTGACAACCAATTTACAGTATCATCTAGAGGTAACATCCGTTCCATGCATTTAAAAAATAAGAGCCTATCTCCAATGACAACAAAGTTAATGAACCGTTTGATTATAGCTGTGACAGCCCTGATGCTCAGTGGTTGTGTTAGCTACAGTATTACCGAGCAAGAAATGACGAAGTACCTTGAAGACTCAGTGATGCTAGAACAAGAGGTTGGTGTACAAAGTGTGATGTACGCACAAGTGGCTGTGGATGATCTAGAAGTGCAAATTGGTCGAGCCGATGCACAACGCGTGTCCGTGTTGGCGAATACCAATGCAAAAGTTCAAGTGTTCAATATGCCTAATATGGGGTTGGATTTAGACTTAGAGTTCAGCGCGATTCCCGAATACGACAAGGAGAGTGGCGAGGTGTATCTAAAGTCGCTGCGACTAGAGCGCTTTGAAGAAAAAGGCAAACAGCTTTCGCCTGAAATAGAGACACTACTCAAACCAGCTGTATCGATGATAGGTTTTGCTTTGTCCCAGTCTCCGGTTTACAAACTCGACAGCAACAAGGTTCAAGAGTCGTTGATTAAGTCATCGGAACCCAATCTAGTGATTAAAGACAATAAATTGGTTATCGAATTGTTTGATTCACCCTCAGTGCATTAGTTTTGACTAAGCTCTCACCCATAATGGCTGCCTACTAGGTAGCCATTTTTGTTTGAGCTCAGTCGGTCATGACTGTTTTTAGTCGGTTTACTCACCTTGTCTATCAGTCTCATTTATTGAATTCGCTGGGTATCTCACCTTTACTTTACTCTTGTGAGCAAGTCATCGCTTCAGTCATCAAATCATAAGAAAGAAAAGGTGAGCGAACTATGAAGAGTCCAGTAATTGCGGATAACAAACCCGTTAAAGTAGAGCTGACGAAGGGAGAGAAGTATTACTTCTGTACCTGTGGGAAGTCGAAAAACCAACCGTTTTGTGACGGTTCTCATGCCGGTACGGGGTTCAAACCGAAAAGCTTTGTCGCCGAAGAGAGCGGAGACGCCTACCTTTGTCGCTGTAAGTATTCCAACAACCTTCCTTTCTGCGATGGCACTCATAAACAGTTTACTGCGGAACAAATTGGGCAAGAAGGCCCTGAAGTTAACATTCAAGCGACAGCCTCTGATTTATCTCCAGCGGCAACCGCAACCAAAGAAGAGCCTACCGTGGAGTTTATTCATCAGTTAGCGCGTGATGGTTTATCTAAGGTTGGGCATCATGGGCCAATGACCTCTATGGGCGTGCCAAGACATCTATTACCTCACTGGGACGATATTCAAGTGATGGTCGCGCAAATGGCGACTAAGCCTTTGCTAGAAAATGTGCCTGTTGGTACCGAACTGATTATTGGCCCCAAAGCGAAGAAGCCGCTTAAATTGGACATCTCTTTGTTTGTGTCTGATATGAGCTTTGGCTCGCTATCTGAAGAAGCAAAAGTCTCATTGGCGAAAGGTGCCGAACTCGCAGGGACGGGTATCTGCTCCGGTGAGGGCGGTATGTTACCCGAAGAGCAAGCGGCGAACTCTCGCTACTTTTATGAATTAGCCAGTGCTCAGTTTGGTTACGATGAAGCTAAGCTCAAAAACGTTCAAGCCTTCCACTTTAAAGGCGGGCAGGGTGCCAAAACCGGAACGGGCGGGCACTTACCGGGCGCGAAGAACATAGGCAAGATCGCGGAGGTGCGTGGCATTGAAGCGGGCACGGCAGCGATTTCTCCACCCACCTTTGTCGACCTAAACACGGTCGAGGATTTTAAAAAGTTCGCCGACCGTGTTCGAGAGGTGACAGGCGGTATCCCGATTGGCTTTAAGTTAAGTGCCAATCACATCGAAGAAGACATTCAGTTCGCGCTTGATGCCAGTGCCGATTACATCATCTTAGATGGGCGTGGTGGCGGTACAGGGGCGGCGCCAGAAATGTTCCGTGACCATATCAGTGTTCCCACTATTCCAGCACTCGCTCGCGCTAGAGCGTATCTCGATAAACAAGGGGTCAGTGACAGAGTCACATTGATCATCACGGGCGGCTTGCGCGTGCCGATGGATTTCGTAAAAGCGATGGCGCTTGGTGCTGATGGTGTCGCTATCTCAAACAGTGCCATGCAGTCGATAGGTTGTGTGGCGGCGAGAATGTGTAACACCAATAATTGCCCTGCTGGTATTGCAACTCAAAAAGCCGATTTACGTCAGCGTTTGAATGTCGAGAAAGCATCGAACCAGCTTAAGAACTTCTTTGAAGCCTCGACAGAATTAATGCAAGTGATGGCGAGGGCATGTGGGCATGATCATTTGAATCAATTTAACCCTCATGATTTGGCAACATGGAATCGCGAAATGGCCGAGCTATCCGGTGTCGCTTACTCTGGTGTCTGTCCATTAAATCACTTTAAGTAAATAATACTTCGATAAAGCACACTCAATGTATTTTGGGTGTGCTGACTTTTTCCTGTGTAATGCCAACCTATGTTAAACCTTTCATAATCAACTGCTTTATAAGTGTTTTTAAACTATTTCCTATATTTTGAAAATATCGCTTTACCTCAAGTTAACTTGAGGTTTTATCATCATCCCCAATCTAAAAACACAATCTATCACCTTGTCGCCTAGTGCAGGTTTTGATGTTATCAAACAGACGTTACGAATCTTCAGTTATGAATTTTGAGCTCCGTAATTGAAGTCATGAGTGCAAAAAGGTGAGAAAAATGAACAAGGATCAACAATGAAAGTATTAGCGATTGGCGCGACCAACAGTACAACATCAATTAATCAACAACTTGCAGCGTACACCGCAGGTTTAGTCGAAGGCGCGCAAGTCGAGGTGCTCGACCTTAATGATTTCGAGATGCCAATTTACAGCGAGAAAAGAGAGCAAGATTCAGGTGTTCATCAACACGCTCAACGCTTTTTTAGCAAGATTGGCGAAGCAGATGCTGTGGTCATCTCTTTTGCAGAGTATAACGGCTCATACACCGTAGCCTTTAAGAATGTGTTTGATTGGACATCACGAATCGACATGAAAGTGTACCAAGGCAAACCTGTTGTGATGCTCTCCACATCACCAGGCCCAGGCGGCGCAAACTCTGTGTTGTCGTCTGCGGTAAATTCGGCACCTTACTTTGATGCAGATGTGAAGGGGTCGATGTCGGTGCCAAGTTTCTACGACAACTTTAATGTAGAAACGGGTGAGATCATCAATGCCGAAATGGCCGAGAGCCTGAAATCGATCATGAGTCAGATTTAGAGAGCGAGAACACCACAATAAAACAAAGCAGCCATGTTCACGATTGCTTTTCATTGCGCCCGTTGTCAAAGTTTAAGGACATTAATTGGTTAAGGTAACAATAGGTCGCTACTCTAAAGTTAAAGTAAGCTTAAATATTTATGATCTCAAGGATAGTGTCGTAATGAGAAACATCGTATACCTCACCATAGGCCAGTTGGCTGAGCGCAGTGGCGTGGCTCCTTCGGCGTTACGTTTTTACGAAACCAAGGGGTTGATTGCTTCGATTCGTACTAACGGAAATCAGCGCCGTTATCAGTCGGCGATGTTGAGACGAATTGCGTTGATCCAAGTCGCGCAGTCGATAGGCTTCACGCTGGAAGAGATCACCGAAGAATTATCGACACTGCCGATGAACCATACCGCGACTAAGCGAGATTGGGAGCGCGTTGCTAAGAAGTGGCAGGGGCAACTCGACAGTAAAATGGCGCAGATTAAATCGCTACAAGAGAACTTAACCGGCTGTATCGGTTGCGGATGCTTGAGTATGCAAAAGTGCAACTTGCTAAATCCTGATGATATCTTGCATGACCAAGGGCAGGGCGCACAACGAATTGTTGAACAGACTAACTGAGTTCCCGAAAGGCATGGAACAGCGAACTAAGTTTCAGGTGTTTGCTCAATGGGTTAAGCAACAGTTGTGACCGAATAGCGTGCCTAGACAAACACGAATTATAGGTCTAGTTTAGATGGTTCTTTCAATAAAAGAAGAGGTTAGTTATGTTCAGCCATGTTTTTCTCGGTACCGATGATATTGAACGCGCGAAGGCTTTTTATGACCCAATCATGAAAGTGCTTGGTTATAGCGAAGGCTCTGTTGATCCCAAAGGGCGATGTGTTTACGTTAGCCAAACGGGTGTGTTGGGCTTAACGAAGCCGATTGATGGTCAGCCTGCGACTCACGGCAACGGTATGACGGTGGGTTTTCTTGCGTCTTCTCCTGAAGTTGTAGATGAGTGGCATCGAGTTGGCGTCGAAAATGGCGGTACCAGCATTGAAAATGGCCCCGGAGCGAGAGGTTCTGACGAGCGTCGCTTGTACATGGCTTATTTGCGAGATCCTGATGGAAACAAGATTTGTGCAACGCACTTTATGCCGTAGTTTACGTTATGCCATCGTTCATTTTATGCCACAGTGGCGTATACTTAGATCATATTGATGGTTCGGAGTTGGCTAAGTTGCGGCTCTGGACTTGTTAGCTTCCCGATAACTCAAAATTTTGCAAAGGACTGGCTAGATGAAACCGAACGAACTGTTTTATGAAAGTTTTGAGCGCTGCCGGATTGACCAAGAATTTCTCGAAACGTTTTTGGCTGATTTTTGCGAGCATAACCCAAGGTTTTCAGAACGTTTTGAAAATATAGGGTTAGAGCAACAAACCAAGATGCTTAAAGCCTCGATCATTCTTATCTATAACTCTGCTGGTCTACCAAGCGTACGAAACTCGGTAAAAAAGCTTGGGAAGCGACATAAAGATTTAGGAATGGATATCTCTGAGCAAGAACTCAACGAGTGGTTCAATTCGTTACTCAATACAGTTAAAAAATATGACCCTCACTACGATGAAAGCGTCGAACAAGCTTGGACAGAAACTCTCGAGGCCGGCTTAACTATCATGAAGAAAGAGTGCGTAGTTCCAAACACTGTGAATAACTAGGTCGTTGATGGGTAGTTTTGCTTGTTCGTTAGTTAAAACCGGCATTAACTCTTGAAAGATTGACATTGTCAGGTAAGCCTAACGATATCAGGCTTACCTCTTATTGTTTGACTAGAAATGAGCAGCCCAACCAATCAGGAACCCTTGCGATGCGGTATCGTATTCAAAGGTCCCCTTGTTTTCGTAATCAACCCAGGTCGATTTGTAGGCAACATTTAAGTCAGACCAACTGTTTATCTGGTATCGCACGCCAGTTAACAGAGATGAGGTAAAGTTGGTGTCACTACCAAGCCCTGCATCAATGGTTGCGTGAAACTTCCAATCCTTATTGATCTGCGTTATCCATCTCACACCTACTTGGTACTGTCCATCACGCGGTCACGTTTGGACGCACCTGTCACCTGAATACGAAGCGATGCTCGGTCAAAACGGTTGGGGACTCCAAGAAGTGGTCATGAAAGATCTTGATGATCACGTCGGTGAGATGATGGCGAAGATGGAAGAACTCGGTATTGCTGACAACACCATCATCATTTTCACTGCCGATAACGGCCCAGAGATCATGACTTGGCCAGATGGCGGTATGACACCTTATCACGGTGAGAAAGGCACAACTTGGGAAGGTGGCGTAAGAGCCCCTGCATTGGTTAGCTGGCCGGGTAAAATCCCAGCGGGTACTGTAGGCAATGGCATCTTTGATGGTATGGATTGGTTACCCACTCTGGTCGCTGCGGCTGGTGGTCCAACGGATCTAAAAGAAAAACTGCTGAAAGGTCACGATGGCTTTAAAGCGCACCTTGATGGTTACAACCAAGTGGATATGCTGACCGAGAAAGGCGAGTCAAACCGTAAAGAGATCTACTACTACGAACGAGACAAGCTGCAAGCGGTTCGTGTTGGTGATTGGAAGGCGCATTTCATCGTGCAAAACCACGGTTGGAGTGGTCCTAAAGAAGAGCTAAACGCACCATTGCTGTTTAATTTACGTCGTGACCCATACGAGCGAGCGGCGGAAGAGTCGGGCATGTACCTAAAATGGATGGGACAAAAAATGTGGGCATTTGGCCCGGCACAAGTGGCTGTCCAACAACATCTAGCAACCTTCCAAGAGTGGCCTCCAGTGACGCCTGACTCTCCGGCAGAGAAGACCGGTGGTGTAGGTAACTAGTTAAATATCATAAAAAATCCCGCTCACACTGAGCGGGATTTTTGTTTGAAAGCGTCTTAACGTTGGTTCTGTTTTAGCGTCGTGTTTCGTTCAATGAATTTCACTGGCACCATCAGCTTAACCAAGCTTGTGTCTTGCTCTTGAATCTGGCTAACGACAATTTTCACTGATTCACGTGCAAGGCGTCTGAAATCTTGCTTGAAGGTAGTGAGTTGGTAGTTCAACCATTGAGTCTGTGGGATATCGTCAAAACCAATCACTTGAAGATCTTCTGGAATACGCAGGTTAAATTCTAAGCGCGCCACATCCATTACTGCCATCGCGAGGTTATCTGTCGCACAGAAAATCGCTTGAGGATGTGTGGGTTCTGAAAACAGAGTCCGAATGGTATCTAGAGCATCAAGGTAGTCATAGTCAGCTTCAATAACACGAGCTTGCTTGCCTGTTAGATCTTCGAATTCTGAGCAAAAGCCCGATTCACGCTCGCCGTTGGTGTAGGTTGGCACGTTACCTGTCAGGTAAACCGCTGACTTTGTTCCTACGCTATGTAAATGTTGAGCGGCGACTTGGCCTGCGGCGTAGTTGTCACTTATTACATGGCTACTCTTAGTCCCCTCAACTACACGAGCATACTGAACAATGGGGATGTTGAACTCTTCACACTCTTCATAAAGCGACTTATTAAAGGTCGCCGAAGCAGCAATTACGCCATCAACTCGGTATTGGAAGATATTAGGAATCGAGTGGTTGTCGTTTCCATCCACTTGCCAAGGAATCAATACCGCAGAGTAACCCTGCTTTTGTAGCTCAGTAGAGATAAGCTGCAGAGTTTTCATGTGGATAGGGTAGTCGGCATCTGGGAAAACTAAGCCAATCAATTTGGACTCATTTGTCGTCAGACTGCGGGCAAAGGCATTGGGACGATAGTTCAACGATTTTGCTGCATCGAACACTTTTTGCTTGGTCTTTTCAGACACTGAACTGCCCGGGACAAATACACGAGATACAGTTGATTGAGAAACGCCAGCAAGTTTAGCGACATCTTTAGAGGTGACGGTTGGCTTTGACGCCGTGGAGTGTTTTGGAGAGCTCATAGACCATACTTTTGAACCAAATTGATTGTGCATAGAGTAACATAATTAGGTACGTACTCAAAAATACAATATGCCATGATTGGATGAAAAATAAGGGTTAATAGAGAGTGTTGAATATTATTCTGGGTATGACCCAAAAAAGCTCTGCGTAAGAGCAGAGCTTTGTTTAAAGAATTTATGAATCGACTAACTGGGCGTTAGAAGTAGTAACGAATACCTGCAGCGAATTGGTCATCTCTGTTTTCGAATTTATTGCCAACGAGCTGATCTTTACCTAGGTCGAATTGGTATTCAGTCCAAACTAGGAATTTGTTCTTCTGGAAGTGGTATTCAACACCAGGGATAAGCAGGTTACGCTCATAGCCATCTGTTTGGTCATCACGATCTTCCATGTAGTTGTAGTTCAACGTAGGGCGTAGGCCATTGTCGAAGTGGTAGTACGTGTAGATTTCACCACCTAGGGTATCGAACATTACATCCGTACCGCCTTGGCTTACAGCTTCCCAGTTTTCGCCAACATGGAAAGTGGCACCTGCGTAGAAGCCGCCGTTGCTGTAGTTCGCACCCAATAGCATGATGCGCATGTTGTCGCCATTTTCTACGCCAACCACACCTGAGTCTAGGTCTGCAATTTCATTTTGGTGGTAAGCTGCACCTAGTGTTACGCCATCAACCGGTTTGTAAGTGATTGACGCACCCATTCCGTTTTTCAATGAAGCTGTCGCATTACTCGCTAGTGCCACTTCTTCACGTGTCGTTTGGTAAGTGAAGCCGTAGCTTACTTGGTCGTTGATTGAGTTACGGTAAGTAATGGAGTTTTCTGCTCGACCTGTACCAGATGCAATACCCCAGTCAGAAAGGTTGTAAACACCTGAGCCGCGAGTACCGAAGACACGACCTAAGTCGGTGTACCATGCGACGTCATAAAAAGTAGACCACTGCTTAGTACCTGCTGCGATCTTGCCGTATTTGTCGTGCTCTACGCCTGCGTATAGAAGTCGGTCGTAAATATTGTCGCCGTTAGCACCTGAGTTGTAACCCCATTCAGCATGGCCAAAGCCAGTCCAGCCGTTATCGAGTCCCATTTGACCTTTAAGGCCGAAACGAGAGCTACCGCTGTTCCACTCACCGTTGTGGTCGCCGCCCTTATCTTGGTAACGAACGTCGAAACGACCGTCTAAAGTAAGGCTATCGCCCGCGTCATTGGTAAAAGTGTGTGCAGCAAAAGCAGAACCTGAGGTAAGTGCTGTCAGGATCACTGCTGAAAGAATCGACTTTTTCATTGTAATTCTCTTTATTCAGGCCGTAGAAAGCCACCGTGCTTTCAAGCCCGTTATATTGGTAATGGTTTGGCAGGGTGTACCCCATCCATGAGGCACGAGTAGATTCAGTTATTAGTGGAGCAATAATGAATTGGTTGGAGCACTTACTAGGAGCGAGAAGGGTCCCCCAGTAAGCGTGGCAACCTAAATCAGATGTCTATTTAGGTTGCCACTATTTCGTTTCAATCTTTTGGATTAAAGCGTATCGATTACAGCGTTGGGTTCATGATGCTTGAAGTGCGTTCGAACACATCTAGACCTTGCTGTTGTAGCCAGTAAGGAAGGTCGATAAGAACCCAGTTCTCAGACAGTTTGTCACCGTCACGGTAGTAAACGTCAACTACTTGCATGTTTGCACGTACTTCACCGCCAGTCATACCTAGGAAGCCACCTGTTGGTGTGTTTGATAGGTTTGGCCAACCGAAGAAACAAGAGAAGTTACCTTCAGCGAAACGACAAACGTGGCCGTTGAACTTCTTGTCTTTCAGGTTGTTACGGAAAGGAAGTTGGTGCTGTTGTTGGTAGCGAGGAATTGTGTAAGACGCGCCGATACCACATGGGCCGTACCAAATCATGTCTTTTGACCAGCTCTTCGCTAGTACTTCTGGTGGGCAACCCATCGCGCCGCTGTCGTTAAGAGCAGACAGGTCATCAACCATTTTGTTTACTAGAGCAAGTGTCGCAACACCTTCTTCTGGAGCCGCGTCTTCGAATAGCAGACCGTCGTGGTTACGTGGGCCAGGGTATACGAAGTGCTTACCAGTTGATGGTGGAAGTGGGTAGCAACCCGCTTGATCCATCATGCCTAGTAGGTCTAGAAACAGGCCTGTCTTAGTGATTTTGCCATCAACAACACAGTTAAATTCTGCGTAGCGAACGTTCATGATCTTGCCAGTTGGGCGCATACCTAGGTATTCAGCGTCGAATAGACCCATGAAGTGACCCATGCTCATTACCCAAATCTCATCTGGGTTAACTTCGTTGTTACCACCGATGAAGATGTCTTGACGACGCTGCATGCGAGTCATTGACTTCATCATTGGTGCCCAGAATACGTCAGCTGCTGCTTGTGCGCCTTCTTGCTCACGGAATGGGTAAACACCGCGCCACAAGTAATCTTCAGAAGTGTGTGCTTTTAAAACTTCAGCAACGTTCTCGTGAGTTGCGTTTTCCATTGCATCGAAGTATTCACGAACAATGCGTTTCGCTTCTTGATATTTAGACATAATAATTTCTCTTTGTGTTGTCGAGTCAACATTCGGAACAGGACTCGATTTGGATTTTGTTACCGGCTGATTTATCAGCCGGCTTTAAACTTTTCGTATTTGAACTTCAGCGTATGAGTGTCGAATTAAGCTTTTGCTGCTTCAGCTTTTTTGCTCTTATCGAAGACGCCACCTTTTAGAGTTTCAGGCAGTGTTAGCCATAGTAGGCCGGCGATAATCCATACGATTGGTGAGCCCCACATTGCTGTTTGTAGGTCGGTACGCTCTTGGATGAAGATAAGAACCATTGGTGCCCACATGCCGATAATACGACCGCCATGGAATAAAGCTGCACCATAGCTACGCAAGCGTGCTGGGAACAATTCAGAGAAGTAACCGCCCCATACTGCAGAAGCAGACAGGCCGAAGTTGTAGATAAGACCCAGAAGAGCCAGCATGTTTAGGCCGCCAATCATCATGTCGCCAGGTGCGACAAAGAAGATAGAAACCATGATACCTGCGAGGATGAAGCCGAACGCGTTGATCTTACGACCGTACTTATCGGCTGCCCATCCCCAGAACCAAGCACCGAAGAGTGAACCAAATGCTGAGATAGAGAAGATCAAACCGATGGTTGCACCATCAAACATACGAACATCTTTCAGGTAGGTAGTTACAAAGCCACCGAAGAATTGGAATCCGTAGAAGTTAAGACCAGAAAGAAGTAAACAAGTAATCGTAATTTTGCGGTAAGGCTTGCTTAACATCTCACCCCAAGAACCTTTTTTAGCTTCGGTTACTTCCCCAGCTGTATTGGTTGTTGTTTGTTGATCTTCTTCACCGTAGGCGATCACAGTTTTGTCGCTTGGTAATACAAAGATCATTAACGCAGCTGCTACAAGCGGTGGAATACCACCTACCCACATTAGGCTCTGCCAAGGTGCATCAACACTTGTAATGAAGGCTGCGTAAGCGCCCATTGCCACTAAAGCAACAGAGAACATTGAAGAAGCAAAAGCAGTCAACTTACCGCGAACCGTTGGTGTAAATAGGCCAATCATCAAAGATACAGCTACAGTGAAGTAACCACCTAAAGATAGTCCAATGATGAAACGCATTGCAGCCCAAGTGGCGTAGTCGGTAAACATCATGTTGATGATGGTTGCACCACCGTTTAATGCCGTAATTGCTATTAGTGTGGACTTCTTGCCGAACTTGGTTGCGAACCATGCACAGCTCAGAGCACCAATCAGAGCACCAACCGACTGCCAAGTGTAGAACTGAGCGGTATCAGAAAGGCTAATACCAGCATATTCTTCCACAATGTATGGGCGTACGTAGTCAATAATTACAAAGTTATAACAATAAAAAAAGTAACCTACTAGAATTGCTAGATATGCGGCTACCCTTTGAATCATAGGAACTTCGCTCATGTGTTTTTTAATGGTCATGACCGATAAACCTTTATTTTATATAGGGTGGTTTTGGTTTTAATTATTGTGTGTTGATTCTTTATCTTCATCACACCGTCTTCATTTCGGGAGAGATAATAGAATTTTTGTGGTTATTAGATCCGTGATCAAAGTCAATTTTAAAATGAGTGCGTACCCATTTTGTGCATTTTAGTGATCTTGATCTCATTTAACTGGGTTTTTGTGCTTTGTGGGGTGGTTTGAGTGTTTAATCGTCTATCTTAGTGATAATAGTCACACTTATTGTGGGTTTTTGAGGGAAAACATCCATTTTTGAGTACTATTGGCAGCGAATTAATTGCGACATACAATAAACGGAATCTAAAAATGGTTACGTACTCAAGTTTTGTGGTTATTGCTCTTTATGTGCTAACTACTTTGTTTATCAGCTACTTAGTTAATAGGCGCTATAGCGTCGGTGGCGACTTTTCGACTGGTGGAAAACAGTTTGGTTGGTTTACGGCAGGTGTGTCGATTCTTGCAACCTACATCAGCGCAATGACGTTCGTTGGCATGCCGGGCTGGGTTTATAGCTCAGGCATGGAAGCGATGAGCGTACATTTGAACTATCCAATAGTGATCTTTTTCACTGTGCTTTTCTTTGTTCCGGTGTTTTACAAGCTCGGCCTAACCTCGATTTACGAATACCTAGAGCACCGCTTTGGCGTTGTTGCTCGCACGATCAATTCCATCGTGTTCATTGTGGTTCAGTGTATTTCGGCAGGGGTTATTCTGTATGCGGTAGCCCTGATCTTAGTGCAAGTGCTGCCAGTGAGTATCTCTGAGGCGATCATCTACATCAGCGTATTTACTGCGTTGTATACCTATGCGGGTGGTATCTCGACTGTAATCTGGACTGACATGCTTCAGTCAGCAGTGTTGATTATCGGCAGCATTGCGATCTTTGTTTTATTGCTGATGAAAATCGATGCGGGCGAGATGTTGTCTCCTGAACATTTGAATATCATCAATCTCGATTTTGACTTAGGCGTCGATACCACATTGTGGGCCGGCGTAGTGGCTGTGAGCTTCTTGCACCTGAGTGTGTATGGCACTAACCAACTGATTATTCAAAGAACATTGGCGACTAAGTGTGTTAAAACAGCGCAAAAATCGATGTTGCTTTGTGGCTACGGCGCATTTTTTGTTTATCTGTTCTTTGCTGTGATGGGGGTGCTGTTAAGTGTCTTTTATCAAGACAGCAGTTTTGAAAACAGCAACGAAGTGATTCTCGATTTTGTGTTTAACCATACCAACCCAATCATTGTTGGTTTGGTGATCTCAGCACTTTCGGCTGCGGCAATGTCGACATTGGATTCCACCTATAACTCAATGGCGACGGTCGCAACGTTCGATTTCTATAAGCGCTTCTTCCGTAAGCAAGCCTCTGACGCGCACTATGAATCAGTGGCTAGAAAAATGAGCCTGGTTGCTGCAGCGTCGGTTGTTGTGCCTGCGTTACTGGCTGTTTCTAATGAATCAGTGCTTAAAACGATTGCGAGCTTAACCTCTATTTTTGTTGGTATTCGCCTTGGCTCTTTCATCTTGGGTTTGTTCTTCAAACAAGCAAACGAGAAAGGCGTAATTGCGGGCAGTATTGGCAGTGTGGCCGTCGTATTCATCGCCAAATACAGCGGAATAGCTTGGCCTTGGTTTGCCTTGATTGGCACTGTGGTTTTCTTAGTGTTAGGTGTTGTTGTGAGCCGCTTCTGGGGAGAGGTAACCGAGCAACAAAATGAATTTATAGAAAAGCAAAAGCATTTGTTTGCAAAGCCTACCGCGAGTCATTATGGCTTGTTGGTGTTCGCTGTTGTGACGATTGCTGCTTGTACTGTTATCCCTGATTGGCTTTATGCCGCTCTTTCTTAATTGACCGATTTTTTACTGGTATATCTATGTTATCGATCTTTGATATCTACAAAATTGGTGTTGGGCCATCGAGCTCTCACACCAACGGCCCAATGATTGCGGGTTTCCATTTCACACAATTAATCGCTGATAAAATCGCAGAAGTGACGCGTATTCAGGTGGATTTATACGGTTCTTTGTCATTGACTGGCATAGGTCACCACACCGACAGAGCTACAATATTGGGGCTACTCGGCAATAAACCAGACACCATCAAAATCACCAGCGCAAACCAAGCAATGCGTCATGCCGTAGACAGTGGTGAGATGGATTTAGCGGGCACCAAGCACATTGCCTTCAACTACGAAACCGACATGTTGTTCCACAAAGACAATCTGCCTCTGCATGAAAATGGCATGATGATTACTGCGTTTGACCAGAGTGGCAACGTGATTGTCGATGAAACTTATTATTCGATTGGCGGCGGTTTTATCGCAACTGCTGATGAACTGCAAAATGGTACTCAAACCCAAGCGGTAGAAGTTCCTTTCCCGTTCAAAAACGCCGATGAAATGCTTCAACAAGCTGACAATAGCGGGATGAGCCTCGGTGGTATGATTCTAAAAAATGAAGCGGAGTTCGAAGGCGCTGACATTATTTCAGAGAAAGCGGATCAAATCTGGCGAGTGATGAGTCGTTGTATGGAGCGTGGCTTTGAAACCGAAGGCATTCTTGATGGTGGTTTGAACGTAACTCGTCGTGCGCCTAACCTACTGAAAAAGTTAGAAGCGAATGCGGCGGTTGAAAACGACCCAATGGAAATCATGGATTGGATTAACTTGTTTGCGTTTGCGGTTAGCGAAGAAAATGCGGCTGGTGGCCAAGTGGTAACATCACCAACCAATGGTGCGGCGGGCGTTATTCCTGCTGTGTTGATGTACTACCATCGCTTCATTAAAGAGTTGGATACTAAGCAGTTAAAAGATTTCTTAGCGGTATCGGGCGCGATTGGTATTCTGTACAAAACTAACGCTTCGATCTCTGGTGCGGAAGTAGGATGCCAAGGTGAGGTAGGCGTATCATCCTCTATGGCGGCTGCGGGATTAACGGCACTACGCGGTGGCAGCAATGAGCAGATCTGTATTGCGGCGGAAATCGCGATGGAACACTCATTGGGTATGACTTGTGACCCAATTGGCGGCTTGGTTCAAGTGCCGTGTATCGAGCGAAATGCGATGGGTGCGATGAAGGCAATTAATGCATCTCGCATGGCATTGAAGCGAAACAGCAAGTCTTTGATCTCACTCGATAAGGTCATCGCAACCATGTACCAAACCGGTAAAGACATGAACAAGAAATATCGTGAAACATCACTCGGTGGTTTAGCCTTGATCCATCTAGCTCATCCTTGTGAATAGCTAAGCCAGTTAACCCAGTAAATAATAACGTTAAGCCCAGAGCCTTAGACTTTAGAAATCTATCGCGGCTGGGCTTTTTGTTTTATGTGTTTTAGGGAGCTAATCTGAAAGCGGTAATCGATAGCTGTTTTTCAACTCTTTTACTGAGATGTTCGACTGAATCGCACTCACGCCTTTGACTCGTCTGATCGAGCTAATACGCTCAAAGTACTCTTCCAAATCTTTGGCCAACACTTGCACCATGTAATCGGCGCCGCCTGCAATGCAGTGACACATAGGAATCCAATCGGTTACCGCGACAAATTCTTCGAATGGTTCTGTGTTTTCAACTTCATGGTTACCCAAGGTCACAAGAGTAAAACCAGCCACATGAAAGCCTAATTTCTTACGATTCAGCTTAGCGGCGTAACCATCGATATAGCCAGTTTCCTCCATGCGTTTCCAACGACGCCAGCATGGGGTTTCGCTGAGGTTGACCTTCTCTGCGAGCTTGCTGTTGCTCATGCGTCCGTCTTGCTGGATATGCTCTAAGATGGCGATATCTGTGTCATCCAATACTTCTTTGGTGGATTCTTTCTGTTTCATGGCTGTTTTGGAAAATTCTTGCTCAAATTTGGATTAATATTAGCCTATATAGCAATTTAATTCCTAGTCGAATCTGTAAACTCTCCCCCTATAAATACTTTACTTATTAGGAGTGAGAGGAAATGAGCTCTCAATTAATGCTGGCGTTCTTGCTATTTTCAACATCAATAGCAATTACCCCTGGGGCAGGCAATATCGCATTACTTGGGATTTCAAGTCGTTATGGATTTGCTGCGACTTTACCTTTTATCTCTGGGAACGCTGTTGGCATCATCATCGTACTGGCGGGTTCTAGTGTCGGTTTGGTGAGCCTATTTACCCTTTACCCAGAGCTATACAACATTTTGAAATACGCGGGTGCGGCTTATTTGCTGTTCATGGCATGGTCGATTGCTAACATGCAAATCGAAGAAAGCACCACAGATAAACGTTCAGGTTTTATGTCAGGTGTGTTGGTGCAGGTGTTAAACCCTAAAGGTTGGATAGCGTCATTAACCGTGTTTTCACAGTTCATTACTCCGAATGCCGATTACTTGATTCAAGTCGTGACCATTATCGCGGGCATGGTGATTACTGGTGTGCCGTGCATGTTGGTGTGGGCGTATTGCGGCACCATGCTGAAAAAATTACTGCAATCACCAAAACAGATGATGTTTGTGAACCGTTGTTTGGGTGGAAGCTTAGCGATGGTGGTTGCCTTTATGCTTTATCAACCAGCATAAAGCGTCTCTACAAATAAAAAAACCACTCCTAAATCCATAGGAGTGGCGTCTAAATGTCGACTAAGTCGTTAACAGTAAAGAATTAAGTTAACAAATATTTAAGGAACTTGAGTTAAAAGCTTTTAAGTTTTAAGTTTTAGGTTTAAAGATTAAGCCGTTTCAGCCTCTTTAACTGGAGCTGAGTTACGGATTAGGTGGTCAAATGCACCTAAGCTTGCTTTCGCACCTTCACCCATCGCAATGATGATCTGTTTGTAAGGTACGGTTGTTACGTCACCCGCTGCGAACACACCTTTCATTGATGTTGCGCCATGAGCGTTAATTTCAATTTCACCGCGTGGTGAGAGCTCAACTTTCGAACCCTTCAACCATTCGCTGTTTGGCATCAGGCCGATTTGAACAAAGATACCTGCGAGTTCAATCTGTTTAAGTTCATCGGTGTTGCGGTCTTTGTATTCCAGACCGGTTACACGGTTGCCATCACCAATCACTTGCGTTGTTTGTGCCATCTTGATGATTTCGATGTTTGGTGTTGCGTTCGCTTTGTCGATAAGCACTTGGTCGGCACGCAATGTGTCTGCAAATTCAAGTACGGTTACGTGTTCAACGATACCCGCTAAATCAATTGCCGCTTCGATGCCTGAGTTACCACCACCAATAACCGCTGTTTTCTTACCTTTGAATAAAGGACCGTCACAGTGTGGGCAGTAAGCGACGCCTTTATTGCGGTACTCTTGCTCACCCGGAACGTTCATTTCACGCCAGCGAGCACCGGTACTTGTGATAACCGTGCGAGCTCGTAGTGTTGCGCCGCTCTCTAGCTCAACGTGGATGTAGCCGTCTTCAGTGTCTTCTGCTGCAATGATGTTTGCAGCGCGCTGCTCAGTCATCACTTCAACACCGTACTCTTTTACGTGCTCTTCAAGGCTTGCCACTAATTTAGGGCCAGTTGTCGCTTTTACTGAGATAAAGTTCTCAATCGCCATGGTGTCCATCACTTGGCCGCCGAATCGGTCAGCAACCACACCAGTACGAATGCCTTTACGTGCAGCATAAATTGCCGCTGAAGAACCTGCAGGGCCGCCGCCGACAACCAATACATCAAACGGTGCTTGTTGGTTTAGGTTTGCTGCTTTCTTTTCCGTTGCGCCTGAATCAACCTTGTTAAGGATTTCAGCCAGTGACATACGGCCTTGACCAAATAGCTCACCATTAACGAATACACTTGGTACTGCCATGATGTCGCGAGACTTCACTTCATCTTGGAATGCTGCGCCGTCGATCATCGTTGTCTTAACCAGAGGATTAATCGCCGACATCATATTGAAGGCTTGAACCACTTCTGGACAGTTTTGGCATGAGAGCGAGATAAAAATCTCTACATTAAGCTCTTGATCGAGTTCTTTAATTTGCTCGATTACGTCCGCTTCAAGCTTGATAGGGTGACCACCACTATGAAGCAGTGCTAGAACCAGTGACGTAAATTCGTGACCCATTGGCAAACCGGCAAAACCGATCGCGGTGCCTTTCTCTTGGTTCACGACCTGCATGATAGGGCTACGAGTGCTTGCGCTGTCATCGCGAGTCACTTCAATTTTATCGGTTAAAGACGAGATGTCATTCGCCAGATCTTGAAGTTTGTTCGCGGTGTCGCTGCCATCCAGGCTAAGCACTAACTGAACATTGGTTTTTAGGTTTTCTAGGTATGCTTTTAGCTGCTGCTTCATTGCTTGATCTAACATAATCGTGCCTGCTCTTAAATTCTGTGTCTTGGTATTGACCAATACCTTCTTGCTGAAAAAGGAAAATAAAAAGGGGCGCAAGTCGGCAAATATTGTGGTGTTGATGTTTTGAAAGGGTGGCGCGCGACTGCCCTTTAGGAGGGGGGCCGAAGCGCGCCTGTAGAACCGTTTAGCTATTCTTGTTAGCTAGGCTTAGATTAAATCTTGCCTACTAGGTCTAGAGATGGAGCTAGAGTCTCTTCGCCTTCTTTCCATTTAGCTGGGCAAACTTCACCTGGGTTAGCGGCTACGTATTGTGCTGCTTTAACCTTGCGTAGTAGGTCTTCTGCGTCACGGCCGATGCCTTCAGCTGTGATTTCCATTGCTTGGATAACGCCTTCAGGGTCGATTAGGAACGTTGCACGGTCTGCAAGGCCTTGACCTTCACGCATAACGTTGAAGTTATTTGTGATGTTGCCAGTTTGGTCGCCTACCATGAAGTATTCGATAGTGCCGATTTTGTCAGAAGTATCGTGCCATGCTTTGTGAGAGAAGTGAGTGTCAGTTGATACTGAGTAAACTTCTACGCCGCGAGATTGAAGCTCTGCGTATTTGTCTTGTAGGTCAACTAGCTCAGTTGGACATACAAACGTGAAGTCTGCTGGGTAGAAGAAGAATACAGCCCACTTGCCTTTAACGTCTTGCTCAGTGATTTCTACGAATTCGCCGTTTTTGAATGCTGTTGCGTTGAATGGTTTGATTTCTGTGTTGATCATGATTTGACTCTCTTTCTAATTTATAGTGTTTAACGCTATCCCGCGTCGATGTAGATATATTGCATTGCCACCGAAAATTAGTGAAATCGGACATTTCTATAGATTCAATAGGCGAATCCTATCTTCGAAAGGAAAAGGCTATCGGTAAAAGCTATCAACAAAAACAATTAACAAAAGCCATCAAACATCAACAACTCCCAATTTAAGTAGCTATGCTCTTTAGGTTGTTCTCTACATTGGGCTTATCTCTATTGGTGTGTGTATCCATGTGTCTATGTAGGTAGGGTTCGGTATGGTTTCTTTGCGTGAGTTGAGTTGTTATATCAAACTGTAAATAACAAAAAATTATCATTAATATAAATTATGATAATTTCAGTTAATTAACGCATGTACCTATACTCTCTCCATCGAAACGAAACATCGAAGCCAGTCTTCGAAACGCACAGAATTAAAAACGAATTTGGAGCAAGTTATGAAAATGAATCACGTAGGCATCATGGTTGGCGATATGGACAAAGCAGTTGAGTTTTACACGAAAGCGCTGGGTCTAAGAATCGTAATGAACAACACCAAAGTAATGGAAGAGCGCGAATCAGCCATCGGCCGTATGTGTATCGCTGTGTTCGGTGAAGGCTTTAAAGGCTTCAATATTGCACACCTAGTAACTTCTGATGGTATCGGTGTTGAGTTGTTCGAAATGAAAGAACGCCAAGAGCGTCACGAAGTTGATTTCTCTCGCCTAGGCATCTTCCACTTCTGTCTGCAACTTCCAAAAGAGCAGTTTCATTCAGCTATTAAGCGTGTTGAAGAGTATGGTGGTAAGGTTCGTATGGACATCATGCGTTACCACCCAGAAGACGAACTAAAACAAGCGCAAATGGTTTACCTAGAAGACCCGTTTGGTAACCTATTCGAATTTTACTCACATACGTATGAAGACACGTACGCGACTGATTACGAGTAATAGCGTTACTGCCTTCCATAGGTAGAAAAACCGAAACACCCCCTAAAGAGGATTGGTAGCGATACCAATCCTTTTTTTGTGTCTGTAGGGCTTAATTTAGGAACATCGGATAAACTATCGGTTGCACTAAAACAAGCCGACATTGTTGCTCTATAGTGCAACGTTGGACTGATTGAAAACTTAACTGATTGATAAATATGATGTTAAACCATTGGCATATATGTTGCTCTATTGCCTTTATGTAAATTGTATACAATAAAAAATACATAAAGGAAGTCACATGGAACAGAACAGTGAATTGATCTACGGATTAGACGATCGACCATCAGTCAAAGCAGCCAGTTACGCGGCGCTGCAGCATGTATTAGCCAGCTTTGTTGGCATTATCACACCCACACTCATTATTGGCGGTGTTTTAGGGTTGGGTGAACACATCCCTTATTTGATCAGCATGGCACTGATGGTGTCTGGGGTTGGAACTTTTATACAAGCTAGAAAAATAGGGCCAGTTGGCGCAGGGATGATCTGTGTCCAAGGGACCAGCTTTGCGTTCTTAGGTTCTGTGTTAGGTGCGGGTTTTCTTGTTAAAGCAAATGGAGGTGGGCCGGATGAAATGCTCGCCACCATTTTTGGTGTCTGCTTCTTTGGTGCATTTGTCGAAATCGTCCTATCGCGCTTTATCGAAAAACTCAAAGTAGTGATCACGCCCGTTGTGACCGGCATCGTTATCACGACGATTGGTGTCTCTTTGATTAAAGTTGGCGTCACTGATATCGCTGGTGGTGTTGGCGCAGAAGATTTTGGTTCTGGAAGCAACCTGATGTTGGGTGCGATTGTGCTCGGAACCATAGTGGCACTTAACCTAAGTAACAACACCATGGTAAGGCTGTCGTCGATTTTGGTCGGTCTGGTTGTCGGGTGGGGCGTTGCCATTCTGATGGGCAAAGCGCCAATGGTTTCTTTTGCATCTCAACCGCTATTGAGTATCCCTGTCCCATTTAAATATGGCTTCGCTTTTGATTGGCAAGCCTTTCTCCCTATTGCTTTTATCTACTTGATTACTGTTATTGAAACGACGGGTGACCTTACCGCCAATAGCATGTTCTCAGGCCAACCAGTTAAGGGTCCAAAATACATCAATCGACTCAAAGCTGGCGTGCTAGGTGACGGTGTGAACTCGCTCATCGCAGCGGTATTCAATACTTTTCCGAACACGACTTTCAGCCAGAACAATGGCGTGATCCATTTTACTGGAATTGCGAGTCGTTATATTGGCTACTTCATTGCGGCAATTCTTTTTCTATTAGGTCTATTTCCCATCTTAGGCGCGGTATTAATGACGATTCCAAAGCCTGTATTAGGCGGAGCGACATTGGTAATGTTTGGTACGGTTGCTGCGGCGGGCATCAAGATTATCGCTAGTGAGAAGCTTGATCGTCGCAGAATCATGACGATTGCTATCTCATTAGGTTTAGGGCTGGGGGTAATGCTGGTACCGGATTTATTGAAAGAAGCCCCCAAGCTAGTGCAAAGCATATTTGGCTCACCAGTCACGATGTCGGGTGTTGCTGCTCTTTTGATTACAGGGCTGATGTCTTTGGTGCCTGAAACTAAAGCCAAATCGATGACGAATTCGGTACAAACCAGTAAAGCGTAACTTATACAGCCGAGAAGAAGCGTACGTGACTGATTACGAGTAATCGCGTTATCTACCCACCATAGGCAGAAAAACGAAACATCCCCTAAAGAGGATTGGTAGAGATACTAATCCTTTTTTGTATTTGGATGTTTGGCTGAGTGACTTATCTACATGAAGTGATTGAGAAATGTACAAATTTAAGACGTTGTTAAAGTTGACGTTTTGACGATAAAACCTTTCATGAATATGACGGAAGAAAGTGTCGTTCATGAAAACATTCCGTCATCATACCGAATGGTAGCCTTGGCTGAGCAGTAACTATACTCAGCATTATATTGCTAACCAACAACAACGAAAATAGAGAAACATGCAGAGATTAGCGCACCCAAATTACATGAAGAAATTACATATTATCTTTACCGCTCTTGTTCTTATGATATTAGCCGGATGCACCTCAACGTCGGCTGTCGGCAGTTCTAAAACAAAGGAATATGCCAAGTCACATACTCTTGTTGGTAAAGCTTCTTGGTATGGCGATAAATTCCATGGAAGGCTCACAGCAAGTGGTGAGACGTATAATATGAATGCGAATACTGCGGCTCATAAAACTTTGCCCTTTGGCACTATCGTGAGAGTGACCAATACAGACAATAACAAGTCTGTTGATGTGAAAATTAACGATAGAGGCCCTTACGTAAAAGGCCGAGTGATTGACCTTTCCCACAAAGCATTTTCTCAAATTGGTGACGTTAAGAAAGGCGTAGTAAAAGTCAAAATTGAGATTATTGATGACAGCAACACCTTTCGATACAAACACTAGAATCCCCTCCTAACCTCCCCTTGGTTTACATCTCCGATCCCTTACCAGTAGTGGGAAAGGGGAGGAACAGAACCTCGATATCGGTGAATCAATAGCTCATTTATGCTTACTCAATAAGGCTGCTTTGTAGCCTTATTTGTGCCTTTCGATAATCCATTTTTAATAAGATTATCTTATTTCTAATATGTGGGTTGATGATGTTATGAGGTAAATAAATCAGTATCTTAGCTTTCTTATCATTAGGGTTCATTGAAATTCATTGTGAAATAATGAAAAGCTGAGCTAATCCAAAATTGGTTGTGGCGGGCGTGTAATAGAAAGGGGGAGGTACAATTGATGGGAGAAGAAGACTCTCAAAGAGAGGGAAATTACATTTCGTTACTCACTGAAGTAAATCTGAAATATTAGTGACACGGTTCTGAAATTTTTGGTGTTTAGCTTATGGGCTTCTATATCGCATTCAAATAAGGAAATACCCGTGAAGCTAACCCCTGTCGTTGCAGCCCTAATTATGTCTTTTAGCTCAGCAAGCTATGCTTTCAGTCTTCAACAATCTGCCAATGAAAACAGTGAAGATCTCGTATGGACAGGGCACCTAAGCCCAGACAGCGACACGGTAATGTCTGCGATGCTCGCGGCTCATATCTATGGCGGTACAGCGACAGTACCAGAGCCTATCAATCCAGAATCCACCTTCATCTTGAACTACTGTAATGCTGAATCTCCACGCGTAGAGACAGATTACTCTTCATATCGAGTGGGGCTGGTGGATTTCAACCAGGTCACACAGTTAGCACCAACTATCGACCAAGCATCGATTGTTGCTGTGGTTGATCATCACGCAATTGGTGGCTCACCGATTAATACACCACAAATTGTCGAAATGGATATTCGAGGTTGGGGATCGGCTGCAACTATTCTGGCTGACAACGCTGAAAAGCTGGATGTGACACTACCTAAGCACCTTGCTTGTGTAGGCTTAGGCGCAATTCTCTCTGGTACCGTGGTATTCCAATCATCAACCACTACTGAGCATGATCGTGAGTACGCAGAGAAGCTAGCGAAGGTTGCAGGCATTTCAGATATCGAAGATTTCGGTCAACAGATGCTGATTGCTAAGTCGGATCTCAGCCATCTTTCTTCTGAAACCATTCTGACTCTGGATTACAAAAACTTTAAATACGGTGGCAAACAGGTGGGTATCGGTGTGGCTGAAACGCTAACGGCTCAACAACTGATTGACCGTAAAGACGAGCTTTTAGCGGCTATGAAGACTTACAAAAAAGAGAACGGGCTAGACCATCTGTTCTTTTCAATCACAGACACTAAGAACAAAGAAGCAAACTTACTTTGGGTGGATGAAAGTGACTACCAAGTCATCAAATCTGCTTTCAATGCTGAACCAACAAGCGATATGTTGACGCTAGAAGGTGTAACTTCGCGTAAGCGTCAGATTGGCCCTGCGGTACAGAAAGCCATTGAGAGTTTGTAGAGAATAAGAGCCGTTACTTTATAAATAAGTAGTGAAAGGATTGGTAGAGATACCAATCCCTTTTTGTTTTTGGGTCGTGTTGAACTGGATTTGGATAAAATTGAGTTGCGCTTTTTCTAAATTAACAAAGCTTATGGATAAGCCAGATCTAACATAGCTCTTTATGGCACGAACCCCCAAGGACATTCACGACCAACCACGTGAAAAGTTAGACTTAGAGCAGTCTTAAACAAGTAACCAATCCTAGTCGCGGCTTTCCATTATCGGTAAGTTAGCATTCATAGTTTGAACTAATAATACAGTGTTTTATTGTTTATAGTAAATCCCAGACAGAATGACTAACAGGACAATGAAATGACCTCAATCAAAACCATTGGTTTAACAGCTATCGCACTTGCACTTATGACAATTACTGGCTGTACCAGCTTAAAGGTAAAGGCTGCGAACGTATTCGTGTCTGACCCAATTATCACACATGCAGACCACGACCAACTTACCGAAGCCAGTTCGAAAATCGATGGTATCCGTTATACATCAATGACGACGACGAACATCACGACCAAAGCAGCCAAGCGCACAAATGGAGTTGCTCGCGTAGACATCGAGGCTGATGGAATCGAAGAGGTGCAATCAAAATGGCATGGTGAAGAACACGTTTGTCAGATGTACCACGATCGCATGAACAATCCAGAAACTGAGGGCCTGTCAGACATCGTCGGCAATGGATTGGCGCTGAACTACCAGATCGCTATTCGTGGTGTTGATGGTCAGTCCTATACTTGTTCTGGGCATGTAGATCCACAATAACAAAAAATAACACTGCGCTTTACTGGGTCTATTTCAAAATTTGGAAACGAATTTTTTTATCGCTGTTTGGTGAGCAATGTGCCTGTTTTTCACATTAGCTAGCTGTATTACTCGTGCCATACCTAATGAAACGTTTAAGGCACGTTCGAGAAAGGAAGTGCCAAAGGTAAAAATTCATCCTACGAAGCATCTGTACATAAATGAGTTTCGAAGAACCAAGTATTAGCAAATCACGAATTAGCATAAGTATGGAAAGTCACTAAGCTCACTGTCCAGTATTGTTTTTACACAAATCTGACATTGATGAATGCCATAAGCTATCGATATAAACATCAATATATTGTATTATTATATCCGTATTTATACTTATTAGGATTTTCTATGTTGATTCACGAATTTTCGAATAAGGACGTTACCGCTGAGCATGTAATTTTAGCTCAAGCAATACTAGCAGGGACTGCTCAAGGTGATAAAAGTAAAGCACAGCGCTTTATGATTTTTGTAAATGAGATTCCAGATGCGCCGACTGTGCAAAACCTGATTCCACGCTTTAGTCAATTTATGAAGCTCTTTAAAGCCAGCTGACATTCAAAATACGTTACACAGGGATGTGTAATTAAGATCACCAACTCCCCCCTAACCACTACCTACTTTTAAACTCTATCTGACCCTATGCTCGCTCTATATCTAGCCATTGTTGTCGGAGGACAATAGAGTTTGATCAATTTTAAAAACGTTTCTGGACAATTCAGTGTTAGACAATCTACTAATTTAGCTTTATACGGATAACTTTTAGTATTGCAAAGTTACTTAATGAAATGTCCAGATCTAGGATTTAAGCGCCCTATGATCACAAAGGCATCAAACTCGACCTTGGGGCACTATTTAGCGGTAAGCAATATGCGTAAATTATTCTTCAACTGTTTAATTACATCTGAGTATGGCAATTCCCATTCCTCAGAAAGGTGTTGAATTACTCTATCAACATCTGAGGGGAACAATACTTGCCCTGAGACTTTTGCAAACGGTCCATCTGTCTCCAACAGCACTTTTTGTCGTGGTATCCAAGATACGATTCGTTTTCCTCGGGCAGAGGCCAGCATGGCTGGACCTATAGAGAAATAGCAACCTAGCTCAACCGCTTTTAACAGCTGTTTTTTTGTTCCCAAGAACCAGTGCAATATTGACGTACCTGCGTTGGGGTGCTCTTGGAGACAAAGTAGTGTTTCTTCAACTGCATTTAGGCTATGAATGGTCAAAATTTTATCATTGAATGACTCACATTTTTTTAAAATGTGACTAAAAACAAGTAATTGATCATCAAAATGCTCTCTCCAGCCTTTTGAGCCATCTAGTCCGATCTCACCAATATATTTAGTTTTCTCTATAAGTCGATCGAAAACTGGTAGTTCATTCTTCCTTAAATGAGCTAGTTGAGGATGTAACCCCAAAGCAGTTTTGCAGTGCTTAAGTCCTTTTGTAAGATTAACAGTGCCTTCGAAGGCTGAAGGCACTGTTGTTACAGATAATACGTAATAATTTGAACGCTCAATGTCATCCAATACTTTCTCATGCTCGGGGTATAGGTCAACGTGGCAATGCAAATCCATCATGATGTTTTGTTTGCCTCTATAAACACTTCAACTTCCATCAAACCACGCTTAATCATTGCCTCCAAAGCATTACGTACAGACTTATCTAGTGGGATGGGACCAGATTTCCGTAACCAAGATTTGTAACTATTGGTTTGCTTCAACCGGATAATGGCGGTTTGAACAGCTTGTAGGTCGTCTCTTGTACCCTTTTCTTTAACTAGTGTTTTCAATCGCTTTGTTTTATATGGTGCATCATCATCAAAGCCAGCATGATGCACTGATGCTCTTCTAATTAGACAAGGTACGCAGTGCCCACATTGTATATGCTCTCTGTGCCAGTGACTGCATGAAACGCTTAGCGGTACGGCTTTTTTGATAGCGTTTTGGTCAACGCACTCAGCCAGCATCTCGCCCTTTGTTTTAAACTGATAAGGGTTTACGAATTTGACGTCAAAACCTATACGCGTCAGCAATTCTTCCAATCTCTGCAAGAAGTTCGGATGCGTAGTTCTCGTACTGTGGCTTCCTATTCGCCTTCTAGTTAGCGGCGGGTTGATAGAGATATAGCCATTTTCAGGAACGATAATGGTTTTAATACTGGCATCACTGTTAGCACTTCTTAGTGCGGAAATACCCAATACGGCCATCGCCAAGAAATTAAAGCTTCTTCCTCGCATACTTATGTCAGTTTTGCCTTCACAAAATTTAGTGATGTGAGGAGAGATTGAATAGGAGAGTTCTGCAAATGGCGAAGATAACAAAGTTTTAATTTGTTCTTGTTTTGCACCATCTCCACGATAGGCGTGACTTACTAAGAGAGGCTTATAGTCTGACTCTCCATTAAGGATATCAATGGCACCAACAGCACTATCAAGACCGCCAGAAAATAGGCAAACAGCATTTTTTCCTAGAAGAGTTTTGGCTTTATATTTAGCCAGCTTACTTATCTTAGGTTTAGGTATTTCCATTGATGTCTGCTCAAAAGTGAACATCCATTGATCGCCAGTAAGAAAGTTCAAAATTGAGCTCAATTGAGCCCCCTCTGCATCCCATATGTTCGGATCACTTACTGGGATGTGAAGGTGCATTTGTCTTGACCAAGCATTCTCTGCCTTTTCTCTCAGCTCAAAAGTATCAGCTGCGGTAACAGCGGAAGCTATTGTGATCAAATCAATTGCCTTAGGTTCAACAGCAACTCCCAAGTCTCTTACTGTTTGCAGTAGCCCTCTGGAAGCTAAGCTGTGTTTTTTTTCATCATATTCGTGAGTGTGGAAGAGTTGAACTGGGTGGCATGACTCTGAATATTCAGGTAGTTGGTTTGGGTTATCATTGAAGTAAAATTTAGTCATCGAAACTCTCCCATTCTTCAACTGTCATTGCGATGGCATCAGCTTGAATCTTGGTAATGTTATTTCTGGTGACATTGCTAGGGTTGCCATTAGTGACTTTGTCTAGCTGCTCCTGAGCTATTACCTTGATAAGCTCCCTTAGCTCAACTTCCATGCTATGGTGCTTGCTAGCAGGTTCTACGTGGAACCAAGCCCTGCCCATGCCTTCAACCACATCTTGGAAAATCAAGTCAGTTAAATAACAGCCGATGGCTTGTTGGATAACTTCTTCAGTAAAACTATTTGGATCGAAATCTTCGGTATCAGGTAGGGCTTCTTCCAGCGCGTAATCTAAGGCAATTCTCACAGAGTCTGAGTCAGCATTATCAGGAGCTAAATGTGAAGCAATTCTATCAATAGCTTGGTCAGTGGATAGGCCTTTCAAGTCATTTAAGGAAAGGCTTTGGTTGTTGACTGTAACAGTGTCTCCACGCATCACACCAAGTAAACCAGTACCAGCCGTTATCCCACTAGCCAATCTTCGGCTTGTGGTTTTTCCACCACCAGAGCCTTTTTTAGAATAACTCTTTAGTGCTCGTCTTAGATCAGAGCTTGAACCTCCGGCCTTGGCATAATTCCCGAATTCTCTTCTAGCTCCTGCAAAACGGTTTGCAGGATTGGCAGTACCAGATGGTTTGCCGATTTCCTGCTGAACTTTTTCATTGTCGACTTCCTTGTCACCTTGATTTTCCCCGTCTGGGCTACCAGTATCTTGAGCGGGCTCAATTGTTACAGGCGGGCTTTGTTCAGCCCATGACGGAATGAGTGGGCTCTGGTTATTAGGGCCAGTTGATGATGCTGAAGTACCCATTTATACCTACTTTTCTAATTCCTTGATAATTACATTCAACCACCTTTGCTTTGGCAGTCCCTTCACGTAAGTTAGCAGCGCCTTTTTACATTTAGGCTCTTCAACAGCTAGTAGTCTCGCGCCATATATGCCTGGGGGAGCTTTTGACCAATCACTTACAGTTCTGAAGTTTTCAATTAGTCCATCCATCACTGCTAAATAGTCTTCTCTTGGGGTCGCTGCTATCGCATTTTGGTTTGTATGGCTTAGTCTTTCCGTTTGTTTCATCAAATCCTTCACAAGCTTTTGAGCAGCACCGGACATGACTGCATTCACTAGGCCCATGGGGATACTCTCTCTACTTAAGTATGCCGCTGGGGTCAGGTTCACATTTGCAAACATCGGTGGTAGCTTCGACCACTTGTCAAGAAAGGCTAAATCTAGCTTCCACTCTTCTGGTAAATCCATATCATCGAATTCAATTTCTGGATCTTCTAATTGAGTCAGAATCTTTGGGGAACCACTCTCTGCATCAATCAACTGATACAGTTTGTTTGTTGCTTGAGTCCCCAAGCAACGCTCAAATATTACCAATTTGGTAATGGTTTTCTCATCCAGCTGCATACCACGACGAAGTGCTGTTTTTCTTCTCATTTTTACCTGATTTAAAAGGCGTTTAACAATTCGAGGGTTCCCATTTATATTGGAGGACTCTGCGAGCAATGGAGCAAGTTGTTCGGCCACGATGAACTTACTTCTGAGTTCGTCCTTACCCTGAACATCTTGAACTTTATCAACGTCCAAAAGCTCATCGACTGATATGGGTGACTGCTTCCAAGATAGCTGAAGGGACTGCTCTAGGCTTTCCCTAAGCCCCTCAAGCTGGTCACTCGTAACGCCATGATCTTGAGCTGTCAACATCATCAGGTAAGCTCTGATTTCTAGAGTACCAGGTCTTGGAACGTGTACTGGGATTTGAATTAATTTATCTAGGTAGTCTGTTTGGTGGCGCTGTGAAGCACCCTTATGATATTCCGGAACAGCTAAGCGAATCATATCTTCGTCTGCCGCAATCACGAATGCTGTATTTGGTAAAAACAAAAATAGCCGTATAGCTTCCAGCGTAGAGATGGCATTGAATGGCGAGCAACGATCCAAGTTATCGACATAAACTATGAGCGGTTTATCAAATTCACTCAACAAGTCTGAGTAGGCTTTGCGGAACTCTTTAATTTCCTTGGGGGGTGATAAAGCCTTTTTAGATTTTAGAATTCCTTTGCTGTCTTTAGCTATCTGCTTCGCGCCATCTACAGCATCCTTAGCATCACCAAAATCTAGTTCGCCATCTTCACCACCGCTAAACAATCCCATCAACTTCTGAAAACCGCCCATGGTCGGGACGCCAGCTAAAGCGGCACCACCGTCCATCAAAAGTCCTAAAGATCTAATGATGTCAACACGTCCTGCAAATTCTTTAGCCTTTTTGCTCAAGCTGGCGTTGCCTTTTGCTTGCTTTAACAAGGACGATGCAATTGTCTCTAATAGCGCTGCTTTAGCATCGTCATAACCTTGATACATCCAAGCATCGAAATGTACTTGAATATAATCTTGGCTCTCTTCAGAAATTGCTTTTTTGGTCAGCTCTAAGATTGTTGATTTTCCTGCGCCCCAGTCACCGAAAACGCCAACAGATATAGGCATCAACTCCTTTTCAGTGATTAGATCCTTAATCGATTCGGCTGTCTCACTAAAATTTAAAAAGTCTAGTGAGGATTCTTTATCAGACCACATTTTCACTCCATTACAGCATTAGTTTGATTTTGATTGTTCAAACTTTTTGTGAAAGCAATATGCCAGAGAATTCTCTGTGGCCTTTGAGCTTTCGTTTTTGTCCTTATCTTTTATGGGGATTAAGCAGTGATAATTCAACTATTTGCATAAATTAATTTTATGGGCCATTAATCCTAACGGAACAGATAGAATTTTTTTAGGTTTTGTACGGGGGAAGTGATTACTTTTAGTAGGGCAAACGCCTACTGCCTCATTCTTAAAGAGTACTGGCTCTAAACGATTTTGGGGCAAAGGCTAGTTACAACAGTAGCTGAAACGTCTCTGGACAAATGTGAGTCAGTGATTTTCCTAAATTAGAAAGTTATATATAACTACAGGTATGGAAAGGAATTAGCTTATGTGTCCAACCATTGAGGTCCACTTCTGTTTGTTCTGGTCAACTCCAGCCGGACACTTTCTTTAGAGACTTTTCATAATTAACCGGCGACATGTCATTGTTCGCCGAATGCAAACGCACGCAAACAAGACAAAGGGAGCTGTCGTAACTCAACGCTTATCCAGTCCTAGTTGGAATTGAAAAAGGCGGCTCTGTTTATCAAAGCCGCCATGCTTGGTTTCAAGCTACGATGTCACAACAGGTGCTCGCTGACATCACTTGTGAGTAATCCACCCTAATTATTGAGCCTCTGATGAATGATAGAAATCATTCTGATAAGCCAGGCTTCCCCACAGTGCATTCGCCTTTGCTATCTTGATCATTGGTTCTGATATCTTACGGTCAAGTAATTCAGTTGATTCTCCATCGTAATGAAAGCCTTGTGCAGGTTTATCCGGCTGGAAAATGACAACGTCATTATTATTATCCATCCAGGCAAAGTTCTTATAAAACTGCATCATCGCCCTAAGCTTTGATTCATCAATATCCTTGGTCATATCATGCCCAATCATTGGGTTAACGCTATTAATTCCAATGAGAGACAGTAACGTCGGAGCAAGATCAATCTGGCTTGCTAAACGAGGATCCTGTTTTGAAGGAACCCCTTCACCGACAATCACCGCAGGAATATGAAAATGGTCAATAGGAACCAACTGGTTTCCATAAGCGCGAGAATCATGATCAGCCACTACAACAAAAATAGTATCGTCCCAGTAAGAAGACGATTTAGCCTTCTTGAAGAATTCACCCAAGGCATAATCTGAATACTTTGCCGCATTCTCCCGAGTTTGCATTGGTTCATTATATGGCGTGATCCGGCCGGACGGATAATCAAACGGGCTATGGTTTGAAGAGGTAAAGACTAGACTGAAAAAAGGCTGACTATCCGCGCTTAGCTGAGAAAATTGCTCATGGGCCTTTTGATATAAGTCCTCATCAGATGCTCCCCATGAACCTACAAACGCTGGATTCTTAAAGGTCGGGAAATCTTGCATATCAACAAAGCCATTACCTAAGAAAAAGCTCTTCATATTGTCAAAATGACTTTCTCCGCCATAAATAAACTGAGTATGATATCCCTTGCTTTTCAATAGGTCAGCAATAGTGAAGAAACCGGTTTGGCTTTTACCTAGCTTTACAACTGAACGCGCCGGTGTCGGCGAGAAGCCGGTAACCACCGCTTCGATTCCTCGGACTGAACGGGTGCCTGTTGCATACATGCGAGTGAAGTTCCAGCCTTGGGTCATTAACTGATCAAGGTTTGGGGTTAATGGCAAGCCACCCAATGCACCGACATACCTTGCACCAAGACTTTCTTGTAACAGAATGACTAGATTTTTAGGTTTACCCTTATAGCTTGCCTGATGATAAGCCATTGTTGGGGATGAATCAGAAAAAAACTCCTGCTCACTTAACCCAGTTGATTCACGGACTAACCGAATAACTTCATCGTTATCCATAGCGCCATAGTATTTGAATGCGCTATCTTCATCCTTTAGTTGCTTGGCCGCGAAAGCAAGCGAATAGCTAGAATTTATAATAAGATCATTCACTAACGGATCGGTAGAGAAAGCGACCATCGCAGGATTGAGAGGCCTGTGACCCAGCGAGGAACGCGCGCCCATAACACCAAGCGCTATAACAAGGACTGCAAGTACTGGCCGCCAATACCAACGTGGAAATGTCAGGCTTGTCACCAAATGACGAGTGAATTTCCATCCCCAATATAATGTTGCCGAACTAACAAATGCACCGATGAACAGTTCTGGCTTGTATCCGCTCCATAACATCCCAAAAACTTCTTTAGGGTAGATCAGGTATTCAATGAATAGCCGGTTTGGACGAACGTCATATTCGAGGATAAACGAAGGTGTAGCAAGTTCCATGAACACCAATAGCCATAACCCGGAAACAATCCAGATCCTCAGGACAAACAACCAGCCTTTCCCTAGATTCCCATTACTGGCAAGCAAACATGTCAACAGCGAAGGAAGCACCAATAAATAGCTTACCGTTGAAATATCAACGCGCAGCCCATGAAACAAGATAGCTATCCACCCGTCAGCATCACTAACACGATCTCCATGCCAGACACTTAATCCTACCCGGGATAGCATGAGAATAAATAGGCAAACAACAAACGTTACAGCCAAAGGGAAAAGAATCCCCAAACGTTTTTTTACAACATCTATCATTTATAACTTCCTGTCTTGTATAAACTATTTATTTCATGGTAAAAATTGAGAATAAGACATACCCCCAGGTAGATATCGCCATTAAAAGAGTTAGCAGAACAGCCGCAGAACCCATATCTTTTGCCTGTCCTGATAATTCATGCCTTTCATGCCCAATCCGATCAACCACGGCTTCTATGCCAGAATTGAGCAATTCGACAACGATAACCGCGACCAATGAACCTATGAGCAGTAACTTCTCCAAGCCACCGACGGGTAAAGCAAGCGCTATTGGTGTTAGTACACAAAAACACACCAACTCCTGCCTGAACGCGGCTTCAGAGCGCCAGGCTGCCCGTAAATCAAGCCATGAATACTTTGTGGCATAGATAAGCCGGACAAACCCTTTTTGATTGGATTTCACACTAAACCTTGTTTTCCTCAGTATGCCGGGCTTGATTATTAATCATATTCGGTGTGAATAAAACATGAAAAATTCCTCAATGTCTGTTACTCGTCATATATTAATCACGAAAAATGGCAACACGCATTCTGTAACTTACAATAAGATCAACCTCTTACAGGCAAAGGGGTGTCTTGCGCAATTATTCTGTCAATAGCGCCTGATCATTCACTTTTTGGGTAAGCCACTTCAATTTTGCATGCAGACTTGTGAAGCGAATTCCGACAGAGTAGTACATGGGGAATAAATGATTAGCAATATAAAAAGAGAGCTATGCTGACTCTTCGGAAGTAACCGCTCTCATATTAGTTCAGATGTCGAAAATTTGAGCAAACAGAATATAAATGAGTTTTTACTCTATCAAGAAAAGGGGCAAATCCGTGTTAGCCCAACCTCCCTCGGTAATCACACCAACCTCAAATTCCCTCCTAATCTCCCCTTAATCCGTATTTTCTACCCATTATGATTTCGTGGAAAGGGGAGGAACTGAATGCCGATGGCGACATGCGCATTTTCACATTCAGCGCCAAAGAAGATTCTCCCCCTCGGTCGTCAATCTAAAGAGGGGGATGAACTCAACTTGAGGGGGAGTTAGAGGGGGAGGGTGTTTCAAAATCGACGAATACACGGCAGCCTATCAGCTATTGAAAGCACTGCGATTGAGCCTGATATGAATGGAACGCACATACGTTCCAATTGAAAGGTTTAGCGTTCTAAAACTCACAACGTATAAGCGTTATTCGATTCCAGCCACTCTTTTACCGCTCGGTTAAAAGTGACTAACTTCTGCGGTGTTACTCTTCTTTGAGCATAGATAAGGCTTAGCTTTTGGGCTTTTATCGACCACTCAGGGAACACGTGAATAAGCTCACCTTGTTTGAGCTGCTCTTCAACTTGATAGAACGGCAAGCTGGCGACACCTATCCCTTGCATCGCCAACTCTAAAATTGAACTGTAGGTATTCGAGCTAACGCTTCCAGTTACTTCAACATGGTAGGTTTGCTCGCCATTGACCAACTCCAACTGATTCCAACGTTCATTTTGACTGTTAAGAATGAAGCTACATTTGTGGATGTCTTTGGTGGTGGCGATTGGGTAAGTTGATGCGTAATCCGCACTGCAAACGAGAACATTGCGGATGTGCCCGAGATCGTTGGCAATCACATCATTAGGCAGTTCATCGTAGGCTCTAAAAGCAATGTCAAAGTCGCCAGATTCTATCTTCTTTTTCATCGGTCCAAAGTCGAGAATCAAATCCACTTTTGGGTACTCTTGCTTGAAAGTAGGGATGATATGACGACAAAGCGCACGCCCAAACTCTATCGGTGCGGTAATTTTTAAATCGCCTGCTACTTCCTGCGTCATGTCTAAGACACGCATTTCCGCTTCAGTTGCTAATAGTTGAATTTGCTTCGCTTTCGAATACAACTCTTCACCCACTTCCGTGAGGCTGATAGAACGAGTCGTTCTGTGAAACAGTTTAGAATTCAATGTTTCTTCGAGTCGTTGTACATGCCGAGACACCAAACCTTTTGACACATCCAATACTTCAGCGGCCTTGGTGAAGCTTTGCTCTTCGGCGACAGTCAAGAAGGTCTGCATATAAATCAAATTCATCATTAACACCATTTAGTAAACAGTGAAGTCATTTTGTACTGTTTTTCTCACTCCTTCAAGCAACTAAGATTCAAAACGTAAACAGAAAGGAGAAGAACAATGAACAAATTACTACTTATTACCGCTGCAATGGCTGCCTCTATGAATGTTTCAGCTGCCTCTGTTGTAGAAAGCAACCCAACATTGGTTGGAGACTCATTCGGCTTTGTTGAAGGCCCTACATGGGATGTGGAACATCAACGTTTCTTGTTTAGCGATATTCCAAATAACACAACCTATTCTTACGACCTTAACGGCAAGTTGAGCGTTTTTGATGACAATTCTGGCTATGCCAATGGTCTCGATATTGATGCCAAAGGCAACCTGTGGGCTGCCCGCCATGATAGAAAGCTGTCGTACCGTCAGGGCAACGGATAGAAAGTGATTGTCGCTGCAACGTATAACGGCAAGCTGCTTAATAGCCCGAACGATTTAACCGTTAATAGCGATGGAAGCGTGTGGTTTACCGATCCTCCGTTTGGTATCCAAGGTTACGGCCCAGCAAAGGCAGAACCAGAGCAAGCGGTTAATGGCGTTTATCGTTACCTAAATGGTGATCTAAAGTTGATCACTGGAGAGTTCAAGTTACCAAACGGCATCGCTTTTTCTTCTGATGAATCTTCGTTATACGTTGCCGACACATCTGATGGCTGGGTATACCGATTTGATGTTGATGGACAGTCACTCAGCAATAAGACGCAATTTGCTCAAGTGAAAGCGGAGTCTGGCTCTGAACCTATGGTTGATGGCGTTGCTGTTGATGCCGATGACAACCTCTTTGTTGCAGCGCATGGTGGCGTGGGTGTGTTCGATAAAGACGGTAAGCAAATAGACTTCATTGCTATCGATGCGGGCCATATCAGCAATCTAGAAATTGGCGGGAAACAGCAAGATTTACTGATGGTAACGGCATACAACAAAGTGTTGGTGTTCAAGCTTAAGTAATACCTTACACAAACGAAAATAAAAAGGGACGGGTAGAAATACCGGTCCCTTTTCTCATTTGAATAGGTCGAAAGTGGGTTAGCTCGATGCGCAGTAATGATGCTGCCGACGATTAAGGCTTAGGCTGATTAGCTTCTATATCAAGGGCCGTCTGGTTTGGCCTACTGAAATACTTCTTCCATTTTATTGGCATCATAGGAATGACGATCAGGCTAATACCGACAAGGGTCAACATGTCTGGAATCTCGTCAAACCACATCACGCCAAATAGGGTCACAAACACCAACCCCGAATATTCTGCGAGAGCAATTTGGTTTGCTGGCGCTTTTTTATAAGCGACCACCACAAGGGCATGGTACCCCAGAACGAATAGGTTGATTGCCATAATCCACCCAACATGACGCCATTCAATCGCCGCCCATGCAGGCAGAGCAAGAGCCAACGCCAGCGGTAGAGTCATCACACTGGTCCAAAATAGTGTCGAGATAATGTGTTGTTCTGCGTGAAGACGTTTAATCAAAATATTGCCGACACCCATCGCGAGCGCACTGCCTAAGCCCGCAATAGCGGCCCAGTGAAATTGCTCTGGACGCAACACGATTAACACACCCACGAAGCCAATCAGTGTCGCGACCACTTTTGATGATGTCGGCTTCTCTTTCAGTAAAACAATAGAAAGCGGGAGCATAAGAATGGGCCCAACATAGAACATCGCATTTGCGGTCGCCAAGGTGAGGTGTGTGATGGCAATCATTGCGCAGCCACTACCTACTAGGATGAATTGAGCCCGTAAGAAGTTGATGCGACAGCCACCTTGCATGCGCGTCTCTCTGGGTAGCTTTAGCCAAAAAGGAAGCAGCAACATCACGCTCAATAGCTGGCGGATAAACACATATTGGAACGTGGGCACTTCGCCATTCAGCACTTTGAGTGAGACGTCTGAAAAGGAGGCGAGCAGGTTGGCGAATACTAAGAGCAAAATCGCGTGGTTGGTGGCTTTGGTCATACAGAAACAGCACTACATATTTGTCATACAATTATGGGCGCACATAATACATGAGAATCGAAAATATGTAAGAACAAAAACCAAGTAAGAACAATGTCGTTCGATGCTTAGTGATATGGGGGCGAGATCTGCTATTACGACCTGAGCTCAGTAGGTGAGTGCCCAGTCCAATTCGGTATTTATCGAATAATCGAATGAATATGCAACAATATCAGCGCATTGGAGATCATCGCTGCTTGAACCTACTTGGCAGAGAGACACTGTCGGGTAGGATCTCGCAGCTCAATAATGGTATTGCCTGTGTCTTTTCGTTTGAAAGCAGAGTCATTAACTTGAGCATTGCTGAAGTCAGTGCGAAACAAGTCGGCACGCAGTAAATCGACGTTGAGCATTTGGGCGTAACTCATGTTGGCGTTTCGTAGGTCAGCATCGCGGAAGCTCGTATTGTTGAGGTTCGCGTGGCTGAAATTGGCATAGGTGATGTCAGCCTCATTCATGTTCGCACCCGATAAATCGGCGCCACTAAAATCAGTACGTATCAGGTTGGCGCAACGAAGGTCAACATCTTGAAGCGCTAGATTACTTAGATCGGTATTACCTAATTGTGCTCGTTCGCCGCCTTGGTTTTCCAACCACAATTTATGCTGATCTAAAATAGAATCGAGTTGTTGTCAGAGTTTGTTGGTCGAAAGCGAGATCAGTTTTAGGCGATTCAAAGAAAAGCAAACAACCAAGTTAGTCATCTCGGTTATTTGCTTTAGATTTGTTGCTTTTATGGTGAATGGACGAGCGCTTTTCGAGGTTAAAGCGTGTTTTTGTACACCTTGCCGTCTTTCATGATCAGTTTTTGTGTCTCTGTGTTCGCCACACATGCAACACTTTCCAGTGGGTTGCCATCGATGATCAATAGGTCGGCATACGCGCCTTCAACGATCTGACCTAACTTGCCTTCTTGGTATGGGTGTTGGTAGGTCGACATTTCGAACAAGCGACCACAGTTTGATGTCGCCATGCGAAGCGCGGTGATGGTATCGAATACTTGCTCAATCGCACCAAGTTCATTCAATTGTGTCGCGTGAACGTTGGTTTCACCTACACAGTCAGTGCCAAAAGCGATGTTCTGGATGTCGTATTTCTTAATCAGTTCTGCTGACTTGAACATCGCTTTGCCTACGCGTTCTGTCTTGCGGTATGTCTCTTCATTTGGCAGCGGGATCTTACGCTCTGCAATCAATGAAGAGGTAAAGTAAGAAGGAATCACCCAAATGCCTTTCTCTTTAATGATTTCGGCAATGTCGTCGTCCATGATGGTCGCGTGTTCGAAAGACATCACGCCCGCTTCAGCTGCTCGGCGCATCGCATCAGAGGTGTGGATGTGCGCAGCGACATAAGTGCCGTAATCTGAAGCGGCCTCAACTGCGGCTTTCATCTCGTCTGATGTAAATTGCAATGTGTCTAGCGGGTCGAAGGTTGAAGATGCGCCACCGCCAGCCATGATCTTGATTTGTGATGCGCCCATGAATAGCTGTTCACGCACCGCTTTCAATACTTCTGAACGCCCATCGGCCACTTTCATTGAGCCTTGCTTCATCATTGGTGAGTCTTCATGGCCGTTTGCTAAACGCTCTTGTGCTTGGTTTTGACGGTAATCGGAGTGACCACAGGTTTGTGAGATAGCCGCCATTGAAGGAAGAATGCGTGGGCCAGTCGCATAGCCCTTGTCGATACTGTTTTTAAGGCCAAGCGTATTGCCCGCCACGTCGCGAATGGTAGTAAAGCCGCGCATTAACATCTCTTCTGAAATCTTTGCTGAGCGAATCGCCACTTCTTCACGAGTCATCGTATCAATGACATTAAAAGAGGCAGAGAGCGTGATATGAACGTGCGCATCAATCAGGCCTGGAATGACTGTGCCACCTTGAGCATCAATGATTTCATCCGCTAACGTTGCATCAACCTCGCCAATTTGAGTAATCAAGTTGTCTTCAATAAGAAGTGATACGTTCTCGATTAGGTTGTTATCAACACCGTTAAATACGTTCGCGTTAGTGATTAGCTTTTTCATAGTCTGCACCTTTTGGAAATGAGTGTGTGTCGCTGATGGGGTCATCATATGGGGCGCAGCATTTGAAGAATGGCCATTTGGTGACAAGCAATGACGAGACTTATCTTTTGGTGCTTTTCAATATTTCTAAGTTTTTCCTACTCGAACGTTAAGGTGTATTTCAAATCGTCGTCACCTTGTGTTGAGAGTCAATTTACCGAACTGTAACTGGATCTAAAACGGAAGGCTTAATGAAAATACTGAATGAGTTCATCCACTTATAGGTCGAACGTTAAATTGACAATATCTTATAAAATGTTAAATCGGTGTCAGTATTTAGGGGCTCTGACATTGGTCTGAAATTTAAGTTCGTTCTATGAGGCAACATCCTTACATCAAGAAAAATATATGCTTAAGGATTAACTCATGAAAAAACAAAATATCTCGGCAGTCGCCCTTCTAGCACTGATTATTACGGGTTGTGGTGGAGAGAGTTCATCAGGAGGTGACAGCACAACGTCTAATAACGCTAATGTTCCAAGTAATCCAAGTAATCCAAGTAATACCGGCTCATCATCTACCTCTCAGCAGCCTGACATTAAAGCTCTTAGCAACAATATGATTTTTGCGATCGAAGGTTTTATCGAAGAAACGGATCCAATCAGAAATTTCTCATCTATTGCCGTCAAAAATGAGCTGCCTGCGTTCAAGAGTGGAGATACTCAGAAGGTTGATGTGATTATCGCTGTACCAACAATCGTTATCGATAATGGCAGCAACTTTGTTAACGATTGGCACTGTTACGAAACCACAGGATTAAGCGCGCAAAGGAAGGATCATCAGTTACTTGTGGACGGTACAATTTCTGAATATCGATACGATATGCAAAGTAACTCTTGTTCTAGTGAGCTCTTGGGATCGTATGTGTTTAACGATGCGGTGTTCGACAGTTCGTTGGAATTTAAAACCGTTGGCAGCGTAGTTTCCAAAGATGGGAGCGGCACAGAGTCTAATTTACCTACTTACGATTTTATCGCTCAAGCTTATGGAGAGCAGTCAAAAGAGCGGTTTGGTGATTCGTGGGAATTATTACAGCGCGACAAAATTAATGCAGCAGCTAAGGAGGTTGGGGCCTCGATCTTTGAGTTGAACACTTCATCTGGAAAGATCGATTTGGATCTAGGTCAGCTTAATAGCGACACTCTCATCGATTTCGCTTCACTAGATACAAATCAATTATTGAATGGTGCGATTTGGGGGATGCCCGGTCAAGGCGTTGCCGATGAAAAATGGTGCCGAATTGTGAATATTCCAGAAGATCTAAGTCAGAACAGTATTAAGTATCAATCTGTTATCTCGACAAATTGTGCGAGGTCGACACAACGTTATTGTGATGCCTTTGGTTCATCGTTTTCGAGTGGTAACTACCCACCAGCAGCTCCTATCGCTTGGGACAATAACACGGCGAGTAATGCCCAGTTGAACTCAGATGAGCAGTACCGAAGAGATGCTCAAGGTCACTTTGTTGTGAACAGTTCTGGTCAGAATGCGTTTGTCCTCTCATCCAATTCGGTTGTGATTCCTATTTTCGGTTACACCAGTCCGCGAAGTGATGGTCAAGTTAACAATGCCGGTCTTAATAGTTGGGTTGGTCACGAAGGTCACTGCCAAAACGTGATGAATAGCCGACACACAAAGATAGGGATTGGATACAAAGCCAGTAAGTCAGATGCATCGAAGATGTCTTATTGGACGCAAGATTTCAACTAACACACTCATTGCTTAAATACGGGTCATTCATTTAGCGTCTCTATTCTTTCTTTAGTTGGTAGTGGCAGGTTACTTGGTAGCAGCAGAGCACTCGATAGTGCCATTTTACTTTACAGTGATACGTGGGCGATCAGGATTATTAAAGGTGGAGGCGCGAGGACACTATGACGATTCATTAATGTCGTGAATGATTTTGAGTGGTGTCATGAAATGGTAAGTTTTGCTTCGATTCGAACGCTAAGATGTATTTCAAATCAAGGCTACTTATCAAATTAGAGAGAGACAGAATGACTAAATCAGACAAAGTTTACGGGTTCAACACACCACAACGTCTATTCGTAGGTTACACGTTAGCCGTGCTGGTGGACTTAGTAGTACTTAACTTTTTCGATGAGTACTGGGACTTCGTCAACATTGAATCTTTCACTATTTCTTTGATAGCGGCGTTGTTGCTGCAGTTATTGTTGAAGCTCTCTATTGGCTTAGAACACAAGGTAGCGGATTACTTCAAACAGAAATCTGGAACGGCACCTAAGGTGTATCGAGCGCTGTCGACATACATTATTCTTGTTGGCTCAAAATTCGTGATGCTAGAAGCGATAAACCTTATGTTCGGTGACAAGGTGAGCTTCACAGGCCCTTGGGGCGGTGTAGTTGCGTTCTTCGCTGTGGTATTTACGATTCTGGTTGCTGAAGTGATTGTATCGAAGATCTACTTTGCTCTGGATGAAAAGCAAGAATCAAATGAGAAAGCACTAAAAAAGACCAACGCGTAACACAACATAAAATACATATGTGAATAACAGACGAGCCAGCTGATTAAGCTGGCTCGTTTTCGTTTGAGTTGCGATAACCAATTCGACGTGCTTGTTGGTTCTATTTTTCGTAAACCACATTTCCTCGCAACACCGTCATCAACACCTGAGTTTTGGCTATTTGTCTTGCTGACACTGTGGTGATGTCTCGGTCGAGAATCGCGAAGTCCGCCGATTTTCCTACCTCAATAGATCCAGTGATGTCGTCGATGCCCAAGCTAGAAGCGGCATTAATCGTGTAAGCGTCGATAGCCGTGTAGATATCAGTTAGGCCCGTTTTACCCATGATTAAACTGTTCGCGATGCCGACTAAAGGGTTGATGTCGTGTACGTTCCAGTCACTGCTTAAGGTGATATTCGCGTCGGTCTTGAGTATTGCATCGAGGTTCATCATGGCTTTAGCACGGCGAGCACCTAGGAAAGCTTCGGCCCATTGGTGTTGATGCCTTGCAACGTAATCAGAGCCAACTTGGAAATCTGCAGTTACATCTAACTGGCGAAAGCGTGGCACATCTTCATCATTGATTAATTCGACATGGGTTAGGGTGTAGGGTTTGGTTGAACCTTGTTTGCGAATACTTTCTATCGCATCAAGAGATTCACGAACCGCTCCATCACCAATCGCATGAATGTGGGCGCTAAAGCCGATTTTCTCGAGCGCAGTTAACCATTCTTTCATTTGTTCTGGCGGAATATAGTTCAAGCCATTAGGAGACTGGGGTAGATAAGTATCTAAGTAGGGCGCGAGTGTTTTGGCGGTGCCATTGATAAAGATGCCATCACTGTACATTTTCACCTGATCGACAAGTAACAGATGGCTTTTATCGTCGGAATGCATTTTCTCAAAGACTTCTAATTGAGAAGACATCACCATCGATGGGTACACCCAAGGGCGTAGCGAGACACGCGCCGTTAAGTCTTGATTTTGCTCGGCCTCTAGCCAAACGTCATACCAACCTCGTTTCCAATACATGCGACCGTCGCCAATGGTGGTGATGCCGTGGGTTGCCGCTTCCTCAAGCCCGAACATTAAGCCTTGGTAGCTTTGCTCAAACAGTTCACTTTGGCTATTCCAAGCCATCTCCATCAGTTGATCGCCAGCATTGTCTAATAAGATGCCATTGAGCTTACCGCTGTCTTGGTCTTTTAAATAAACACCGCCTTGTGGGTCTGAAGATTGTTGGCTGATTCGAGCGATTTTTAGTGCTTTTGAGTTGACCCACATCGAGTGTGAAGTCTGCTCCATGATCACCACTGGGCGATCCGGGAAGATACTGTCGATGATCTCTAGCGGTGTATAGTCAGAGTCGCTATCGAGCGTTGCTTCTAAAGAAAAACCATAACCCATTAGCCAACCTCTGCCATCGGTATCAGCATTGATCTTACACGCTTCTAAGTAGGGGATTTGCTCTTCTAATGTTGCTTCAGAGTCGAGTTCACAATTGCCACCCAGCTCTGAGGCGGCTTCAAACACATGGTTATGGTTGTCAATGAACCCCGGCAAGACAAAGGCATTGTCTAGATCAATGACATCAGTGCTTTGCCCTTGAAAAGTTTGCGCCTGTGATTGGTTACCGATAAAGATGATCTTGCCTTTGTGGGTAACGATCGAGTCTGACTCGCGATGCCCATATATATCTGCATTGGTAAAAATTTGGTCAGCACTCTGGCTTTTAACAGTTGTTTGCGCTTGAACTGCTGTTTGTGTTTGAACAATAGTGTTGGCTTGTGCAAGCACCGGCGCTACGGCCGATAAGCTTGCGAGTAATGCTATCCATGCAGTGCGTGACAGAGTGAGCTTGTTATTCATTATTATGTCTTCCATGTTCCACTGTTTAGTAAGTATAGAAAGCGAGTGGCCAGAATCATATCGTGAATTTTTAATAATAAAGTGTCCTTGATTGCTCTCTTGTTTGCATGTAATTCCAATATCTTTTGAGGTGGTTGTGGGAATACAGCTCATGAATAAAGGATTGCGAATCCATTCGCAGACTAAACGATTCACATAAGGTTCTGAATAAATTACAGTTAAGTGAACTATAAAAATGGATTTAACGTATTACCAAGGATGTAAGTTTATGTTTTCACGAGACTTACTCGCATTACTAATAAAAACAAGTCGAGGTTAGGATGAAAAAAATATTATTGCTGCTTAGCGTGATCTTATTGGGTGGTTGTGTTGGCATGCCCGAAACGGTTAAGCCTGTTCAACAGTTTGAGTTGGAACGATACCTAGGGAAATGGTACGAAGTGGCTCGTTTGGATCACTCGTTTGAGCGCGGCTTAAGTAATGTGAGCGCTGAATACAGCCTGCGTGATGATGGCGGCGTGAAGGTGATTAACCGTGGATACTCTGCCGAAGAGGGTGAGTGGAACGAAGCGGAAGGAAAAGCGTACTTCGTTGAGGGCTCTGAACAAGGCTATTTGAAAGTGTCTTTCTTTGGCCCTTTCTACGGCGCTTATGTCGTGTTTGAATTAGACAAAGAGGGCTACCAATACGCGTTTGTTTCTGGGCCCGACACTGATTACTTATGGCTACTCGCAAGAACGCCTGAAGTCGCACCAGAAGTGATGGAGAAGTTTAAAGCCATGTCGAAAGAGCGTGGCTTCAATACCGATGAGCTGATCGTTGTGGAACATACCCAATAAACCGATCTCTGTTATTGCTGAGAGTGACTGATGATTGATAAGGCACAGAGGATGAATTTCTCTGTGCCTTTTTTATTCAAAGATAGAGCTACAATTAACGAGGCTGGTTGCCGTTCAAGAATAGCGCGACACATTCGCGAGTGTAGTGAAGCCTTTCTTCTTCGGATTCTCCGCTATCGTGACCGAAGAATGACCAATACGCCGATTTGCCGTGAAACATCAGCAACAGTTGGCTTGCTGCAATGACTGGCGAGCTTGATGTCGACAGTGTGAGATCACCAGAGTCTATTTTCGACTGCAAATAATCAGCAAGTAACTTGGTGGTTTTCTGAGGCCCAGTTTCTAAATAGATAGAGGCGATCTCTGGATGCGTATTCGATTGGCTAATGGCATTTTGAAAGGTTTGTCTAGATTGTTCATCAAGTAATAAATCCTGAAACTTCACACCAAATTTCACCAACTCATCACCCACCGCAGCATCCATATCAAAGGCTGCAGGGCTGAGTTCGCGTTCCGCACACTTGGTTTGCATGCAGGTTTCGAAAAGTTCGTCTTTGTTTTTAAAGTGAGAGTAGACCGTTTGCTTTGAAACGTTCGCTGCTTTTGCTATCTGATCCATATTGATCTTGAAGCCATACTCAGAGAAAAGCTGGCTTGCTGCGGTTAGGATCTGCGATCTCTTCTGTTCACTCTTGATGATTTTTGTCACGTGCTGTTTCTCGTTACTTGCTTGGTACTTGGCTTTGCTCAGTTCAATGCATTTCGTTCTGCGCTAAGCATTATGCTTTTTGTGATGGTTTTATCAATCATTAACGATGAAACTTATTTTTAACATAATCAAACTAGACAGTCTAGTTTGGTTTGGTTAGTCTAAAAAAAGAACATGATTGAGTACTGCATAGGAACAGTGAGTATGTATAAATTGATGAAGGGAAGTGCAGTAGCAGTGGCGTTGTCGACTCTTCTTGTCGGGTGTGGTGAAAATACACAAGCCGAGACAGCATCCGATGCAGATAATGCTGCAGTGGAATCGAATAGTGCAGCGTCGACAGTCTTAACAGTAGAAACTGTCGCTTTGGAACGCTCTCCAGCGTATGCAGTACAACGTGAATATGTCGGTGTGGTAAAGGCGGGGCAGCAGGCGAATTTGGGTTTTGAATTGGCGGGTAAGGTCAATGAGATTCTGGTGGATGTCGGTGACACAGTCACAACGGGTCAGCCGTTGATCAGACTGGATACCCAACTTTTGGAAACCGAGTCTAGCCAACTGAAAGCGCAGGCTGAAGAAGTCAAAGCTCAATTGAGTTTGGTGGCAGCGAACCTTAAACGTCAACGTTCATTGAAAGCGAAAGGCTTCAGTGCCGAAGCGGAGATTGATTCTCTCACCAGTGAGCAACGCGTATTGCAGGCGAACTTGTTGCGCATCGATGCATCGGTAAAAGGCAATGAACTGAAATTGGTGAAGTCGACAGTGCTTGCGCCTTATTCTGGAACCATCGCGACGCGCTTTGTTTCGCTCGGAGATGTGGTGAATGTGGGTAATCCAACTCTTACACTGCTCGCTTCTGAGGGCAAAGAGGCCTTCATCGGTATTCCTGCTCACCAAATGCAAAAAGTCACCTCACTTTCTTCGCCTAACATCCGAGTTGGGAGAACAGATTATGCCGTGGAGCTATTGAATCCCGGCGCAATGGTCGACACCCAATCTCGCAGTGTCGGTTTGCGTTACCTATTCCCTGAACAATCATCGGTATTGGAAGGGCAACTTGCCTACCTTAAATTTGATGAGCAGATTGATGACTCAGGTTACTGGGTGCCATTAACGGGTTTGATTGATGGATTGCGCGGTGTGTGGAACATCTTTGTGATTGGTGAAGACAACAAAGTTGAACGTAGAAGTGTTCAGGTGTTGTTTGCCAACAATCAACAAGCGTATGTGAGTGGGGCGATTGAAGACGGTGAACAGGTCATCGCCAGTGGTTTACATCGCTTAGTTCCGGGCCAAATCGTGAAACCAGTCAGTGCGGCTGAGTAGGTAATAGTATGAAAATAATAGAGACTATTTCCAACACTCGACTGCTTATCTTGATGACCGCGCTGCTGATGGTGAGTGGTATTTCGGCGTTCATGACGTTGCCACGTGCAGAAGACCCAGTAATCATCAACCGTTACGCGAACATCACAACCAGCTTCCCCGGCGCCAGTGCCGAGCGTGTTGAAACCTTGGTTACTGAGGTAATCGAGAACAAGCTGCGTGAGCTGAGTGAAGTTAAATTGGTGAGTTCAACCTCTAGGCCGAGCGTATCGATTGTCACGCTAGAACTTAATGACACCATTACCGAGCCAGAACCCGTCTGGTCCCAAGCTCGCGACAAGCTATCTGACATCGAATCCATTTTGCCTGCGGGTGCTCAATCTCCCGATCTCGATAGCGACCATACCTATGCTTTCACAACTATCGCATCTCTAACTTGGTCTGGTGCAGGCGAGCCTGATAGGTTAACGCTGGGCCGTTATGCCAAAGAGCTCGCCAAGCGACTAAGAACTTTGTCGGGTACTGAATTCGTTGATGAATACGGGATGCCGCAAGAAGAGATTCAAATCAGTTTACGTACGGCCGATGCCGCTGCTCTAGGGCGTTCAAGCGCCAATATCGCTGAATCGCTCGAAGGGGCAGACGCCAAGAACTCGGCGGGTGAACTGGTCAGTGCTTATTCTCGCTTTGGCTTAGAAATTAAATCTGAACTGGATTCCATTGAACGCATTAAGCAAGTGCCAATAGCCACTGATAGCAAAGGTCACATCATCCGTATGGAAGACATTGCTTCGGTGAAACGTGGTGAGAAAACCCCACAAGACCAGATTGCTATTGTTGATGGTGAGCCGGGTGTGATTGTCGCGGCAAGAATGCACCCTGATCTGCGAGTTGATAACTGGACGTCGCGAGCTAATGCGCTCATCAGTCGATTTGAGCAAGAGCTGCCGAGTAATATTCAGGTCAACGTGCTTTTCAATCAACAAGGCTATACCGAAACTCGCTTGGACGATTTGGGTAAAAGCCTGATGATCGGTTTTGGTCTGATTTTGATCGTACTGTTTGTCACCTTGGGTGTGCGCGCCGCGATCTTAGTGGCGATTTCTTTGCCGTTAACGTCACTGCTTACATTGTCGATCATGAAAATGACCGGTGTGCCGATTAACCAAATGTCGGTGACAGGCCTAATTGTGGCGCTCGGGATCATGGTTGATAACGCGGTGGTGATGGTCGATACCATTCAAGCTTATCGTTTGAAAGGGCAACAACGAGCAGAAGCGACCATGAATGCATTGAAGCATTTATGGGTGCCGTTATTAGGCTCAACTTTAACTACCGTGTTGGCGTTTGCCCCGATTATCTTGATGCCGGGTGCATCGGGTGAGTTCGTCGGTGGTATTGCGATTACCGTTTCTTTCTCATTGATCGGCTCTTACATCATCTCGCACACCTTAATCGCAGGCTTAGCGACCAAGCTATTGCCGAAACAACTCAGTGATGTCGATAAGAAAGGGCAGCACCATTGGTACATGACGGGTTTGAGAATTCCTGCTTTGACGCGTTGGTTTTCGTCTTCTGTTCGCTTTGGCGTCACGCATCCAATCATCACGATTGCTTTGGTGTTATTGGTACCGTTTACCGGTTACTGGAGTATGTCTCAGTTGACTGAGCAATTCTTCCCGCCATCAGACCGAGACATGTTTGAGATTCAGGTGTATATGCCACCTCAAGCGAGCATTTACGCCACTAAAAATACTTCTGAAAAAATCGACGATATCATTCATCGTTACCCTGAAGTGGAGCGTATCGATTGGCTCGTGGGTGCAAACTTCCCATCCTTCTATTACAACCTGCAAGCAAGGCAAAATAATGCGCCGTACTTCTCGCAAGCCATGGTGAAAACAGAGAACTTTGACCAAGCCAATACGCTAATTCCACAGTTGCAAAAGGTGTTGGATGAAGAGGTGCCGGAAGCACAAATCTTGGTACGTAAGCTTAACCAAGGGCCTCCATTTACCGCGCCCGTTGAACTGCGAGTGTATGGTGAAAACCTCGATACGTTGAAAGCGATTGGTGAGGATGTGCGATTGATTTTGGCGGGTGTTCCTCATGTGACGCACACAAGGGAAACCCTGCAACCAGGTACTCCGAAGGTGTGGTTGAAGGTTGATGAAGACACCGCAAAGCTGAATGGTATTTCATTGAACCAGTTCGCAGGTATGCTGCAAACTACTCTGACAGGTCGTGAAAGTGGCTCTGTGATTGAAGGCAGTGAGTCGGTACCAATCCGTGTTCGTGTGGCGGATGAGGCGCGTGAGAACTTAGCGCATTTAAGCAATATCCGTTTACCAATCAGTTCAGATGTCTACTCGACAGGTATTAACGTATCGACACTGGCTGAACTTGAATTGACGACCAGTCGCGGCGCGATAACCCGCCGAAATGGGCAACGTGTGAATACTATTGAGGGCTACATTGAAGCGGGTGTCTTGCCTCAAACCGTGCTCAATGAATTCCAAAAACGCCTAGCAAGCTATCAGATGCCATCAGGCTACACGATTGGTTTTGGTGGTGAATCCGCTGAACGAGATAATTCAGTCAATAGCCTGATCTCGAATGTCGCAGTCGTTGTCGTATTGATGGTGTTGGTGGTGGTGATGTCGTTCAACTCATTCCGAATGAGCAGCATCATCTTCATGGTAGCAGGATTGGCTGGTGGGTTAGGGTTGTTGTCGGTGTGGGTTTTCGGTTATCCGTTTGGCTTTACGGTGATCATCGCCATGCTCGGCATTGCAGGTTTGGCGATCAACGCGGCCATCGTGATTCTGACTGAATTGAAGCTAGACAAGGAGGCTTCCTCTGGGAGTGTTGATGCAGTCGTTGATGCAGTCGTTGATGCTGTTATGTCGTGTACTCGACATATCAGTTCAACCACAATCACAACCGTTGGTGGCTTTATGCCACTGATCATTGCTGGTGGTGGTTTCTGGCCTCCGTTCGCGGTCGCGATTGTTGGCGGTACCGTATTAACCACGCTTATTTCGTTTTACTTTGTGCCGGTGGTTTATCATTTAATGACTAAAAATCAGCGAAAAACCATCGGTACTCAAGCTGCATAACTGTTTTTCAATTTAACGCATCTTTAATTTAACTACTCTTCAATTTAGCTACTCTTTAATTGCCCATAATCGAGCCGTATCAGGCTCGATTATGGTGTTGTTATTCTCGATAAATTCATCCCAATTCCTACCTTTTTGTTGTGCTTTTCACCGCTATTACGCCCTCAATTAGTCAAATTATCCTTTCTGTTAGTCATTATATTCTTTCAATTCGTCACATTAGTGCATCGATGAATGCTTGATTATCTTTTTGGTGAATGGGTGTGGGTTTTGAATAATCTAACCAGTGAATACCTTGTAAATGGTATGTGAATTTACAATTTTGACGGGCGTCACACTTCTATTTATTCGCTCTTTCTAATGTACCTTGAACTTGCCCCAAGCTTTGGTGGTGAGCGAGTGTTTATCTACTTTTTCTAAATCCCTTGTCAGTACTGGCTCCATCTGTGTAGCACGCTATTGATGTGTGTCTTAATCGCTTATTGCTTCTTAGTTTTCGTCTTCATAAATGGAAGGTTAGTTTCCAAGTTTGTTTGGTGAGCTTTCAATTTCAACTCTTCATAATGCGCCAAATGTAACAATGTATTTCAAAGTGTAACAATTAAGTCATGTTTTCTGTGTGGTTTTAACCCAGCAGTAACGAACCTTATTGCATTGCTTTTTGAGATGCGGCGTTTCACATGCTCAACACATAAATATTCTAATGATCATGACAACCAGTACTCAGACGTTCGTTCTGAGGCTGGATAACCATCGAGAAAGTTAATGGAAGCTTCAAGATATAAACGCATTTTATCGAGGACAAATTTGTCGAAGATTGGTTTGCTGGGAACCGTTCTGATGCTCGAAGGATGTAACTCCGCATTGCTCGACCCAAAAGGTAGCGTTGGCGTTCAGGAAAAAGAGCTGATTATCACGGCTCTGTTGCTGATGTTGATTGTCGTCATCCCAGTGATTCTGATGACCATCTACTTTGCTTACCGATACCGCGAGAGCAATACCACGGAAGAGTATGCACCTGACTGGGCACACTCAACCAAGATTGAAGTGGTGGTATGGACGATTCCAATCATCATCATCGCGATTCTAGCCACCATCACTTGGCGAACAACACACGAATTAGAGCCATCAAAGCCTCTGGTGAGTGACGTTAAGCCTATGGTGATCGAAGTGGTCTCTCTGGACTGGAAATGGCTGTTCATCTATCCGGATCAAAACATTGCGACGGTTAACTATGTTGCGTTCCCGAAAGATGTTCCGGTGACGTTTAAGCTGACTTCAGACAACATCATGAACGCATTCTTTATCCCGCGTCTTGGTTCGCAGATCTACGCGATGCCGGGAATGGTGACCAAGTTGAATTTGATTGCAAACCACGAAGGTGACTTCAAAGGCTTTGCATCGAACTACAGTGGCAAAGGGTTCTCACAGATGAAATTCACCGCATCAGCTCTGCCTGATCAAGTGGCATTTCTAAACTGGGTGGAGAAAGTGAAAGCAAGTCCTGATCGTATTGAAGATTGGGAGCAGTTCCGTTCATTGGCTGCGCCAAGTGTGGCTGAACCCGTCACTCTGTTCTCCAGTATCCCACCATTTTTATTCACCGATGTCGTGACCCAGCACCCTGGTTCAATGAACTGTTTGCCGGAAACCCAAGGATAATCGTCATGTTTGGAAGATTAACTCTAGACTCAATTCCCTACCACGAACCCATTATTTTGGTCACGTTAACCATGATCGCTTTAGTGGGCAGCTTAGTGGTGTACGCGGTAACCAAAGCCGGTAAGTGGCAATACCTTTGGAATGAATGGTTTACGTCTGTAGACCACAAAAAATTGGGCTTCATGTACATTGCTGTAGCGATGGTGATGTTAGTTCGTGGCTTTGCTGATGCGGTCATGATGCGTAGCCAGCAATTGCTTTCTGCAGCCGGTGAAACGGGCTATTTGCCGCCACATCACTACGACCAGATCTTCACGGCTCACGGCGTGATCATGATTTTCTTCGTAGCGATGCCTTTGGTTATCGGTTTGATGAACATCATCGTGCCGTTGCAAATCGGTGCTCGTGATGTTGCATTTCCTTATCTGAATAACCTGAGCTTCTGGCTGTTTGTGGTGGGTATTATCCTAACCAACATGTCACTGGGCTTAGGTGAGTTTGGCCGCACGGGTTGGTTGGCGTATCCGCCGCTTTCCGGTATTGAGGCAAGCCCGGGGGTGGGTGTCGATTATTGGATATGGGCGCTGCAAATATCCGGTGTGGGTACTACGCTAACGGGTGTGAACTTCTTTGCGACCATTTTGCGCATGCGTACTCCGTCTATGCCAATGATGAAGATGCCAGTATTCACTTGGGCATCTCTGTGTGCCAACATCCTGATCATCATCTCTTTCCCAATCCTAACGGTAACCATCGCGCTTCTGACGTTGGATAGATACATCGGCACGCACTTCTTCACCAACGACCTTGGTGGCAACGTGATGATGTATGTGAACCTGATTTGGGCATGGGGACACCCTGAGGTGTACATCCTAATCTTGCCTATCTTCGGTGTGTTCTCTGAAGTGACTGCAACCTTCTCTCGCAAAAAACTGTTTGGTTATACCTCACTGGTATGGGCGACGGTGGCTATCACTATTTTAGCGTTTGTGGTTTGGCTGCATCACTTCTTTACCATGGGTTCAGGCGCCAATGTGAATGCCTTCTTTGGCATCGCAACCATGATTATCTCTATCCCGACCGGGGTTAAGATCTTCAACTGGCTGTTCACCATGTACAAAGGTCGTATCCGTTTCACAACACCTATGTTGTGGACAGTTGGCTTCCTTATCACCTTCACTGTTGGTGGTATGACGGGCGTATTAATGGCAGTACCGGGCGCAGATTTCATTCTGCATAACTCAGTATTCCTGATTGCTCACTTCCACAACGTGATCATCGGTGGTGTTGTGTTCGGTTGTTTTGCTGCGATTGGTTACTGGTTCCCGAAAGCGACTGGTTTCACTCTGAACGAGCTTTGGGGCAAACGCGCATTCTACTGCTGGATCATCGGTTTCTTGATGGCGTTCTTGCCGCTTTACGCTCTGGGCTTTATGGGCATGACGCGTCGTTTGAGCCAAGACATTAACCCTGAGTTCTTCCCACTATTGGCGGTTGCGGCTGCAGGTACGGGCGTGATTGCGATGGGTGTGGTGTGTCAGTTCGTTCAGATTTACGTGAGTGTTCGTGACCGCGACCAAAACCGAGATCTAACCGGTGACCCATGGGGTGGACGTACATTCGAATGGGCAACGTCTTCACCACCGCCGTTCTACAACTTTGCAAAACTGCCTAAGGGCGATGAACTAGATGCGTTCTGGTACCAAAAGCAAAGTGGCGAGTTTGACCCAACTCAGGAAGAAGAATACGAACGTATTCACATGCCGAAGAATACACCGACAGGTATCTATGTTTCTGCATGGGCGTTGGCATTTGGCTTCGCGATGATCTGGTACATCTGGTGGTTAGCAGCAGCAAGCTTAGTGGGCATCGTGGTGACGTGTATTCAACACAGCTACAACGACGATGTGGACTACTACGTGGAAGTTGAAGAGATCAAAGCGATTGAAGCGGCTCGACGTGCACAGCTTGAAGAAGCGAAGAAACAGTCAGTGAAAGGCGACCATTCTGGTCGTGGTAACAGTGCTGACGGTGACAGTGATGCTGACAGTGATAACAACGACAATAAAGATGACTTGGAGACGACGTATGCAAGCTAATACTCCGTCACACACTTATGGTCTTGCACACTCGCATGATCATCACCACGAAGCTGCGGGCAATAAGTTGTTTGGCTTCTGGGTTTACTTGATGAGTGACTGTGTCCTGTTTGCCACGCTTTTCGCGACTTATGCCGTGCTTGAGAGTGGATCAATCGCAGGGCCTACAGGCAAAGACATCTTTGAACTGCCGTTCGTGTTTGTCGAAACCATGATGCTGTTGTTCAGTAGTATCACCTTTGGCTTTGGCATGATTGCAATGAAGCGCAAAGACGTTACGGGACTGAAGCGATGGATAAAAGTCACTTTCGTATTGGGTTTAGCCTTTATCTGTATGGAAGTGTATGAGTTTCATCACTTGATTGCAGAAGGGTATGGCCCTCAAGAAAGTGCGTTCCTTTCTGCGTTCTTTACCTTGGTTGGCACACACGGTTTGCACGTAACGTTTGGTCTGATTTGGATGGCGGTGGCTTATCACCAGCTTTCAACCAAAGGTTTGAACGACAACATGTCGATGCGCTTCCAGTGCTTGAGCTTGTTTTGGCACTTCCTTGATATCGTTTGGATTTGCGTATTTACCATCGTGTACTTAATGGGGGTGATGTAATGGAACAGCATCTAGACAGTGGTGCAACGGATTATGTGAAAGGCTTTATAGCGTCACTGATTCTCACCATTATTCCGTTCTACATCGTGTGGGCGCATGTGTTACCAAGCACAGAAACGTACGTGATCTTGTTCGGCTGCGCGCTGGTGCAAATCTTTGTGCACTTTAAGTACTTTCTACATATGGAAGCGAAATCTTCCGATGGGCGTTGGAACTTGGTGTCACTGATGTTTACCGCCATTGTTGTATTGATTCTTATCGCTGGCTCGGTATGGATCATCTACAACATGAACGTCAACATGAAGTTGTAGGCTAGGTATGCTGAAAAGATATCTGTCTATCACCAAACCGGGCATCATTTTCGGCAACCTGATTTCTGTTGCGGCGGGGTTCTTCCTCGCCGCAAAAACAGAACCAGCCAGTGCGATGTTGTTACTGACAACATTAGCGGGAGTGGGACTTGTGATTGCATCAGGTTGTGTTGTGAACAACATCTTTGATCGAGACATCGACCAAAAGATGAAGCGCACACAAAATCGAGAATTGGTTCAGGGCAACATCAATACAGATGTAGCGTTCGTCTATGCCTTGGTTTTACTGCTAGCAGGCACAGCGCTGCTGTTTCAGTTCGCTAATCCGATCTCTGCGGTCATGGTGTTGCTTGGCTATGTGTTTTACGTCTTTTTCTACACCATGTGGTACAAGCGTACATCGGTTTACGGCACTTTAGTCGGCAGTATTTCGGGAGCCGTTCCGCCGTTAGTGGGTTACTTGGCGGTGACTAATTACATTAGTTTGGAAGCGGTTTTGTTGTTCGCGATGTTCTGTTTATGGCAAATGCCACACTCGTACGCGATCGCGATGTTCCGCCTTCAAGATTATCGAGATGCAGGCATTCCAGTGTTACCGGTGAAAGAGGGCGTCGACAAAGCACATCAACACATGAAAGCGTATGTTGTGGCGTTTGGCGCAGTATCATTGGCGCTGTTCCTACTTGGGGAAGCAGGTTATGAATACCTAGCGGTGTCGGCGGCAGTCTGTTTTATGTGGACCAAAGTGACATTCCGCAAAGTCGATTGCCTTAACTACATCCAGTGGTCAAAGACGGTCTTCAAGGTCTCTCTGCTGGTGGTGATGAGCATCAGTGGTGTACTGGGGCTGGAGTTGGTTCCGTTGCCTACGCTTTTTTGATTTAAGTTTGTCGTTGAACCCTCAATGTTCTGAAGTCCGAGGGTTTGACGACTTTTTATCTGTCCCGCTTTAAGCTATTACCCTTCAAAAATATCACTAAGCCAATCTTCAAGCTGCTCTCGTTTATCTTGTGGGCCATTGATGATCACTAAGCTATTTAGTGTCGCGTGATCCCAAGATATGGTGCCAGTTGCTAGCGCATCGAACACATCTAATTCAGTAATTAACAGTAGATCTTCTTCAGTAGGCAAAGTGTCTCTACCTGACACATCGACACCCTTCTCAAGTTTCACTTGGCTGTAATGACCTTTGATTGCTTCGAATAGGTTGAACTCAATTTTGCTTGGGTGGGGTTTCGCAAGCGCGGCCTTGATGGCAAAGAGTCGAAAGTGATCCGGCTTATTGAGGTTGTTGAATTCATCGTCTTGTCTGGCTGTAATGATGTTGCCAAATACTTCTAGTGAACCGGGCTCTGTCACTAAGCTAAATCCGGTTTCTTGGTGAAGACCGCAGGCAAACGTGAGTGAAGAGGTGAGTGAAAGAATCAGAGCAAATCGTTTTAACATAATGGTTATCGAGACCTATAACAGGGTTAAGAATCTGACGGCAGCAGCCGAACCTGACGATAAAAAGGGACCACAAAGGGTCCCTGTATTTGTTTGTCGTCCATGTGAAGCGGTCAGTGCATCGGTTGATAGTGTGTTATTGATTGTTTACTAATACGCTATCGTCGAAGAGCGACCGTTCGAGCTCGCTATTAGCGAACGATGAGCATGATCTCTTCTGGAGTCATTGCCTTATCGAAGTAGCTCATGAATTGACCGAAGCCTTTGATGTCGCCATTCGAGAACGTGAATGCACCAGACTGTAGGTTGGTACCAATCACTTGTTGAGCGTTTGGACCTGCAATCAAGATTTGGTTCAATACTGCACGAGTGGTGTCGATTTGAATGTCTGCGCCTTTCACTGCTTCTTCGTGTAACTGAGCAATACCGTTGCGAATTTCGATAGTGAATGCTTCGTTCGTATCAGAGAAGTTGTACGTTAGCATCATGTTCACGTCTAACGAGTTTTCTGCGATAAGCGTTGAAGTCATCATGTCGAAGATCTGCTTGCTTGGTAGTGCAGTAAGAACGTCAACAGAAGCGAAGCTGATCATGTTAGAGAAGTCACGTTTGTTCTCTAGTTCAGCCGCCGCGTTGAGCGCCCAGTTACGCCAGTTGATGTTCACTTGGTCTGCAGCCCATGCTTTGTAAGCTTGTGCTTTCATCTCACGAGCTTCCATATCTTGCTTGTTTACCGTGATTGGGTAAGAAAGAATTTCTGCTGCAAATGTGTAGTTCTCAGCCTTAATTGCTGCTTGTGCAGTAGTAAGGATGTTGTCACGACCGCCCATGATCTCTACGAATGCTTTAGCGCGTTGCTCGTAAGCCATTGGCTCTAGCTGCCATGGATCCGCTTCGAAGAAACCGTTGTAACCTACGTAAATCTGACGCACGGCGTGTGCAACAGTACCGTAGTGTTCACCTAACCAAGGGTGTTCTGCAAGGTGCTTAGGAAGTTTAACTACTTCAACTAGCTCGTCTGGCGTCATACCTTTGTTCATGTAACGGATAGTTTGATCATGAGTGTATTGAATCGCATCACGGTAAGCCGTTAGTACGTCAGATACCGCTTCTTTGCCTTCAATAGGACGACCGTGAGAGTTAATCATGATCTCAGTGTCGAACTTACGCATTACGTCGATGCCCTTGAACCACATTGATGGGTCACGGAATTTAGTACCACGGATGGTGTGAAGGTTAGGGAAGTTCTCACCTTGAAGTACTTCAGCCGCGTGCAGGATTTTCTGGTCTGGGAAGTAAACCACTAACTCATCTTTAGTTTCAGATGGCACGTTCTCGATGTGCATTTTCACGCCAGAAATTTCGATTTCGATGTGGCTTTGGCTTGGTACAAGCAGGTTTGGTTCGATGAACGAGATAGCACCTTGCATGAAGCGCGGACCAAGGCCGTCGTTTACTGTGCCGTGCTCGCCTTCTTCTACGTGCTTAGCTCCTGTGTAAGAAGTACGGTGACCAAATAGAGTACCTAGGTTTGAAGACCAGTTAGCCACTGCAGCGGTTAGGCCTTCTTCAGCGATGATTTTTACTTCACCTGATGCCACTTCTTCGCCAGTCACCCACGCACGCACACCAGAGATGTGGTCGATGTGGTTGTGAGAATAAATGATTGCTTTAACCGGCTTGTCGGTGATTTGACGGAACTGTTCTTTAACCGATTGAGCCATTTCTACCGACTCGCCTGGATCAACAATGATGATGCCGTCCGTACCTTCAATCATGACGGGTGTATCTAGACCGAAACCGTAACCAAGATATACGTTGTCATCTACTTTGATGATTGCTTGGTCCATTTTACGACCATGCTTGGTGAGGATTGGGTGAACATGGTCAGACTCAGCAGTGTAAGCTAGAGAATCGCCTGTTTTAGAAACAACTTGAATACGTTCGCCTTTTCCCCAGAACATGTTTGATTTGTGTTCGAATAGAACCTCGCTCTTGTAGCGAGCATCAAGATCAATGTTTTGGTATTGCGCAGCATTTGCCGTCTGAAGTTCTTGGCCGACTTTCGATGTCGCTTCTACAGTTGGCGTTGCAGATGCAAAACCAGAAGCAAATAGTGCACTTGCGATTGCAACTGGAAGTGCCATTTTTTTGAATGTGTTAGTCATGATAGTGACCTTATATTTGGATACAGGAATTGGATTTCTTGAGCCAAATAATAGACAGGAGAGGGGGCGCTATCTACGCGCTAATAGGATTTCAACCTATCGTTATTACGATGTTTTATTTTATTAATGATTGTATTAACGATTTTTATTTGATCTAAATCAATTAGCCAGATGAGCTTGTGACAGATACAAAAATGCCCTGACATTCAGGGCATTTAATTTGGAATTAATGGCTGTTATATAAGTGTTTACCGAGAATCTGAGTACTTACCGAGAATCTGAGTACTTACCAAGCACCTAAGTAAGACTTGTAAGATTGTAGGCGAACCGTTGCTGCGCCGATTACATCGATGAAGCCCCAGAACGGATGTGGCTTCTCAGCTGAGATCCAAGCCGCGCCAGTTGAACCAATAGGGATGTTGTAACCTTCTGGTTCAATGATCTCAAGTACGATAGTACGACCTAAACCATTGCCGTTTCTTACCACGTGTTGACCGACGCTTTGTGGCCCCTGAAGTGGAGAAATACTCGACTCACCGGTACCGGCATTAAAGCTGTGTACTTTTGCTCGGAACACGTGGCCTGGGTATGCATCAACGAAGAACTCAGCGAAGTCTCCTACTTGAACATAGCCATAAGTTTGGTCTGAAATACGCATCTCAAGAAACTTTTTGCTGGTGTTGTAGAGGTGCATGTTACCCATGACAGAACCTTCAGCAATATTCACTATCGATACCTGACCATCAAACTCAGCTCTAATGGTCTTTTTCTCTTGCGCCCAATTTACTTTTTGTAAATCGGCTTTTAACGACACCAGTTCAGCATGCAGCACTCGAAGATCAGAGTCGTACTTTTCTACGTCACGCATATTGAAAATTTCAGGTGACGTTTCAGCACGCTCTAAGTCGCGATTCATTTGCTTGATCTCTTCTTCTTTCTGAACAATTGAAGATTCGATCTTTGCTTTGTCTGCGGCTGAGTTAATGTCGACGAGTGTGTAAATTACGTCGCCTTCTTTAACCATTTGGTTGTGTTCAACAAGCACTTGGTCGATCTGCTGGCCAAAGATCGGTGACATCACCGCGTGTGGTGCTTTCACTGTGGTTGAGTTGGTTAGATCAACGGGTGCCCACAAGCGAGAGATAACCGCTAATACCGCAAGAATCGTTACGCCGCCAATGGCAGCCCATGTGTAGTTCTTGAAGTTCTTCTTAAGTGCGCCTGTCGCAAACAGTGACCATACAATTAGGATGTATGGAATCATCATCTCTTTCATTATGCGACCTCTTTTTCTGTAGCGGATGGTGTTGTTGGAGTCTTTTCTTCTGAAGCCTGTTCTTTTGAAGATTGCTCTACTGAAGACGGCTCTGTTACCGGTTGTTCAGGTGATACGTGGACTGCGGCTGTCTCTGTATTGGTCGCGTCTTGTTTAGGCTGAACACCACGGCGAATCACATCACTCAGTGATTGACCAATATGTTTCCAGTTCGCCAATGCGATAACCAAGGCGATAACCCAGAATGTTTTGCTGATGAAGAGTCCGCAAAGTGACAGTGCAAACACGATTTGAACGTGAGCGCTTTTGTGCTCTTTTGCTTTATGCACACCCAGTTCATGCAACTGCCACATGCCGTAAACACCGGCTAAAACCACAGCAATGGTCACTGAGAACAAGTAACCAGAGAAGGACTCCATCTGGAAGAAGTTCATCATCATTTCATTGGGATGATTGTTGAATTGAGACATGTCGATGTCTTTAGAATGGATTGTGCCTAATGGTGCAAGAGCCCATGCTCCCGCAAACATCACTGCCATAAACAGGCAGAATTTAATCAAGACCATCACAACGGCCCAGATTTTCTGGAAAACGATTTTTATAAAGTTCATATCTCAACCTAAATAAGGAGAGAGAAAGTGCAGCCTTGGTACAAGACTTTTAGAAGACATCTGAAAGAGGTGTTGAACTCACGTAACCGTATAGACCTACTGAGTCAAAAGTACTAGATGACAATTAAAAATCGCTTTGACCACGTAGACAACGCATTCTCGCGAATAGAGTGTTAAAAACACCTGGCGAAATCATTCTTAAGTAACGTCTACCATTGATAGGTTCGTTTGCTGCATTGGGTTTTAAGGCTGTCTTCCGTGATGTGTGCAACACCATCATCTACACATTTTTAGGTTTTCTGTTTAGGTTAAGAATTGATTTGTTGGCGAAATAATAGGAAGTGTAACTGGTGCTATCTACGCATTATTGCGATATTGAATTATCGTAATTACGATGAATTGAGTGGTTGCTTAAACGTGAGGTGGGTTTATTTGAACAGGCTCAAACTCGGCTTATAAAATATGTCTATTTAATTAGCCTGGATCATAGAAGTGGCTATAAAAGTATCAATAAGGCAGGACGGAAATATTGAATACTCCGACCAGTCTAGGGTGAGTTTGGGTGGATTAAGCGTTACTGGCACAGCGAAGAGATTTAGATTCCAATCTGGCGAATGTGGCAGCTATTCGAAAGAGTGAGTTGTTCTGACATTTTTGCTCTTTACCATATGATGCTTCCTTCTCAGTTTTGTTTTCTCAATGAGCATCCGTTGTTTCATTCTATCGCTTTTACGATAAGATAATTAAATCTATCGCCAAATGAGCACTGAATCATGAGTAATGACATTCCGAATTTTAACTTATTGGCTGTGTTTTCAGCGGTGATGGAGCAGGGCAGTTTGAGTAAGGCTGCCGATCATTTGAATACCAATCAATCGACGATCAGCACTGCGCTCGGCCGACTGAAAAATGAAATTGGCCAAGAGTTGTTTGTGCGCAGTGGGCGAGGGGTTGTGCCTACTGCTTACTCGCAAAGCTTGTATGAGCAAATCAAAGCGCCAATACACGAGCTCAACGGCGTGTTTCAAGGTATGGCTGGGTTTGATGAAGCGAGTACAGAGCGCAGGTTTGTGGCTTCGGTTCCCGAACATTTAAAGTGGATGTTGCTCGATCGATTTTCTCAGTTATCTAACCAAGGCTTATCTCTTGAGGTGTATGACCAACCAGATAGTGATGATCAAGTCCATGAGGATCTATTAACTCAGAAGTTTGATTTGATGATCGACATTGTGTTGCCTGAGCATTCAAGCATGATGAGCGAAAAGCTCTACGACAGTGAGTTTGTGATTGTTTGCCGAAATGGGCACCCTAGGATCAAAGGTGAGATCACCGAGGCGCAATATCTCAGTGAGCAACATGCGGTTTTAGCCAGAACACGTCGCCAAGTAAGAAGTTTGACTCACTACACTTCGTTAGACTTATCCTCGCGTAAAATTGTAATTCACGGCAGCTCTATGGCCAGTAACCTAATGCTGTGTAGCCAGACTGATTACATCACTGTTGTGCCGCTTTCTATGGCGATCCAGTATCAGGAACGTCTTGGGTTACAGTTGTTCAAACCGCCTTTCGATTATCAGCCTATCTCTCATTACCTCATTTGGTTGAAAAAACAGAACACCGATCCGGCACATAAGTGGTTCAGAGAGCAGATCATCAATACGACTAATGACATGTCTAAATCACTAAACAGTTGGCGCTCCGCTTTCTGATCGTCGCCCTATCTTTTGTTTGCCAAATATCTTCTTAACAAATCACTTGTATTAAGTGAGTTATAATAGAAAATTATCACAATGAGAATTTATGATAATTTCATTTATTTGCTGTCAGCTCGTATATTAACCCTAACAAAGGAGTGGGTAACCTCCACTCACGATTATATCGGCTCAGGTTGCTGGGCTAAAAAGGGCGAAATATGAAATTCCTACACACAATGATCCGAGTTACTGATTTAGACAAGTCTATCGAGTTCTACACCAAGGTATTGGGAATGAAGGAACTTGAACGCCACGAAAACAAAGAGTACCGCTACACATTGGTTTTTGTTGGCTATGAGCAAGGCGGCACGACTATCGAGCTAACGTACAACTGGGATACGAATGAGTACGAGATGGGCAGCGCGTTTGGTCATCTGGCATTGGGTGTAGAAGATATTTACGCAGCATGTGACAAAATCAAATCGCTAGGTGGCAACGTCACTCGCGAAGCGGGTCCAGTGAAAGGCGGCTCAACTCATATCGCTTTTATTACTGACCCAGACGGCTACCAAATCGAACTGATTCAACTAGGTTAATCGAGGATATAACAATGACAAACGCACTATTTCAACCAATTCAACTTGGTAATATCGAGCTTAAAAACCGTATTGTTATGCCACCGATGACGCGTTCTCGCGCAACGCAACCTGGTAATTCAGCAAACGATATGATGGCGGCTTACTACGCTCAGCGTGCTTCTGCAGGTTTGATTATTGCTGAAGGCACACAAATTTCACCTATGGGTCAAGGCTATGCTTGGACTCCGGGTATCTATTCTGATGAGCAGATCGCTGGTTGGAAAAAAGTGACTGATGCCGTACATGAAAAAGAGGGCGTTATCATCGCTCAACTTTGGCATGTAGGCCGTGTAACACACCCAGACAACATTGGTGGTGAACAGCCAATCTCGTCTTCTGCACTTAAAGCACAAAACGTAAAGGTATTCATCGATAACGGTACTGATGAACCGGGCTTTGTTGATGTGGTTGAACCTCGTGAAATGACGAAACAAGACATCAAAGAGGTGGTTGAACAGTATCGCCAAGCGGCTTTGAATGCGGTTGAAGCAGGCTTTGATGGTATCGAACTTCACGCAGCGAATGGTTACTTAATCAACCAATTCATCGATTCTGAAGCAAACAACCGCACTGACGAATACGGTGGTTCAATTGAAAACCGTTTACGTTTCCTAGGCGAAGTGGTTGAAGCTATGGTTGAAGCGATTGGTGCTGACCGTGTTGGTGTACGCCTTGCTCCGTTCACATCGTTGAATGGTACGGTTGACGCTACACCAGTAGAGACTTACACAGCGGCGGCAGCACTACTTAACCTATACAAAATTGTTTACCTACACATTGCAGAAGTTGATTGGGACGATGCACCTGAAACGCCAAAAGCATTTAAAGCAGCAGTTCGTGAAGCCTACGAGGGTGTCCTTATTTATGCGGGTAAATACGATAGCGAGCGTGGCGAAAAAGCCGTTGCTGAAGGCGTAACTGACATGGTTGGTTTTGGTCGTCCATTCGTTGCGAACCCAGATTTACCAGCTCGTATTCAAAATGGTTACCCACTTGCAGCGCACGATCCAAACACATTGTTCGGTGGTGCTGAAAAAGGTTTAACGGATTACCCAGAATACGCAGGCTAAAAACAGCTGCCTGAAGCAGAGTATTGAGATAGTATCTCGATCCTGTTGAATGTTTATAAAAAGCAACCTTGCAGAGTCGGGTTGCTTTTTTTGTTATTGGACTAAGTAAAATGATGAACGTGAAAGCGATGCGCGGAGAGCTTTACCTTCTATTTGCCACCCTGCTAGCTGGGGTGGGATGGATTGCATCTAAGCTGGTGGTATTAGAAATGCCTGGGCCAGTGTTCATTGGTGTGCGATTCCTCGTCGCGAGTCTTATTCTTCTGCCATTTTGTATTCACCATATTCGTAAGCTTTCGTTTAAGCAGATTCTGTCTCTTTGCGGCGTGGGTTTGTTGTTGTCTGCCTCATTGCAGGTATGGGTGTTTGCAGTTTCGGTGACTGAAAGCTTGTCGGAAGGGGCATTCATCATGAGCTTAGCCATGATCATTGCACCGTTTGTGTCTTGGATTTTGTTTCGAGTTAAGCCTAATCGCGCGTTTTGGATGTCTTTCCCGATCGCGATTATTGGCATGCTGTTGCTGACTTTGGGTAACGGCTGGCATGTTGAGCAGAGTCAGATTTATTTCTTACTAGCATCGATGTTGTTGTCTGTTCACTTTGTGATGAACAAGCGTGTGATTACCAATATCAAGCCTATCGCATCAATCTGTGTGCAACTGTTTGTGGTGGGTGTGAGTGGTTTAGCCTTTGCTTCTATGACAGCTCAGCCGGAGTTCGAAATCACCAAAACCTTAGTCTTCTGGTTTATTGTCTCTGCGGTGATCGCAACGTCTATTCGTTACTTGCTACAAACGGTCGGTCAGCACTCCGTGAACATGGAAGTGGCGGCATTGATCATGATTCTTGAGCCTGTGTGGACGCTGCTGTTAAGTGTGAGTGTGCTTGGCGAAAGTGTAGAGATGCAGAAGCTGCTCGGTGGGGCGGTGATCATTGCTTCACTATTTTGCTATATCAAATGGTCGAGACGAAAATAAAACACACGGCGCAAGGCCGAGTGTGGGTTGTTTTTCAATACACGTTCAGAGTGTAATAATTTCTAAGCACTAAGCTTGCTAAGCAGTGAACGCGGTAAGATCAGATTGCCGCGACTACTTTCTGAAGTAGCTTGAGCATTTGTTGTTGCTCTTCAGCATCTAACTCGTTCATCAACTCTTTGTTTAAACGAACGGGGATAGGAACGAGTTGTTCTTCAAGTGCTTTTCTGAGCCTTATCAGGCGAGTGTTGAACAAGACTTGTCGAGTGCAGAGCAAGGGTTAAATTCTGCGAATAAGACGTGCAAAGGGTGTCACCGTACTTATCGTTCTCGCTGGTAACTATTCTAACAACGAGCTTTAAATACAGGTGGTAAAGTCGAACCCTTACCACCATAGTCCTATCGCACAGCCTTCTTTTCTTTATGCCATCAATTCGAATGCACTAGGGGCGGGAAAGGACGTGAATGAATTAGTCGCGAATAGTGACTTTTGTAATCACAATATCTTCGCAAGGCACATCTTCGTGTCCCCAGCGAATGGTTGTTGGTGCTTTCGCAATTTTGTTTACCACATCCATACCTGCTGAAACCTTACCGAATACCGCGTAACCCCAGCCAGCATTGGTTGTTGAGGTGTGATCTAGGAAATCGTTGTCATCAAGGTTGATGAAGAACTGCGCCGTTGCAGAATGTGGTGCATCAGTCCGAGCCATTGCCACAGAACCAATCACATTCTTCAAACCACGGTTTGCTTCGTTGACGATTGGGGCGCGAGTTGGTTTTTCTGTCATGTCGATAGTGTGACCACCACCTTGAATCATGAAACCTTCAATAACACGGTGAAATGTCGTGCCTTCGTAGAAACCGTCTTGGCAGTATTTAAGGAAGTTTTTCGACGTTACTGGCGCTTTTTCAAGGTTCAGTTCAATCTCGATATCGCCAAAGTTGGTGGTGAAAGTAATCATAGGGCTACCTAAAGTTGAAGTTTTACTGAGTCGTAATGACGAAAGTGGGTTGCAGTATAGGGAAAATAACAGCGGATACCAGTGATGGTTTTATTGTGGTTGAATTCTCGTCAACCACCAAAATCACGCCTGATATTGTTTAAGGAACATCTCGACACTTGAAGTAATGAGCACTTGCTTGTGTGCAGCATCCGGTGACGGCACATGACCAATGATTTGCGGCCAAAACGCAAAAGACTTAAGCAGACCAATGAACTGCGTGGAGGCGAATTGTGGGTCTAGTTCTACTAAACGACCGTCTGCCAACGCGGCTTTAATCCAGGTTGTAAGTCCACTTTCTGCTTGGGAATATTTTTCCATCGCTTGATGCGCCAGTTCTGCGTTATGGAAATACTCTGAGAACAAAACGCGTGACAGGTCGATGAAGCCTTCAGACTCAAGTAACTCAAGCTCTTGATTGGCTATCGAGGAAAGCTGTTCTTCAAGTGGCAGTTCTGCTTGATATGGGAAATGCGTTGCGGCCAGAGTTTTGCTCCAAATGCTGTCTAGAATCTCATCTAAAAGCAGTTCTTTGCTGGCAAAGTGATTGTATACGGTACGCTTTGATACTTCTGCGCGACTCGATATTTTATCCATGCTGGTGGCCTTGTAGCCATGCTCAGTAAACTCTGCGATAGCAGCGGCAACGATCGATTCACGTTTTCTTTGGCTCAGCGTTTTTTTTACAGTCATCGGGATACTACTCAATATGTCGCGGTTAGCATTACATACGCTAATTTTACACCAGTAAGTTTACTTTTAGAACACCAATCCGCGTATTGGTAATTCGGTCGAGAGCAACTGAATCGCTTTGCAATGCACGGTGGGTATCATAGAATCGAAAGTGTATTCGAATTTTATTGATATCAACGGAAGAGAATAAACAATCAATGAGTAGTATTTTAGAGTGTATTCGTACAGTTGGACGAGGAGAAAGAGGGCGTAAGCCTTTATCGTTCGAACAAGCCTACCGCATCATGGATGAGTATTTAAGCGGAGAAGTCGGTGACGACCAAATGGCTATGCTACTGATGTTGATTCGTGTGCAGAATGAAACCAATGAAGAGATCGCTGGCTTTGTAAAAGCGTTTCAATCTCGAGTGCCAGATTTAGGCGCTGATATTGATTGGCCGTGTTATGCAGGTAAGCGTAACGATAACGCCAGTGGCAAGCCTTGGAACTTGTTGGCGGCAAAAATCTTAGCTGACAATGGCTATAAAGTGTTAATGCATGGCTATATGGATAAGCCGAGCGGTAGGACGCACGTTGAAAGCCATTTGCAAGATGTCGGTGTGCAAAGTGCTGAGAGCCCTGAACATGCTAAGTCGATTCTTGAACAAGACGGCATTGCTTATTTACCGCTAGCTAACTTTGCGCCCGAAGCACAAACCATGATTGGTTGGAAACACCGCTACGGTTTGAGAACACCAATTAACACGGTAGTTCGAGCATTGAATCCTGGTGGTGGCCGTTTAGGTCTGCGTGGCAGTTTCCATCCTGGCTTTCCACAACTTCATGCGGAAGTTGAGCATGTTATCGGAAATAAATCCCACTCGGTGATTTCATTCAAAGGGATGAACGGTGAGTCGGAATATAATCCTAAAGTTAGCCAAACGGTATGGATGAGCTCTCCTGACAAAGTCGAATCGTTCTACTGGGAAGAGATGATGAACCTAGAGCTGCCACTTCCTAGTCAATGTGTACTTGGCACATCGGCTGAAGATATGGCGCTAATGGCGAATACCGTTGTCGACAGCATGACAGCCATTCTCTTTGCAGAAACGCACGATAAAACTGAGGCATACCAGAAAGCGGTGCGCCTGTGGCATGAGTATTGTGCGCGTTAGATGGTGGTTTGTAATCAATGAGAGAAGGTCAGCGAGCGCTGGCCTTTTTATACTTGATTTCTAGCAAGGGCTTTTCGTGAACGCCCAAACAATAAAGCTACTTCACTCGCATCAAGCGATGCATTTTGTCTTCGAACTGAATCTCAATCACCTGTGAGATTTTCATCTTATCAACACGATCAAGCATTCTCGCTTGGTAATCACGTTTTTTCATCCACTCTAGCGGTTCTTTAAAGCCATCTTCATTAATCACAAACGACTGATCGGTAATAGAGTCTTCAAAGATATGAACCACCCAAATGCGTGATTGGAAATCCAATAACTCACTAAAGTAGCTTTTTAACTTAGATAAGGAATTCGTTAGATACGTTTTAGGTGGGGTTTGGGAAGACATAGTAAACCGTATTTGGACAATGAAAATCGGCAAGGGCGCCGTCTGATCATTATAGCCTTTACCCGTTAGGCTTGTCAGGTCGAATTCGGCAGCCATTCACGGCTATTGCGCTTGCTAATGCTACTATGGCTGCCAGTTAGAGATTAACCAAATCAGTGTCGGATTCACTATTTAACGAATAGGCCGAAGTCGATCTCTTGTTCTCTTTGATATTTCACCAGCTTCACTTTTAGGTCGTGTTTTGCTGCTAAATCAATGGCTAAGCATGACATGCGTTTTATCTCATCAACGGAGCTTGATATCAGCGGTTTTTCTTGATTATCGATAGTGGCGATGAGTGTGTTTTCCGTGCCGTCGTTACCTGCGTAAATATACGCGTACATGTTGTTGTCGTGTTGCATAAACTTCCTAAAACGGGATTTCTAATTATTAGTGAGGTGAAGATTACAGGGTTTATTTACGCAGGCTAGCTCGGCTAAGTAAGGTTAAGCAAGGGAAAGTAAGGCTTTGTAAGGGCTCTTTTTTTCTTTTTTCTGGCGTTCGAAAACGTGCTCAACCCTTTGTTTGTCTCACTTTTTTGTCTTGTTAGGTTTTGCCTATCAATAAAATTGTTGAAATCCATTTAGTAAAATCAAGATTTTAGACAACAATTAACTTAACAAGATAGAAAATATATGACGCAAAGTATTTAGGGAGAACGCAATGCATTCTATTAAAGTGAAAGATTACATGACGCAGCAGGTTGTGACATTTACTCCTGATATGCCGTTAAGTCTAGCGTTAGACAAAGTGATGCGTAGCCACCATATGGGTGGGCCCGTAATCGATGATAACGAACAAGTGATTGGCTTCCTTTCAGAGCAGGATTTACTCGAGAAACTTGTGAAGGTCAGTTACTTCTGCCAAGACACACACCTTGTGGGTGACTGTATGTACCAAGAAGTGCTGTCGGTGTCACCTGACTTATCCATTATTGAATTGGCGGACATGATGCAGGTTGGAAAACCTAAAGCATACCCTGTGATCGATAATCGAAAACTGGTGGGTATTATCACCAGAACTGATGTTTTGAGAGCAATTGGCAAGAACTTGGAAGAATGCTTCAAACATCAGGTATAGTAGCGTGTTAAGAACGATTATTTTTCTCAATACTCTCAATTGAAAAAAGGCGCACTAGCGCCTTTTTTCTGTATAGCGCTTTTCTTGGTCGATCCTTTCTTTTTGGATCCCTAGCCAGTTGAACAGTTGAACAGTTGAACAGTTGAACAGTTGAACAGTTGAACAGTTGAACAGCTGATTAGGCTTTAGCTCTTGGGTATTCCAACTTTTGGAGGTTTCATGTCAAATCAAACGGCAAAGTTTGTTGAAGGTTCAACGATGCGCCACATATTGGTGATGTCGGGGGCTGGCTCTGTCGGTTTGATGGCGTTATTTGTGGTCGATCTGCTCGACATGCTGTTTATCAGTATGCTCGGACAGGTTGAATTGGCTGCTGCGGTAGGATTTGCAGGTACGCTGACTTTCTTTTCTACCTCCGTTTCTATCGGTACTTCCATTGCCATGGGCGCATTAGTGTCCAAAGCCATCGGCTCCAAGAATCAAGAGCACGCTCGAAACCTAAGCACCAGTATCATGCTGACTGCGTTTGTTATCAGTTCAACCATAACTGCAATCATGTTCGCTTATATTCCAGAGCTGCTAGCCGCGATAGGCGCCAAAGGCATTGCAGCCGAACGCGCTCAAGCTTACCTACAGATTTTGCTACCTAGTGGTCCATTTTTGGCGTTAGCGATGGCAGCGGGTGCGGGCTTAAGAGCGGCAGGTGATGCTAAGCGTTCGATGTGGGCAACTTTGTCTGGCGGCATTGTTAACGCGATTCTCGATCCTCTGTTTATTTTTGGTTTTGGTTGGAACATCGAAGGGGCGGCTATCGCTTCGGTTGTCGCTCGTTTCTCGGTGCTATTCTTTTCGCTTTATCCTCTTATTCGCAGCCATCAGCTGGTAGCTCCGCCTTCTTTTGTGCAATGGCGCATTAATATTCGACCAATATTGGCGATTGCGCTGCCTGCGATTATCACCAATACCGCAACGCCTATCGGTAATGCGATTGTAACAACGGGTATCGCACAATATGGTGAGGATTTTGTCGCGGGCTTTGCCGTGATAGGTCGTCTGACGCCAGTTTGTTTTGCGGTTATCTTTGCCTTGTCTGGCGCTGTGGGGCCAATCATTGGTCAGAACTTTGGTGCTGAACGCATGGACCGAGTAAAAGAAACACTCAATAACTCATTGCTGGTTACTACGGCATACACCATCGCTGTTTGTATTCTGTTGTACTTCGTTCAAGGTTATGTCATTCAAGGCTTTAGCTTACAAGGTGATGCAGCAATCATTGTGGCGGCTTTCTGTACCTATGTGGCGTTAACCTTCACCTTTAACGGTGCACTATTTGTTGCCAACACCTCTTTTAATAACCTAGGTAAACCGCTTTACTCGACAGCATTGAATTTGGGTAAAGCGACGTTAGGTACTCTGCCGTTCGTCTATCTAGGTTCGGAGTGGTATGGCGCTTTGGGTGTTCTCTATGGTCAAGCTTTGGGTAATGTTTTGTTCGGAATTTTAGGTATCTTGGTGCTTCGACATCATATCGCTGAACTGATGCAAGGATCTCAAGTTGATCCAGTGGAAGATGATGTGTCGATTGTCAGCTTGAACACTCAGCCATTCTGTTCACACGATGCGGTTCTTATTGATGATGTATCCGCTAACCGTGAAGAGTGTGCGGAGCTTAAATCTCAGTAAGCCATCGGCGCTGGCATAATATTTTTGTTTTCTTGAAAACTTCTTCTTGACCTTGGAGTAGCCTCCAAGGTTTATACTTTTGATGAACTTAAGGTTCTGTTGCTCGTAAGTTAGCAACAACCTCAAGGCTTTTGAGTATTAAGGAGATACATTATGTGCGCAAAACATGCAGCGTGCCGCTCAGCAAAAGTGGACGTTCAACCTCAAGCGGCAGGAGCAAGTTGCTCTAGCCCTAAAATTTCAAGCATCACAGCAGCAGGTACTTCATCTGGTTGTTGTAGCTCTTCTGCTGCTTCGTCATCGTCTGGAGATGATTGTTGTAGTTCGTCGGATAGTGGAGAAGAAGACAGTCAGTCCTCAACTTTATCTCTCGATGCCAAATTTTCGAAAAGTTGGCTGGTTGCCGGAATGGACTGCCCAGCTTGTGCAAGAAAAATAGAAAACGCGATCAGCAATATTGACGGTGTTATTCAAGCGAAGGTTCTCTTTGCTACCGAAAAGCTGGTTGTGAAATTCGATAATGAAAGCCTTGCTGACACCATTGAACAGGTCTCTATCAAAACGGGTTTCCCTCTTACGGAAGTCGGTTCAAAGAAAGAAAAACAACAACCTGAGACTTTTTGGCAAGCTTATATCCAACCTAATTTACAGATTATCGCGATTGCAGCGGCAATGCTGTTTGCGGCGCTTCTGAAAAGTACCTCTCCTCAATTAAGCGAAGGCTTGTTTACGGTAACTTGTCTGCTTGGTTTATATCCGGTGGCGAAGAAAGCGGTTCAGCTGGCGCGTTCAGGTACACCGTTTGCTATTGAAACCTTAATGAGTGTTGCCGCGCTGGGTGCTTTGTACCTTGGCGAAACTGCGGAAGCAGCGATGGTTCTATTGTTGTTCTTGATTGGTGAGCGCTTAGAAGCGTTTGCTTCATCAAGAGCAAGAAGTGGCGTTCAAGCTCTAATGGCATTGGTACCAGAAAACGCGACTAAGATCATCAACGGCGAGCGTGTAGAAGTAGCAGTCAGTGAACTGGTTCCAGGTGATGTGATTGAAGTGGCCGCGGGCTCTCGTTTACCTGCTGACGGCCAATTGATTACAGACGCGGCAAGCTTTGATGAAAGTGCGTTAACCGGTGAATCTGTTCCTGTTGAACACATCGAAGGCAATAGCATCATGGCTGGCGCTGTGGTGGTCGATAAAGTGGTTCGTATCACCATCACTTCAAAACAGGGTGAGAACGCGATCGATCGCATTCTTCATCTGATTGAAGAAGCAGAGTCTCGTAAAGCACCACTAGAGCGATTCCTCGATAAGTTCAGCCGTTGGTACACACCGTTAATGATGGTAGTGGCTCTGTTGGTCATCATCACACCACCATTGTTGTTTGCGCAGCCATGGGAAACATGGGTTTACCGTGGCCTAGCGCTATTGTTGATTGCTTGTCCGTGTGCCTTGGTTATCTCGACTCCTGCAGCGATTACCTCTGGCTTAGCAGCAGCAGCGAAACGTGGCGCGCTCATTAAAGGCGGCGCAGCGCTAGAGCAGCTTGGTAAAATCCAAACCATCGCCTTCGATAAGACAGGCACACTGACCGAAGGTAAGCCTCAGGTTACGGATATTCAACCTCTATCGGGGTGGCAACAAGACGCGATGCTGCGTGTGGTTGGGGCGATTGAAGTTGGCTCTACTCACCCGTTGGCGCAGTCACTTGTCGCTAAAGTAAAAGACCTGAATATTGAGATTCCTGAATCACACAACAAGAAAGCGTTGATTGGTAGTGGTGTTGAAGGGGATGTTGATGGTGTTAAGTATCAGGTTCTGTCACCGTCTAAAGTCACGTTCGAACTTGGTGCCGATGTGGTTTCTCAGGTAGAAGCATTAGAAGGTGAGGGCAAGACGGTTGTGGTTGCTCTTGAGGTTAAAGATCAAGAAGAATCAACAGAGCAAGCTACGACGGTGATTGGTCTGATTGCTTGGCAAGATACGTTACGCAGTGACGCTAAGCTTGCGATTGAACGACTTAATGAATTAGGTATTCAATCTATCATGTTGACCGGCGATAATCCGCGCAGTGCAGCAGCGATCAGTAGCAAGATTGGTATGCAGTACAAGGCAAGCCTATTGCCAAGCGACAAGGTATCTTACGTTGAGGAGTTATCTCAACAGTCGCACGTGGCGATGGTCGGTGATGGCATTAATGATGCACCAGCAATGAAAACGGCGAATGTCGGCATCGCAATGGGTGGTGGTACGGAGGTCGCTTTGGAAACGGCGGATTCAGCACTGACTCATAACCGTTTAACTGAGCTGCCAGCGATGATTGAACTGTCGCAAGCGACCATGAACAACATCCGTCAAAACGTAGCCCTTGCGCTTGGTTTGAAGGTCGTATTCTTGGTGACAAGCTTGTTAGGTATTACCGGTTTGTGGGTGGCAGTTTTAGCGGATAGTGGTGCAACTGCATTGGTGACATTGAACGCATTGCGTCTGCTTCGATTTAAATCTAAAGCGGACTAAATCGAGCTCACCGACATAGAGCATTCTTAATATAAAAGCGCCTTTAGCGGTAATACGTTAAAGGCGCTTTTTGTCTCATTAGTATGCAACATAGGCGTGCGGATTGCTTATTTTTGTGATGCCAATCGGTTTTTTGTGAAACTTGAATTATTGTTGCGATCATTCATGTGACATGTGTCACTTCATTTTGTAATGAGCTTGGTTAGAGTGTGTTCGTACCCCACGAATTTACTATGAGCTTAAATAAGGGTAAAAAGCCCAATAAGCCAAAAGGAGCGAACTATGTCTCAAGCTGTTTTCCACTTAGGTGTTACTGAAGCAGATCTTAACGGTGCTACTCTTGCGATCATCCCTGGTGATCCTGCTCGTGTGCAAAAAATTGCAGAAGAGATGGAGAACCCAGTATTCCTTGCTAGTCACCGTGAATACACGCTTTACCGCGCAGAGCTAGACGGCAAACCAGTTGTTGTATGTTCAACAGGTATTGGTGGTCCATCGACTTCTATCGCAGTTGAAGAGCTTGCTCAACTTGGTGTTCGCACTTTCCTACGTGTTGGTACGACTGGTGCTATCCAACCTCACGTAAACGTGGGTGACATGATTGTTTCTACAGGTTCTGTTCGTCTAGACGGCGCTAGCCTACACTTTGCTCCTATGGAGTTCCCAGCAGTGGCTGACTTTGAAGTTGCAACAGCAATGAAAGCGGCAGTTGATGAATCAGGTGCAACAGTTCACATGGGCGTAACGGCATCAAGCGATACGTTCTACCCAGGTCAAGAGCGTTACGACACGTTCTCTGGTCGCGTTGTTAAGCGCTTCCAAGGCTCTATGCAAGAATGGCAAGACATGGGCGTTCTAAACTTCGAGATGGAATCTGCAACACTGCTAACTATGTGTGCAAGTTCTGGTCTGAAAGCAGGTTGTGTTGCTGGTGTAATCATCAACCGTACTCAAAAAGAGACGCCTGATCACGACACTCTAAAAGTAACAGAAGCACGTTCAATCAAAGTGGTTGTAGAAGCCGCTCGTAAAATGCTTTAAGTCTTAAAGTGCTCTGAGTTTTAGAGAGCATTAAGTCTTCAAGTGACATTAAATTTTGAAAATGGCCGCATCGTATGATACGGCCATTTTTTTGTGCCGTCTGAAAGTAATCAATAGAGAAAATAGACAACAAAAAAGGCGAGTGACTTAATCGTCATTCGCCTTTTTAACAATCTGCTTAAGAGCATTGAGCTCTCATGAGCTTATTGGTTTTTAGTACTCTAGATCTTCACTGCCACCCGCAGCTGTAAACCATGCCGTTAGGTGTGTTTTAAGATCTTTCAATTCGTCAGGGCCAATCAATGCAAGGCCAAGATCTTCAGCTCGTGTGATGTCGTTATGGCGAAGAGGGCGGAAGCTCACTAACATTGCACGTGCTTGTAGGCCACCTAGCAGGTCTCTAAGCGATTCCAGTTTGTACAAGGTGTCATCACCATCATCACGCATGCCTTTGGTCTTACATTCGATGATGTGCAGCTTATTGTTCACCACAGAGGCAACATCAAGCTCGTTACGAACCTCACGTTCACCCAGTTGACGGTATACCTGAACATTCAAAGAACGGTCTTGAATGGTCGGCATGTCATCTTGGATCTGCTTAACTGTGCTGTGAACCAATGTTTCAAGCCATTCACCGTTTGAGAAGCGGCGCGCGTCTTCGTTGGCAAAGGTCAAAATACCATTGTCGTAAGTCGCAATTTTAGCTTCAACCAAATCGCTCAGCAGCATGTTGAGCTCGCGATAGCCTTGTTGCTTCTCAGATAGGCCTACATCAAGTTTTTGTTCTTTACGGCAGGTCGTTGCTAGGTAGTTCAATGTCGCAAGGCCAGGGCCTAGTTCGAGTGCGTTACTTGCCCAACGTTCACCCAGTTCATAAAGTTTCTGATCCAGTTGCGGAGACAGCTGAACATCGCTGAATTCACCGCGAGCACCGAACACAGTTAGGTAGTCGTCGATAGTGATGCGGTCTTGAACTTGTGCGTCTTCTTTACCATTAGGGTACAACCAGCAAAGCTTGTCGCTATTTGGTTCAACCACGAAGATTGGCCAGTGGTAAGTACGGAATACTTCGTACACAGAAAGTAGGCGGTGACGGAGGCCACAACTTGCGTTGAGCTTCACTTCTTGACCGCGTGCTTTGAGGTCTTCGGCAAGGGTTTGGATAGATTCTTTAATGACAGATGTATTTACGATGGTCGGAATTTCGAAAAACTCACTCGTAATGTCGCGCTTGTGCAAAACGCTGTCTAAACGTTTGTACATACTGACTTGATTTTTGTCACCGATAAACACGATGTGAGTGCTGACCGTTCGGTTATCAAGTAATGGGGTGAGCAAGCGAATGGGGTCTTGATCGATAATGCCAACATGAACAGCCATATAAATTCCTTAATAGCGGCTCGCTCATAAAGGTGAAAGAAAAAACGGGAAGCAGCAAGCCTTAATAATCATATAATGACAAAGCTCATAAAAAACAAGGGCAACCCTTGATAAAAGTTGCCCTAGCTCAATTAGTCACCACTATTGGGTAAAAAGTCTCAACAATCTCACTAAATATCTATCGATTCTTCATTTATCTATAGTTTGAATTGATGTACTAAATCACCTTGCTGATTCGCCAAAATTGTTAGGTTTTGGCTTGCCTCCGCAATTGAAGACATCGCTTGGTAACTCTTATCTGCGATGTGGTTGATGTCTTCGATGTTGCGTGCAATATCACCAGACGTTTCACTCTGCTCAGCGGCTGCTTGAGAGATGTGTGTACTCATGTGGCTGATCTCTAGAATCAAGGCTTGGATCTCTTCCATCGCACTGTTTGCACTTGAAGCTTGTTGAACCGACATGTCCATATCGCTCATACAGCTTTCAATTACGTTACTTGCAGTTTTCGAGCTTGATTGCAGATTGCTGATCATAGTCTCGATTTCAGAGGTTGATTGAGTGGTCTTCTGTGCTAGCACTCGTACTTCATCGGCAACGACTGCAAAACCACGACCTTGTTCACCTGCACGCGCTGCTTCGATTGCCGCATTAAGTGCAAGTAGGTTGGTCTGTTCAGCAATACCACGAATAACGTCAAGGATTGAACCAATCTGGCTACTCATCTGTTGTAGCTCGCCTACAGCGCCCACTGATTCAGTAAGGCGAACTTCAAGCTGATTAATGGTGCTGATGTTGGTGTTCATGATCTGACGACCAGACTCAGAAGCCGATTCTACTTGTTGAACCATGGTGAGTGAGCTTTGCGCGCTGTTCGCCACTTCTTGTACAGAATGAGACATCTCTGTCATTGCGGTCGCAACAGTCGCGGTTTGCTCACGTTGGCTGTTCAATTGAGCCTGCGTTTCAGATGACGTCTTCTGGTTGACGCTTGCAGTCTTAGTTAAGTCATCTGAAGCATCATTCAACTTCACAAGGATATTGTGCAGGTTGTCAGCCAAGGTGTTGATGTGACGGCTCACGCGGCTGAATTCGTTGTCGTAGCGAATATCGATACGCTGAGTCATATCACCTTCAGTTAGACCTTCTAATGTACCGAGGATGCGAGTTAATGGCTCTCGTACGCTGTGTGCAATGTGGTAACCAATCGCAGCAGCGAACACAGTCACAACAATGCCAATGGCAATCGCGTTGAATAGGCCTTTGTCGTAGATGCTGCTTGCGTCAGCGAGTGATGAGTTAAGTTGCTCTTCAGCGGTCACGTTGAATGAGTCCAAAACAGCCATCGCTTGGTCAACTTCTAGAGCTAGGTTAGCGATGTTCACGTACAACGCTTGTTTGGCTTGTAGGTAGTTGTTGTGTTTGTCTAGTACGCCACCTTTCTGACCAACGTCTTTGGTGAACTTCTGAACCGACTCATCGAAGACATTTTTAAGTGCTGGTAGTTGTGTTGATAGGCCGCGATAAGCGTAGTTAAGATGAATAACGGCCTTTTTGTTTTGGTTAACGGCTTTCTGAACGAAGGCAACATCAGAGCTCGCAAGTGCATCAGAGGTGATGACTTCTGCATCTTGCAGTTTAATGAAGTAGCTCTTTGCCATCACTTTTACAGAGATGCTTTTTTGGTCGGCGACGTACTCTTTCATGCCAACGGTTAATTCTGAATGTAAACGTTGGAAGTCACGAGAGGCTTTTTGCACTTGTTCTTGCGCTTCGAACATCGCAACGTAGTTGTTCATCGCTTCGTCAGCTTCGGCGAAGTAGCGTTCTTCCATTGCTCTTAATTGCGCGATACGTTCAATAAGTGAAGCATTGTTTTGGCTTGCCGCTTCTAAACTACCGAGAACTTCTGAAAACGAGTTTTGTGATGCAGCAAATTCTGTACGCATTGCAGACATGCGTTCAGCGTTTTGTGTGGTTAAGAAATCTTTGAATGACTTATCAGCAGAAAGCAATTGAACACTTGTTTGATTTGAAAGCGCAACAAGTGGCAATGAGGTTTCTGAGACACTCTCAAAATTGCTGTGTATCTGATTCATGCTGTTCATCATGATGGTTATCGTGACTGCGAACATGATGATGATCAGTGCGAAACCAGCGTACATACGCTTGATCACAGATCCCTTCATGGCTTTCTCCCTAAATAAAAATGCAGACCTAATGTCAGGTCAAAGTAAAACTAACAAAATTGTCAGCATTCTATTGAGCTCGGCTTACGCGTTTTATGACGCATACGTCAAAAATAACGCTCAGTTATAACCAACATGCCATTCTTGAGAGCTAAGGCTCGTTTTCTTTGATTTGAACGGTGTTTTTTATTATGCTTTAAAGCAGATTTATTGTGGTTTGATGCGGCATAGCGCATACTCAAAGCATTAAAAAATAAATGTTTTATCGGAGAGAAACATGGCTGAAGAAACCATTTTTACTAAGATCATCAACAAAGAAATCCCAGCAGATCTACTATACCAAGACGATTTAGTAACCGCATTCCGCGATATTAACCCTCGTGCGCCAAGCCATATCCTAATCATCCCAAACAAGCTGATTCCGACAACCAACGATGTTGAAGTCGAAGATGAAGCGATGATGGGGCGCATGTTTACTGTTGCTCGTAAGTTAGCAAAAGAAGAAGGCATCGCAGAAGATGGCTATCGTCTTATCGTGAACTGTAACTCTCACGGTGGCCAAGAGGTTTATCATATTCACATGCACTTGGTTGGCGGCCGTCCACTTGGCCCCCTATTAATGAGCTAATAAAAAGTTAATGAGCTAATGAAAAGCTAACGAGTTAATGAAAGCTAATGAGCTAGTTTAAACGCGCTCATTAGTGGGTTAACACAAGTAGTTAGTTGGAAAATTTGTAGTTTGTATGCCAACTTTAAGTTCTATCTGTTGTCTGAATGTCGGCATCGCTTAGGCAGAGGCTAAATCAGTAGGGTTTCAACTGGCTTGAGATCCTTTTTACAACGCGTTTCGTTTTGATAATGAGACCATTAAAGGTCAGCTGACCCTAATAAAGTAGGCATTTTAAACATGCACGGAGACGATAAGTGAAGCAACAGTTTAGATTCGCTTCCATTGCCCTGTTATCGGCGTTGACCGTAGGTTGTGCGAGTATGTCTGCAGGAAGCCTGTTCAGTCATTACAGCGCACAAAACAAAGCGATCTACCAAGCCGTTAAATCTGGAGATTATTCAGAGGCTCAGCAAGAGCTACCAGATTACGCGGCAGGCGACATCCTTGATAACTTTGAAAGAGGCAGAATTAATCTGCTGGATCAAAAATACCCTGAGAGTAAGGCTTCGTTTGAAGTGGCTGATCAGGCGGTTACTGAGCAGCAACGCAAAGCCGTGATCTCAATCTCAGACAGTGCAACCAGTGTGGGTGCGTTGGCTGTGAATGACAATATTACCGAGTATGTGCCAGCCGATTATGAGTTGGGCTTTCTTCATCTATATCTCGGTTTAAATTACCTCAAGAAAAACGACTTAGAAGGTGCGGTGATCGAAATGCGTCGCGCCAACCAAGTTCAAGAACAAGCGAAGAAGCAACGCGAAGCAGAATTAGACAAAGCAGCCAGCGATGCGAAGAAGCAAGGCTTGTCTGCCAATGTGGGTAGCATCCTTGCTAATTACCCTGATGCGGGTAAAAAGCTGCAGTCAGTACAGAATGCGTATCTGATGTTCTTGTCTGGTCTGCTTTATGAAGCGTCAAATGACTTAAACAGCGCCTACGTTGACTATCGTCGTGCTTTGGCTGTGATGCCAGAGAACCAAGAAATCATCGATAGAACCATGGCAACAGCCGCTCGTTTAGGGATGCGACAAGATTTAGCGACGTTAGAAAAACGCTATAAGCAATCTTCTAAACTTAGTGCAGGTGAAGGGCGAGTGATTGTTCTTCAAGAGCAGAGCGCTGTACAAGCTATGGACAGTTGGCGACTGGATTTACCTGTTTATGACAGTCGCGATCAGGGGGCAATATACTCTCTTGCGCTGCCATATTACCCAAGTCAAAACGTAGAGCGCTTTTCTGCCTTGCGAATCAGCGGACAGCCGCTACAAGAACATTTGATCACTGATGTAAACGCGATGGCGCAGAACGATCTATCTGAACGTATGACGAGCATTGTTATTCGCCAAGCGCTACGTGTAGTCGCGAAAGATCGCATTCGTAAAGAGGCAACCAAAGGCGATGATGTCGGTAATATTCTGTTCAACGTGTGGAACACACTGACAGAGCAACCAGACACTCGTAGTTGGCAATCATTACCTGCAGAGATTAAGAGCAGCACGTTTGTAGCAAACAGCGGTCAATATACGTTGGAAGCGGGCGCTAAAACGTACGACTTTGATATTCGAGGAGGGCAGACCACCTTGGTGTGGATTTCTCGACAAGGAAACAATGCAACAATGTGGCATAAACAGCTAGGGAGGCTGTAATGAAAAAGTGGTTAGTGAGCTTAGCAGCGGTTATGGCTCTGGCTGGTTGTGCTGATAATACAGCTGGCGTAAGGGTCGATAGTCTGACTCAGAACGTTTTCTTTGGTGACAAGGTATTGGGCAGCCGTTTACAGGTTGAAGATATTCGCACCGATCTGGTCGACGGTCATACGCGAGGAATCGTTCGTTTAAACAGTAACTATAAAGGCGATCAACATATTCTTTATCGTTTTTACTGGTACGACGATGCCGGGCTTGAGGTCAACCTTAAACAAGGTCCTTGGAAGCAAGCGATTGTTCGTGGTTTTGAAAGTATTTCGTTGTCGGAAGTGTCGGTAAACCCGAAAGCGACTCAGTTCAGAGTCCAGTTCCGAGAGCAGTAAGTTAGATTAAACGGGTCTCATGATTCGTAAATACAAGAATTTAAGAGTGTGGGTAACCCCGCTCAGTGATAAGTTGAGGAAACAAAATGAAAAAGAGTGTCGTTGCGCTACTAGGTTTAGCGGTTATTTTAGGCGGTTGTTCAAACAAGGTAAGCTACGGTGATGCACAAGCAGTAGAAACCACGACAATCGATTTCGGTTCAACTGACCTTCAAACGATTGCGGGTGAAATGGTCGATAGCATGATGGCGTCTGGTTCAGTGTCTTACATTACTCGTGAGCAACGTCCAATCGTGTTCGTAGAGCGAATCAAGAACAAGACAAGTGAGCACATCGATACTGAGTCAATCACTGACACTATCAGTACTAAAATGCTGAATTCTGGTAAGTTCCGTTTCGTTGATATGGACCGTGTAGAGTCTGTTCGTGACCAATTGAACTTCCAAAATAATGATGAGCTTGTAAACCAAAGCTCAGCAATTCAATTCGGTAAAATGGTCGGTGCTCAATACATGCTGTACGGCAACCTATCAAGCATCGTTAAGAAAGACGGTAGCGACGAAGACGTTTACTACAAAATGACGATGCGTCTAATGGATCTTGAGTCTGGCTTGATTGAATGGGCTGACGAGACTGAAATCCGTAAGCAACAATCCAAGAGCCTACTAGGCCTTTAATTTCGCTTACTTGCCAACTAAACGCAGCCAGTTTTGACCGCGTCTAGTCTTGGCAACGCATAGCTTGGCCACACATAGCTTGGTCACACGCCAATGCAGTGCATGATGTGCTGTTTATGAAGAGACACTGGCTTTTGGTCAGTGTCTTTTTTGTAGGGAAATGAAGACGTTTATAGGGCAGTTAAGACGTTTATAGGGAGTAAATATGGCAATTTTTTCTTGGTCTGAGGCTAAGCTTCTTGATACCAGTTTGAGTTCGCTTGATGGTTACTTTTCTGAGCCACCTGTTAGAACTCAAACGCTGACCGGCGGGTTGACTAATCGATGTTGGAAGTTGGTGTTAGCCGATGGCACTGCGTATGTTTGGCGTCCAATCACTCCCATCACCAAAGCCTTCTTTATCTCTCGTCATGAAGAGTATCAAGTGCTTTCCGCAATTGAGCGTCTAGGTATTGGACCAAGTCCAATAGTGGTCAATGAGCAAGGCTTATTGGTTGAATGGATTGCGGGTGAGACGCTTTACGAAGGCTTAGAGCTTGATGATTTGTTGAAGACTCTGATCTCGGTGCATTTGGTTAACACCGCGCGATTGCCGCTCCAACCGTTCAGTTTCACAGCGCGAGTCGATCATTACTGGCTGCAACTTGATTCGATTCATAAGACTGAAACCTGCACCAAGATTTATCAAGAGTGGCGCGTGGCTCCAAGTATCCCAAATGTTGACCTGTCTTTGTGCCATTTTGATTTAGGTGGTTATAACTTAGTGAGAAATAGCGATGGGATTAAGATTATTGATTGGGAATATGCAGCATTAGCTGACCCTAGACTTGATCTTACGTTGACCATTGCTGTTGCAGGATTACCAGTTGCTGAAGCCGTTAACAAGTACTGTCAGCTGCGAGGCATCCATGATGCCCAACCTTGGCTTGATGGGGTAGAAGCATGGTTACCAAGAAGCCAAATGATGGCGATGCTGTGGTCTTTGCTTGCTCATCAGCTCTGGGGCGATGAAAGTTATCTGCGTGAAGCAGAGGCGCTGAGTCACACTTTATGTAGCTAGGATCACGTTTAGGAAGTGAAAAATATAATTTCGTTCGTGTTCCCTTTAAAACCTTATTTTTCATGTTAGATTAATTAAAACGTACCAATATTCAACAAGGAGGTACTAATGATTATTTATCTACATGGCTTCGACTCAACTAGCCCGGGCAATCACGAAAAAATACTGCAGTTGCAATTCATTGATGATGACGTTCGTTTCATCAACTACAGTACTTTGCATCCAAAACACGATATGCAACATTTGCTAAAAGAAGTGCATAAAGTGATAGAGCAATCCGATGACCCGCATCCGATCATTTGTGGTGTAGGCTTAGGTGGTTTTTGGTCTGAACGTATTGGTTTCTTATGTGGTATTAAGCAGGTGGTGTTCAACCCGAATCTGCACCCTGAGAACAACATGGTAGGTCGAATTGACCGTCCGGAAGAGTACGAAGACATCGCGACTAAGTGTGTTGCTCAATATCGTATGAAGAACAAAGGTCGCTGTTTAGTGGTGCTTTCTCGTGAAGATGAGATTCACGACAATACCAAAACAGCTGCCGCGTTAGAAGATTATTATGATGTCATCTGGGACGAAAAAGAGAGTCATAAATTCAAAAAGATCTCTCAACATCTTCAAGCAATGAAAGCGTTCAAAAACGCTTAATCAATCCAGATGTTTTATAAAAGCAGTGCTCAATGAGTGCTGCTTTTTCACATCTGAATCTTAGAGATTGGTATTGATAAAGTAGTTGTATATGTTTTATCGGTCGGTTTGTGCATTTATAGATCAGTTTGCTCAAACGTTAACTAATTAGTCGCGAATCCTCATTGAGGGTAAGGATTTTTTTGTTGCGGTCATCTTTTTGCTATATATAATGTTCCCAAGCAAAATATTTTGACAAATATCAAAAAAAATTGAGAGCGAGTGAAAAAACTTGCCCATAATTTGTGTTCTGCCTCTCAGGTAGTCACCTTTTATATCCACGTGAGCAAAGCAACAAACCATTATTTGTTGTTTGTAACCCCTCTAACTACTCGGTGAGCTGTCGTTATTCTTTTTCGCGGTAACCCAATTTGTAACAGCCTTCGCATTCAAGGCCGAGTAGATACATAGAATTTATCGGTTGGAGTAATCGAGCCGAACCCCATTTATTCATTTTGTAGAGGATTGTCATTGTGACAAAAATTATCGTAGTAGGCGGCGGTGCTGGTGGTTTAGAACTAGCCACTAAGCTAGGCCGCACTTTAGGTCGTAAGAAACGTGCCCAGATTACTCTGGTAGACCGTAAAGCAAGCCACCTATGGAAACCATTACTTCATGAAGTAGCAACGGGCTCACTGGATGAAGGTGTTGATGCATTAAGCTACCGTGCGCACGCAAAAAACCATTACTTCGATTTCCAAATGGGCAGCCTGAACGACATCGATCGTGAGCGTAAAGTGATTGCACTAAGCGAGCTTACAGACGAGCACGGTGAACTGCTGATGCCAAGCCGTGAACTTGAATACGATATTCTAGTGATGGCGCTAGGCTCAACGTCAAACGACTTCAACACTCCAGGCGTTCGTGACAACTGTATTTTCCTTGATAGCCCAGAGCAAGCACACCGTTTCCGTACAGAAATGAACAATCAGTTCTTAAAGCTTCACGCTAAGAACGGTCAAGGCACGGTAGACATCGCGATTGTTGGTGCTGGTGCAACTGGTGTAGAGCTTTCTGCAGAGCTACACAACGCCGTTAAAGAACTTCGTACTTACGGCTTCGGCGACCTAGATTCAAGCAAGCTGAACGTAAACCTAGTTGAAGCGGGTGAGCGTATTCTTCCAGCTCTACCTCCTCGTATTTCAAGTGCAGCACACTCTGAGCTAACCAAGCTTGGTGTGAACGTTCGTACGAATACGATGGTGACTCAGGCGGATTCTGACGGCCTAACAACCAAAGATGGTGACAAGATCCCAGCTCAAATCATGGTATGGGCAGCAGGTATCAAAGCACCAGATTTCATGAAAGATATCGGTGGTCTTGAAACCAACCGTATCAACCAGTTGGTTGTGAAGAACACGCTGCAAACAACACTGGATGACAACATCTTTGCAATCGGTGACTTGGCGCAATGTACACAAGCAGACGGTTCATTCGTTCCGCCACGTGCACAAGCGGCTCACCAAATGGCAAGCTGTGCATTCAGCAACATCATTGCTAAGTTGAACGGTCGTGACCTGAAAGACTACATCTACAAAGACAAAGGCTCGCTAGTTTCACTCAGCCGTTTCTCTACGGTAGGTAGCTTGATGGGTAACCTGACGAAAGGCTCGATGATGGTCGAAGGTCGTATTGCTCGTGTGGTTTACATCTCTTTGTACCGCATGCACCAGATGGCGCTTCACGGCTTAATCAAAACATCACTGATGATGCTGGTTGGTCGTATTAACCGTGTACTTCGTCCAAACCTAAAGCTTCACTAATCAGGTAAGCCTTCTCAGAGCATTACGCTGATAATAAAAAAGAGCTCTTCGGAGCTCTTTTTTGATCGTGTCGATTATGGATTATCGCAGGTGTTGAACTCATTTCTGCTGTTAAGACGTTGGAGGTAGCACAGAATAAACCACGCCATCTTTCGGCTTACCGTTAAACAGAAATCGATTCTGGGCAATGGTTTCTCGCTCAGCGCCACACTTCTCGATCAACTTTTGGCTGGGTAGGTTCTCGGTATCGCAGACAATCTCCAAACGCGTTAACTTGAGTTGCGCGAAACAAAATTCAAATAGGGCGAACATCGCTTCTTTGGCGATCCCTCTCCTTTGAAAGTCATCACCGACCCAATAACCTAAACTCGCCATATTAAAGGTGTGGTAAAGCTCATTAATGGCAACCATACCGACTAACTTATCGCTTTTTCGTTCAAAGATGCCAAAACCAAACGCATCGGCTTTCACCCAGTTCAGGCGAGTTGCCAGAATAAATTTCTCGGCCTCGACGATAGAAAACTCTTTATGACACCAGTCGACCCATGGCAGCAAGCTAGGGGAGGACTTAACCAGCTGAGAAAATTCTTGAGCATCTGAGGCCTCAATGATTTTAAGGCTAAGATTTTGTGTGTTGATCTGAAATTCAGGGCTCATAGAGCGTACCAAGTAACGTGTAAGTACTGAGCAAAGAGAGTCAGTACAGAATAAAGATAGATAGCACTTAATAAAACGCCCTCACTAGGAGGGCGGATTGAATTATTTATATAATTATAGCCGAATCGGCAAGTAATTTACTGCGCTACACGTCTAACTTGAATCACCATTCCAAGAAGTGGGTGGTCAAGGTAATGAGTTTCTGTACTGCGCATACGACGTTTTTGGTCCATGCGGTAGCTCTTAAGGAACTCTTGGACTTCAACCGTCGGAGAAATTTCAGTTAGATTGCCTACCTGGACGTTGCTTTCTGCGCCACTTACTGGTGAATCTAGCTCAATTTGTTGCTCTTGTAGAGTCACTTCACGAACGCTTGGCGCTTTTAAATCTAATGTCGTTTCAGCGTATAGGTAGTGCTGAACGTAGATTTGCAGCTTGCCGTCTAATTCGTAGAGTGGCTTATCAATGGTCTCTTCTTGGAACCCATCAGCGCTGCCTGCAGTGATTGCGCCTTTTTCAGAGCCATCAGCATTAAACTGTTTAGAGAAATCTTTACCTGCTTGAATATGGAAAACAGGTGCCGAGCTCTTACCTTGGTCGCCTTGACGCCAAGCGGTATGCATCAGAACTTCAAAGCCAGCGTGTTTACGTAGCTTGTCTTTCTGAGGCGTTAACTTGTATTCCGAGTAAGGTAGCATTTGAACGCCTTTCTTTGCTCGGTATTGGGTATCTTGAAATGAACCAACGCGTTCAAGTGAAATCTTAGGCTGTGTATTTGGCCAAGATTCGTTCACCTTCTCTGCATCAACAGCGCGCTTAAAAATGATCACTTCTATATCAAATTGTCTCTGCGCCAAACTTGGCAGTGAGACGAACAATAGTAGCAGTGGGATCAGTCTTTTCATTTTTACTCCGTCTTCCAGCCGAACTACCGGCTGGATAATTTATATGTGCAAGTGGATTGGGTCTTATGCTGAAGGCAGCAAGTTTTGTCTGAATTCGCCCAATAAATCACTAACAAATTGAATTCGCTTCCGTCTGTCGACCAATGGTATCGTAAACTTGAACTTTGTTGGTCCTTCCATTGAAAACTTTTGCGGTTGAGATTGCAACAGTTTAACAAGGTAGGTCGGGTTTATGTCAGCATCCGGGTAGAATTCTAAGAATCCACCCTTATCGTGGGCTTCAATTTTCTTCGCTTTGATAGACGCTGCGGCTAATTTTAGCTCAGAAACTGATAACAAGTTCTTGGTTGCATCAGGCAGAAGGCCGAAGCGATCAATCAGCTCGACTTTCAACTCTGCCAATTCGTCGGTGTCACTCACACTCGCAATACGTTTGTATGTTGATAAACGCGTGTTGATGTCTGGAATATAGTCGTCTGGCAATAGTGCAGGCAGACGCATCTCAATTTCAGTTTGTTCACGCAATAGATCATCAAGCGAAGGCTCTCGACCTTCTTTCAACGCTTCAACCGCTTGTTCAAGCATCTCCATGTACAAGGTGAAACCAACCGACTGGATTTGACCACTCTGTTCATCACCCAACAGCTCACCCGCACCACGAATCTCTAAATCGTGAGTTGCTAGGGTAAAGCCTGCGCCCAAGTCTTCGAGCGAAGCTATCGCATCCAATCGCTTGATCGCATCTTTGGTCATTGCTTTAGGGTGTGGCGTTAACAAGTAAGCATAAGCTTGGTGGTGCGAACGACCTACACGACCACGTAATTGGTGCAGCTGTGCTAAACCAAGGTTATCGGCTCTGTCCATCAAGATGGTATTTGCCGTTGGTACGTCGATACCGGTTTCAATGATGGTTGTACACACCAGTAAGTTGAAGCGCTGGTGGTAGAAGTCATTCATGATGCGTTCCAGTTCGCGCTCTCGCATCTGGCCATGAGCTACAGTCACGCGCGCCTCTGGAATCAGCTTTTGCAATGACTCTGCTGTTTTCTCAATCGTGTCGACTTGGTTGTGTAGGAAGTAAACCTGGCCACCACGCATGATTTCACGCAGCACCGCTTCTCTGACGATGGCATCATCACTCTCGCGAACGAAGGTTTTAATTGCCAAGCGTCGTGCGGGTGGTGTAGCGATGATCGAAAGGTCACGCATGCCACTCATTGCCATGTTCAGCGTTCGCGGGATCGGTGTCGCAGTAAGCGTTAGAATATCGACATCCGCACGCATCGCTTTCACTTTCTCTTTCTGACGCACACCAAATCGGTGTTCTTCATCGACAACCAGCAAGCCAAGGTCTTTAAACTTAATATCACTCGAAAGCAGCTTGTGAGTCCCGACTAGGATATCCACTTTACCGTCGGCGACATCTTGCATGATTAGTTTTTGCTCTTTAGCTGATTTGAATCGGGATAGAACCTCAACACGAATCGGCAAGTTGGCGAAACGGTCTCGGAAGTTTTCAAAGTGTTGCTGAGCAAGTAGGGTGGTTGGAACTAACACGGCTACTTGTTTACTGTTGTCGGTACAAACGAATGCTGCGCGCATTGCGACTTCTGTTTTACCAAAACCAACATCACCACACACTAAACGGTCCATGGCTTTGGCTTGGCACATATCCGACATAACAGCATTGATGGCCATTGCTTGGTCATCCGTTTCTTCAAACGGGAAGCCAGACTTGAAGGTCGCGTATTGGCCACGGTCGAGTACAAACTTGTAGCCAGGTTTTAGTTCACGTTTAGCGTAAACATCAAGCAGTTCGGCTGCAACGTCACGGACTTTCTCTGCGGCGCGCTTACGAGCTTTCTGCCATGCTTCGCCACCGAGTTTATGCAGTGGTGCAGAATCTTCAGCGCCGCCAGAGTAGCGCCCGATTAAGTTCAGAGAAGCAACAGGTACGTAGAGCTTGGCATCATTTTGATACTCAAGCGTTACGTATTCTGTTTTCATACCACCCGCTTCAAGTGTTTGCAGGCCGATGTAACGACCAATACCGTGGTCAATATGAACAACAGGTTGACCCGGTTTAAGTTCGGCTAAGTGACGAATTACAGTGTCGCTGTTAACGCTTTTCTTGTCTTTCTTACGGCGCTGAACAACGCGATCACCCAACAGGTCGCTTTCACAGATAAGGGCGATGTTTTGCTCTTCATGGATAAAACCGTGTTCAGCAGAGCCAAGGATGAGGCTGAACTTGTCTTTGCCTTTAATTGAGGCATCGAGGTTTTCAACTTCGCTTGGTCGTACTTTAATACCACGAAGCAGTTCACTCAGCGCTTCACGACGACCTTCTGATTCAACCGAAAATACTACTTTGCCGTCGAAGGCTTCTGTGAACTTTCTTAGGTTAGCTAAAGGTTCTTTATTTTGATGCTGAACACTGAGATCAGGAAGAGACACAACCGGAAGGTTGGTACGTCCAGCTTTCTCTTCAATTGAATCTAAGCTCAGATTGACTTGTGGCTTCTGTTTGAAGTGTGCGAACAGCTCGTCTTTCTTCAGCCACAGTTGTTCAGGCGTGAGAAGTGGCCGTAATGGGTCAACACCGCGCTGTTCGTATCGATGAGCAACGTCCGTTAGGAATGAGTCTACTGCAGTCTCGACATCACCTAGAATCAGCAGTTGCGCTTCATCGGCAACGTAATCAAACAAGGTTTCTGTGTGATCGAAGAACAGTGGTTGCCAATACTCAATACCAGCAGGCCATGTGCCTTTAGATACCTGCATATAAACCGATTCTGGTTCGCGGCGGGCATCAAACTGTTGGCGCCAACGAATACGGAAATCTTCAATTGCCGTTTCCGAGGTTGGGAATTCGTGAGCAGGCAGCAGGCGGATCTCAGAGATGTCTTCAATAGAACGTTGGTTTTCAGGATCGAAGGTACGAATGGTATCGATCTCATCATCGAAGAAATCGATACGATACGGGTCTTTGCTGCCCATCGGGAACAGGTCGAGAATCGAACCACGACTTGCGTATTCACCTGGGCCAAACACTTGATCAACGTAGCGATAGCCTGACTTTTCAAGCTGTAGGCGCAGTTTCTCAAGCGAGTAGAGATCGCCCGTTTTCACCATTAACGTGTGTTGTAGCAAAAAGTCTCGCGGTGACTGGCGTTGCAATAACGTGCTGATCGGAACGATCGTGATGCCATCTTTTAGTGTTGGCAGTGCGTAAAGGCGTGCGATACGATCTGAGATGATCTCTTGGTGCGGCGAGAAGCTATCGTATGGCAGCGTTTCCCAGTCAGGGAATAATGCGACTTCATGTGCCGTAAACTGTTCAATTTCAGATTGAAGCTTAAGCGCCACTTGTGGGTCGGGTACAGCCAAGACGGTATGGCTGTTGTGTTGCTCTGCGAGTTTGGCAATGGCAAGAGCGAGAGACGAACCGACTAGGTTACCGATGTGCTTTTTGTCACCGGCACCTTTAAGTTTAGGTAGTGTAAATATGGATTTTTTGGTCATGTTAATTTACTTGTTATCTCGGTCTAGAGAGCGTTGACGCAAGAGTTTCTGTTGTTGATAAAGTGCCGCTTTAATTAGCAGGTCTTGGTCGGTATCGCGAAGATGAGCGTATTTAAATTTGATTTCGAAACCTGAGTCTTTCGCCTCGCTAGCAAATACTTCTGCGTAGCAATAAATGGCTGCAGCTGGGTGCTCTAGAAAAAGTTTGGCTTTTACTAAGCGACCCGGTTCGATGTCTGCTTTTGAAAAGCAGGAAAACTGACTCGCACCAAATGAATAGGTGTGAGTGCGAAATTTCTCATCATCTTGCTGCGATAACATAAAGCTCAACAAGAGGTTTAATTTTGAGTTTTGTGCATCCAATAAACTGGTGACATTCTTCAAGTCGCTGTTTTTCAGTTCCGCTCGAGCGCTGTCAGCTAACAGATCCAATTGGCTAAATTCACTTGCCACCACAAATGGTGCTGGGATCTCAGATTCGAATTGAATTTGAGAAGGTAAAGTGAAGCCGCTGTCCATTGGTTCAATATTAGCGGTAAGGCTATGGTGAACGGTGAAAAACTCTTGTTCTGTCATGCGTTAGTTCCTTGAAGTGATCTATTGATTATCGCTATGTGGCCGCAGTAATCAAGGTCAGTTAATTGAAAGTCTCAAATAGTTGTTTGAAATTTGGCAATTTGACAAGGTTCTGTTTTTCAAGCCTAACTAATTGAGTTAATTCACTCTATATTTTCAATTAACCCCTACACAGTAACAGCAATACCCGTTACATTAACCCGCATCCCCTTTAGATGGTTCAAAGTATGTTTCATCCTATTTCGTTGTTTGTTGGCCTACGCTATTTGAAAGGCCGTTCAGGTGATCGCTTTAGCCGTTTTGTTTCTTATATGTCGACGGCAGGTATCACCATTGGTGTGCTGTCTTTGGTTACTGTTTTATCGGTAATGAATGGATTCGAAGCGCAGTTAAAAGACCGAATTCTTGGTGTTCTTCCTCAAGCGGTGGTTTATGAGCAAGGTGGCACTACCTCTCTTTCTGCCCAAGCGCCTAATTTTGCAGAGCAAATCTCGCTTAATGGTCACGTTGAACCGATTGTCCGCAGTGAGGCAGTGATTCAGAGTCCGGCTCAATTATCTGCGGGTTTGTTAATTGGCATTGAACCCAATTCAGATGACCCTCTTCAGAACCACTTGATTGCGGGCAGATTGTCTTCACTTAAAGCGGGTCAATATCAGTTGTTCCTCGGTCATACTTTGGCGAGAAATTTGAAGGTATCTATGGGTGACAAAGTTCGCTTGATGGTGACCAGCGCTAGCCAATACACCCCATTAGGTCGTATTCCAAGCCAACGAAATTTCACCGTTGCCGGTATTTTCAATACAGGTTCTGATATCGACGCTCAACTGATGGTGACAGACATCCAAGACGCTGGGCGTTTGATGCGTTATAAATCAGACACTATTTCAGGTTGGCGACTATTTTTTGAAGACCCGTTTGAAGTCGCAGAGTTATCAACTCAGCCATTACCGGAAGGTTGGTTGTGGAGCGACTGGCGAGACCAACGAGGTGAGCTATTCCAAGCCGTTCGTATGGAAAAAAACATGATGGGTTTAATGCTTGGGCTTATCATCGGTGTTGCTGCTTTCAATATTATCTCAGCACTTATCATGGTGGTGATGGAGAAGCAGTCTGAAGTCGCGATTCTTAAGACCCAAGGCATGACTGATGGTCAAGTCATGGGGATCTTCATGGTTCAAGGCGCAAGTAGTGGCGTGATTGGTGCGCTCTCTGGTGGTGTGTTAGGCGTTGCTCTAGCGATGAACCTTAATACTATTTTAGAGGCGATGGGTGTTGCTCTATTCTCGTTTGGTGGTCAGTTACCAATTTTGATTAACCCAATTCAAATCGCTGTTGTTGTGGTTCTGGCTATTGCACTTAGCCTGATTGCCACTGTATTCCCTTCTTATCGTGCATCGTCTGTGAAACCTGCTGAGGCCCTTCGTTATGAGTAATTTTCTTCAATGTAATGATATCCGTAAAACGTACCGTGAAGGCTCGTTAGATACTGAGGTGCTCAAGGGAGTCAGCTTTGACATCGAAAAGGGTGAGCTAGTAGCAATCATCGGTACCTCTGGCTCGGGCAAAAGTACCTTACTGCATATCTTAGGCGCATTAGACGATGCTTCTGCGGGCAGTGTGAGTTTTCTTGGTCAAGATTTAGCATCTTTGAGTTCGAATAAGCAGGCGAAGCTTCGCAACCAGCATCTTGGCTTTGTGTATCAGTTCCATCATCTTCTATCTGACTTTTCAGCTTTAGAAAACGTGGCGATGCCGTTATTGATTGGCGGCGAAAAGCCCGCTAAAGCAAAGCAAGAAGCACAACGTTTGTTGGACAAAGTTGGGTTGAGTCACCGCGTGGACCACCGACCTTCAGAGCTTTCTGGTGGCGAGAGGCAACGTGTGGCGATTGCTCGTGCATTGGTGAATAAGCCTGCGCTAGTGTTGGCGGATGAACCAACCGGTAACCTTGACCATAACACCGCACTGTCTATTTACGACTTAATGCGTGAACTGAACCGTGAATACGATACTGCCTTTTTGGTCGTGACTCACGATGGTGAACTTGCCGGTAAGATGGATCGCCAACTTCACATGCAAGATGGTTTACTGGTCAACGTAGAAAAAGAGGAGAGCTAAGTGTTTTCCTCTTTATCTCTATTGATAGGCGGCCGATTTAGCCGTGCGAAACAACGAGACAAGATGGTGTCGTTCATCTCATTGTCTTCGACCATTGGTATTGCGGTTGGTGTCGCGGTGATCATTATCGGCTTATCTGCGATGAATGGCTTTGAGCGAGAGCTTCAATCACGAGTACTTTCTGTCATTCCTCATGGTGAATTTGAAGGCGTGAATGAGCCTGTGACTCGTTGGGAGCACGTGATTGAGGAGTCGGTTAAGCACGATAAAGTCGTTGCTGCTGCGCCTTATGTAAAAATTACAGCGCTTGCTGAAAAGGGCAAAGAACTCAAAGCAATTGAAGTTCGCGGCGTTGACCCACAACTTGAGCAACAAGTATCGAGCCTGTCGAGTTTTATCGATAAGCAAGCTTGGAGTGAGTTTAAAGCAGGGCAACAACAAATCATCTTAGGTTCTGGTGTAGCGAATGTGCTGGGTGCGAAAGTCGGTGATTATCTGACTTTGATGATTCCAGCGGTAAACGGTTCTGTGAAGGTTCAGGCGCCAAAGCGTGTTCGAGTGAAAGTTGTTGGCTTGCTGACGCTTAATGGCCAGATTGACCACAGCTTGGCTCTGATTCCGATTGGTGATGCTCAGGTCTACGCCAACTTAGGTGAGGCGGTAACTGGAGTCTCTTTAACAGTGACCGATGTGCTGAACGCGAACTCTATTGTGCGTGAAGTGGGCAATCAGCTTGATGTGTATGTGTATCTACGAAGCTGGCAGCAGAAGTTTGGTTTCTTGTATCGAGATATCCAACTCGTTCGTACCATCATGTATCTGGTGATGGTACTGGTTATTGGTGTGGCTTGTTTCAATATTGTCTCGACGCTAATGATGGCAGTAAAAGACAGAGCATCAGAGATCGCGATTTTAAGAACCATGGGTGCATCAGACGGCCTTGTGAAGCGCATCTTTGTTTGGCAGGGCGTATTCTCAGGCGTGTTAGGCAGTTTAGTGGGCAGTGCAATAGGTGTGCTAGTCGCTCTTAATCTCACGACACTAATCAAAGGACTTGAAAAGTTGGTCGATCACCAGTTCTTGTCCGGTGATATCTATTTTGTCGACTTCTTGCCATCACAACTTGATATGACGGATGTTGTTGTGGTTTCCGGCACTGCGATTGTGCTGAGTTTACTGGCGACATGGTACCCAGCATCACGCGCGGCGAAGTTGAATCCAGCCTCAGTGCTGAGTTCTAAATAGCATTCGCCTAAATAACAGGCCGTCAGTTTTCAGTCGATACAAAAAAGGATCCCAGTGGGATCCTTTTTTATTGAATTCAATTCGTGTTCTTTACGACTTTCGTTACATGCCAATCTTGCAGAGGTAAGTCGCTCATCCGATTTTAACTTGTGTACGTTTTAAGTGAAGCGCATACAAGGTTAGATTGAATAACAAGAAATGGCGTTCAGTGCCTTGCTTGTCGCTTCTTCCAACTTCTTACTACTGAGTAGCGCCATAAACCGCGAATACCAAAGTAGCCAATCATTGCTGAAACCACGCCACAAATCAGACAACCCAATAAGAACGGAGGCCCTATAGTGCTCATTTGCGCCAAGATGAAGTCCCAAGACAATTCGAAATGGAAGGCTTGCGGTGGCACATGCATAACAAACGCCCCGACTTTATAAGCAAAGTAGAAGAGAACAGGCATGGTAACCGGGTTACTGATCCAAACAAGTGCGACAGCTAAAGGCAGGTTAACGCCACATGCGACAGCAAGGCCTGCAGACATAATCATTTGACTTGGTAGAGGGACAAACGCCATGAATAACCCAACAGCAAACGCGCCAGCCGCAGAGCGACGATTAAGGCACCATAAGTTGGGGTTGTACAAAACATTGCCAAAAACTTTCAATGCTTTCTGACGCTTGATTAGATCATGGTCAGGCATAAATCGTTTGATAAACTTTCTTGGCATAGGAGGAAGCTACTCTCTTGTTTAACACTTGGTTCTTGATTTCATTTGCTGCGACAGTTGTGTCTGCCAGCTTCTGGCCTGTGATGCCACATTGGGTTTGGGCACCATTGATGCTGTTGTTACTGCTAGCATCAACAAAGTATAGCGTTTTCCGGAGTGCAAGAGGTCCAGTAACAGCATTGATACTAGTTATCTGCCTAGGGAATGCGATTGAAATACAAACGAGTCGCTTATTCCAATCAGGGCAGAATACTACCATAAATGCGTCGGTTGTTAGCCTTTTTAGTGAAAATAGCCACGGTTTTGAAAGCGTAATAGTAGTCAGATCAATTGGCGGCGAAAAATTAATCTTTCCTCAATTGATAAAATTGCGTTTGTTTACTCCTTTCAAGCTAACGCTTGGAGATGATGTCTATTTATCGGCCTCAATAAAGCCGATATGGGGCAAACTCAACGAAGCCGGCTTTGACCGAGAAAAGTACTTGTTTAGTGCTGGCGTGGTTGCCAATGCAACTTACAGAGCAGATACCAAGTACCGAATTCATTCTAGCACCAACTTACGCGCCCAATGGTTTGAAGCCAGCCTTGAAAGGTTAAGTCTGCTGGCAAATCAAGATCTCATTATCGCTTTGAGTTTTGGATATCGAGACCTTATTCCGCCTCAGCGGTGGGATATGCTTAAAAGCAGTGGCCTGATTCACTTGATGGCTATTTCGGGGCTGCATATTGGGATTGCCTTTGGTATCGGCTATCAGATTGGCAAGATATTAAGGTTACTTTCCCCTTCATTTCTTTGGTTACCTACAATATTCGGGCTCGGCTTGGCGTATTTCTATAGTTGGTTTGCTGGATTCACGCTGCCAACTTTGAGAGCTTTGGTGATGTGCGTTATCGCGAGTTATTTCTTGTGGCGTGGGCAAAATATCAGTTTGCTTCGGTATGTTACTTTAAGTGTGTGCGTGGTTCTGCTGATTTGGCCGTTTTCAGCTTTGTCGAGCAGTTTTTGGTTGTCCTTTGGTGCATTGGGCGCTGTTTTCTATATCGCCTGTAATACTCAGCGCTCAGCTTCAAGCTTTACATTTATCGACCACGCACTCCAACTTATTAAGCTTCAACTGATGCTGACATTCCTTATCGCGCCTTCCTCGATGTTGTTTTTCAAAGGAGTCAGTTTAGTCTCTGTTTTCTACAACTTGTTCCTTTTGCCTTGGGTATCGATGGTGACGATCCCGCTGTTGTTTCTGGCAATGTTTCTAAGCTTAATATCGGAGTCAGTGTCTGGCGTGGTTGGTATAACAGCGCTAGACAATGATTTGGTCAGTCAGCTGTGGAAGTTAGTCGACTTATCGCTTGAGCCTCTCGTATTTAGTCTTCCTTTCTCTGAGCGATTTTGGATCCAAGTCGATAATCAGACGATTGCATTATCAGTATTCCTTATCTTGTTTTTGAGCTTTGTTAGTCGGTATTTCAAGCGAACATTATCGATATTGGTAACTGCAGTGTTTGTGCTGTGGTGGGAGTTCAGCAAACCCCAGCAAGACAAACTAACTATTGATATCTTGGATGTTGGGCATGGGTTGTCTTTGGTCTTGGAAAAGAACAATCAGATTGTTGTTTATGATCTTGGCAATGCGTGGCCAGGAGGCTCGGTTGTTGAGTCTTTGTTGATTCCTACTTTGAATCAGCGGGGGATTTATGAATTAGAAGGCGTGATTGTGAGTCATTTCGATTCTGACCATGCTGGTGGTTATCCGGCATTACTTGAGAACTATACGCCAAAGTGGATAAGAACCAGTCAGAACATTATTCAAGAACGCCAATCTATCACTCAAGCCCCGTCTAATATTCAAACATGTACTATTGGAGAGGTTTGGAACTGGCAAGATGTTGTTTTTGAGGTGTTGTGGCCGCCTAAGCAAGTAAAGAGGGCGTATAACCCACATTCGTGTGTGGTCAAGATCTCAGATCATAGTGCTGATTTCTCAATGTTGCTCACTGGTGATATTGAACTGGTAAGTGAGTGGTTACTTGCTCGTGAAGGAGAACAGCTAAGGAGTGATGTTATGTTGGTTCCGCATCATGGCAGCGATTCGTCATCGATTAAGTCGTTTATTGAGGCGGTGTCTCCTCAGCTGGCGATAGCTTCTCTTGCCAAAGGCAACCAGTGGGGAATACCGAGTGAGTTTGTTATTGAACGTTATCAGGAAGCGGGGAGTACTTGGCTAGATACTGGAGAAAGCGGACAAATAACCATCACTCTTAGCAAAGAAGGTTGGCAATATCATGCGATTAGAGAACAACAAGGCAGGCAGTGGTATAGGCAGATGCTTCGTAAGGGAGTAGAATAGATAGATTATTGTGAGAAAATTAAGCGATTCTATGTCAACACAAACAGATGAAACTACCTGGGTCACATTTAAAAGACTTTGGACTTATATTCGATTATATAAGGCCGGCCTAGGTGTTGCGGTAATTGCGCTTATTATAAATGCCGTTTCTGATACCTATATGATTTCCTTACTAAAGCCGTTACTTGATGAAGGCTTTGGTAATGCTGAATCTGACTTTTTACGTACACTTCCACTTATTATCTTTGCCATGATGTTCGTTCGTGGCGTCAGTGGCTTTGTTTCAACCTATTGCTTGAGTTGGGTCTCTGGCAATGTGGTGATGGAAATTCGTCGTAAGATTTTCAGCCATTTCATGCACATGCCTGTTTCTTTCTTCGATAAAGAACAGACAGGCGCATTGCTATCTCGAATTACTTACGATTCAGAGCAAGTGTCTGCAGCAACCAGTAAAGCGTTAGTCAGTATTGTCCGTGAAGGTGCAAGTATTATAGGCTTGTTGACGCTGATGTTCTGGAATAGTTGGCAGTTATCTTTGGTGTTATTTGCTGTAGCGCCTTTGGTTGCGTGGGCGATCAGTATCGTATCGAAGCGATTCAGAAAGATCTCTAAGAACATGCAAACTAGCATGGGTCACGTTGCTTCTTCAGCTGAACAAATGCTGAAAGGGCATAAAGTGGTTCTAACTTACGGTGGTCAAGATCTAGAAAAACACCGCTTTGATAAAGTTAGTAACCAAATGCGCCAACAAAGTATGAAGTTAATCACTGCTCAAGCGGCCGCTAACCCGATTATTCAAATGATCGCATCAGTTGCGATTGTTGTTGTTCTATTCCTTGCTAGTGTCGATTCTATTAAAGCCGAGCTTACTGCTGGTACGTTTACCGTTGTGTTCTCTGCAATGTTTGGTCTATTACGTCCGCTAAAGGCGTTAACTAACGTAACGTCTGAATTCCAACGTGGTATGGCTGCGAGTACGACTCTATTTGGCTTGATGGATCTAGATACCGAGCAAAACAAAGGGACGTTGAAACCTGAAACTGTAATGGGTGAAGTGGCTGTTAAAGATGTCACGTTTACTTATGACGGTGCAGAGAAACCAGCACTTGATAAGATCAGCTTCAATATACCGAAAGGTAAAACGGTTGCGCTTGTTGGGCGATCTGGCTCGGGTAAGAGTACCATTGCTAACCTATTCACTCGTTTTTATGACGTAGACTCTGGTTCAATTGAGCTTGATGGCCACGACATTCGTGATTACGAATTGAGAAATCTGCGTGAGCACTTTGCGCTCGTTTCTCAAAATGTACATCTGTTTAACGATACGGTGGCTAACAACATCGCTTACGCAGCAGAAGAACAGTATTCACGTGAACAGATCGAATACGCGGCTAAGCTTGCTCATGCAAGTGAGTTTATCGAAGGCATGGAAAATGGCATCGATACCGTTGTTGGTGAAAATGGCGCAAGCCTTTCTGGTGGTCAAAGACAACGTATTGCGATTGCACGTGCTTTATTAAGAGATGCGCCTGTGCTGATTCTTGATGAGGCGACGTCTGCACTGGATACTGAGTCAGAGAGAGCGATTCAATCTGCACTAGAAGAACTGCAGAAAGACAAAACAGTATTAGTTATCGCACACAGACTCTCTACCATCGAGCAAGCTGATGAGATTCTAGTGGTTGATGATGGTCATATTGTAGAAAGGGGCGCACATGCTGAGCTAATCGCGCATGATGGTGCTTATGCACAATTACACCGAATTCAGTTCAGCGGATAAATTAGGTTTTGTTGTGATCGAAAAGATTTGGTTTAACAATCACCCGTTGAAATATCTTCTCTGGCCGCTATTGTGGCCACTGAGTCTGCTGTTCAAATTGATTAGTGGTCAACGTCGTGATGCTTACCTCTCTGGGAAGAAAGAGACCTACCGCCCGCCTTTACCTGTTATTGTTGTGGGCAATATTACCGCTGGTGGAAATGGTAAAACCCCGGTTGTGATTTGGTTAGTAGAAATGCTTCAGGCTCACGGCTTTAAACCTGGAGTTGTGTCTCGTGGTTACGGTGCAAAAGCACCAAGCTATCCGTTAGTGTTGAATGAAAATACGCCAGCTGAGCATTCGGGTGATGAACCTCGCTTGATTCGTAAGCGAACTGGTGCGCCAGTCGCAGTCGACCCTGTGCGAGCTAACGCAGTGAAAGCATTGCTGAGCAAAGGTGTTGATGTGATTATCACTGACGATGGCCTTCAGCATTACGCGCTTGAACGCGACATTGAATTTGCAGTTATCGACGGCGCAAGACGCTTTGGTAGCGAATGCCTAATTCCTTTAGGCCCGTTAAGAGAGCCTGTATCTCGTTTAGATGAAGTCGACTTTTTGGTTAACAATGGCGGTAAAGCGCATGGGCGAGAGTTCTCGATGTCTTTGCTTCCAAGCCAAGCGGTTAACCTAAAGACTGGTCAGAAAAGGTCTGTGGCTGAATTACAGAAGCTGGTTGCTTTTGCCGGTATTGGCCACCCACCGCGCTTTTTTAAAACATTGGAAGATCTTGATGGTGATGTGGTATTCACACAGGGTTTCGCCGATCATCAAGATTTTGATAAAGATGAACTTCATGCCTTAGCTAAGAAAGGTATGAATCTGATTATGACAGAAAAAGACGCTGTAAAATGCGAAGAATATGCTCAAGATAACTGGTGGTATCTTCCAGTTTCTGCGCAGTTCGATGAAGATTCGCAACAGCAAATTTTAAAAAGAATAAAAGAGGTTATGGAATACTATGGATCACCGTCTACTTGAGATCGTTGCTTGCCCTGTATGTAAAGGTAAACTAACTTTTGACAAGGATAAGCAAGAGCTTGTTTGTAAAATTGATCGCCTTGCTTACCCAATTAAAGAGGGTATTCCTGTTCTTTTAGAACCTGAAGCTCGCACCGTTTCTATGGATGAGGGTAAGTAATGTCTTATACGGTTGTTATACCTGCAAGATACCAATCGAGCCGTTTACCAGGGAAGCCACTTGCTGACATTGGTGGAAAGCCGATGATTCAATGGGTATACGAACAGTCAATGAAAGCGGGTGCCGATAACGTTATTATCGCTACCGACGACGCTCGAGTTGAAAAAGCGGCTAAAGCATTTGGCGCGACCGTTTGTATGACATCACCGAATCACGAATCGGGCACTGAACGCCTAGCTGAGGTGATTGAAGTTATGAATATTCCTGATGATCATATTATCGTGAATGTTCAAGGTGATGAGCCACTTATCCCACCTTCGATCATTAATCAGGTTGCCAACAATCTTGCTAACAGTACAGCTCCGATGGCAACGTTAGGTGTGGAAATCACTCATGCTGATGAAGTGTTTAACCCTAATGCCGTTAAAGTTGTAACCGATAAAGACGGTTATGCCTTGTATTTTAGCCGAGCAACCATCCCTTGGGATCGCGATGCTTACGCGAACAACGGTACTGCAGCGGAATCTCCTTTGCTTCGTCATATTGGTATCTATGCTTACCGAGCGGGTTTTATCAATACCTACATTAACTGGGAACCAAGCACTCTTGAACGTATTGAGTGCCTAGAGCAATTACGAGTACTTTGGTACGGTGAAAAAATCCACGTAGACGTTGCGGCGGAAGCACCTGCGGCTGGTGTTGATACGCCTGAAGACCTAGAAGCGGTTCGAGCTATTATTGGTTAAGCTTCTTTGAGCGAATTCTTGTTTGCTCTACAAAATGAAAAATCATGAGCCTTGCCTATTGCGAGGCTTTTTTCTATCTACCGAAAAGTGCGCTATCGAAAAGCGCGTGTGTGTCTTATTGACCTAAGCAAACGGATATTGGGATAGTTGCATTGGTTTATGCATCATCAACACGGAATTATCTGAGATTTACCTCGCTCGAGTTCCAATTTTTCTCTATAATATGCCGCCTATAAAGTAGTGGCGAATCGCTAGTACAGAATAAAACTTACGACAAAACGTGGAGTAAAAGATGCCTTCTCAAAGCCCAGTGATTACGGTTGATGGACCAAGTGGTGCAGGTAAAGGTACCCTGTGTATGTTGCTAGCAGATAAGCTAGGCTTTCATCTTCTAGACTCAGGCGCGATCTATCGCGTATTGGCTTTAGCGGCAATTCACCATGGTGTGGATACTGAATCAGAGGATGCTTTAGTACCGCTTGCTACACACTTAGACGTGCAGTTTATTGCTGAAGGCGACTTAGTTAAGGTTATCCTAGAAGGTGAAGATGTGTCTAGTGAACTTCGTAAAGAAGAGACAGGCATGGCGGCTTCAAAAGTTGCTGCTTTACCTCGCGTTCGCGAAGCACTGCTTCGTCGTCAACGTGCATTCAGCGCTGCGCCTGGTTTGGTTGCAGATGGTCGTGACATGGGAACGGTTGTGTTTCCTGAAGCTGAAGCGAAAATATTTTTAGATGCAAGTGCTGAAGAGCGTGCGAGTCGCCGCCTTAAACAGTTGCAACAGAAGGGGTTAGATGTTAAATTTGACGACCTTTTGAGCGAGATCCAAGAGCGAGACGACCGAGATCGTAATCGCCCAGTGGCGCCACTTCGCCCTGCAGAGGATGCTCTAGTGCTTGATTCCACCTCAATGAATATTGAGCAGGTAGTAGAAAAAGCACTACACTATATTGAATCGAAACTGGCTGGGTAATTTCGCCGAGCTAGTACGAACGTTGGTCGCAAGGATGATGACCGGCGAATTTATCAACCCCATGCGGTAGGATACCCATGGACGTTTAATTATTGAAGATTAAATAATGACTGAATCTTTTGCTCAACTCTTTGAAGAGTTTCTATCTGAAACTGAATTCCAACAAGGCAGCATCGTTAAAGGTACTGTAGTAGCTATCGAGAACGGTTTCGTTCTTGTAGACGCTGGTCTTAAGTCTGAATCTGCTATCCCTGCTGAACAATTCAAGAACGCTGCTGGCGAACTTGAAGTTGAAGTTGGTGCTGAAGTAGACGTAGCTCTAGACGCTGTTGAAGATGGTTTCGGTGAAACTCAACTTTCTCGTGAGAAAGCTAAGCGTCACGAAGCTTGGATCGTACTTGAGAAAGCTTGCGAAGAAGCTGAAACTGTTGTTGGTATCATCAACGGTAAAGTTAAAGGCGGTTTCACTGTTGAACTTAACGGTATCCGTGCTTTCCTTCCTGGTTCTCTAGTAGACGTACGTCCTATCCGTGACACTGCTCACCTAGAAAACAAAGAGCTAGAGTTCAAAGTAATCAAGCTAGACCAGAAGCGTAACAACGTTGTTGTTTCTCGTCGTGCTGTTATCGAATCTGAAAACAGTGTTGAGCGTGACGAACTTCTTGAAACTCTACAAGAAGGTACTGAAGTTAAAGGTATCGTTAAGAACCTTACTGACTACGGTGCATTCGTTGACCTTGGCGGTGTTGACGGTCTTCTACATATCACAGATATGGCTTGGAAGCGCGTTAAGCACCCATCAGAGATCGTTAACGTTGGTGACGAAATCCTAGTTAAAGTTCTTAAGTTCGATCGTGAGCGCACTCGTGTTTCACTAGGTCTTAAGCAACTAGGCGAAGATCCATGGGTAGCAATCGCTAAGCGTTACCCAGAAGGTCACAAGCTTTCTGGTCGTGTTACAAACCTAACTGACTACGGCTGCTTCGTTGAAATCGAAGAAGGCGTTGAAGGTCTAGTACACGTTTCTGAAATGGATTGGACTAACAAGAACATCCACCCTTCTAAAGTTGTTAATGTTGGCGACGAAGTTGAGGTTATGGTTCTTGATATCGACGAAGAACGTCGTCGTATCTCTCTAGGTCTGAAACAGTGTAAAGCTAACCCATGGCAGTCATTTGCAGAAATGCAAGCTAAGGGCGACAAAGTTACTGGTAAGATCAAGTCTATCACTGACTTTGGTATCTTCATCGGTCTAGAAGGCGGTATCGACGGTCTTGTACACCTATCTGACATTTCTTGGAACGCTGCCGGCGAAGAAGCTGTACGTGAATACAAGAAAGGCGACGAAATCTCTGCTGTTGTTCTAGCAGTAGATGCAGAGCGTGAGCGTATTTCTCTTGGCGTTAAGCAAATGGAAAACGACCCGTTCAACGCATACGTTGCTGACAACAAGAAAGGTGTTCTTGTAAACGGTACTGTTACTGCAGTTGACGCGAAAGGCGCTACTATCGAGCTAATCGAAGGCGTTGAAGGTTACATCCGCGCTTCTGAAGTTTCTCGCGACCGTATCGAAGATGCATCTCTAATCCTAAGCGTTGGCGACAGCGTTGAAGCGAAGTTCACTGGTGTAGACCGTAAGAACCGCGTAATCAACCTATCTATCAAAGCTAAAGATGAAGCTGATGAGCAAGAAGCAATGGCTTCACTGAACAAGTCTGAAGAAGGCGCGTTCGGTAACGCAATGGCAGACGCATTCAAAGCTGCTAAAGGCGAATAATAGCTTCTCATTAAGAGAATTATAGCTATCTAGCCAAGAAAGGAGCCGTAAGGCTCCTTTTTTTTTGCTTATTTTTCCGATAGGTCTATAATTTCTAAAAAGAAAACCAACGAGGGTAACTATGACTAAGTCTGAATTGATTGAGAGACTGTGCGCTGAGCAAACGCATCTTTCTGCAAAAGAAATTGAAGACGCTGTAAAAGACATTTTAGAGCATATGGCTTCAACACTAGAAAGTGGTGATCGAATCGAAATTCGCGGTTTTGGCAGCTTTTCTCTGCATTATCGTGAGCCTCGTGTTGGACGTAACCCAAAGACTGGTGACAAGGTTGAGTTAGAAGGTAAATACGTTCCTCACTTCAAACCAGGTAAAGAGTTGCGTGAACGAGTAAACTCAGGAATGTAGCCTACTTATCGGAATTAAGAAAAGCGGCATACTATAATGTATGCCGCTTTTTTATGACCATAATATGGTGGTCTGATTAGTAATTTTCCTGCATAATCGTACAGCTAACCAACCAATGAGTGATGAACTATGAAAATTATAAAAATAGTCGCCGTTATCGCACTTTTCCTAATTGCACTGGCTTTAGGCTCTCAAAACCAAACAACTGTGAATTTCAACTATCTGCTAGCGCAAGGTGACTTCCACCTATCAAGTTTATTAGGTGTTGTATTCGTTTCAGGCTTCGCCCTTGCTTGGTTAGTCTTTGGTAATATGCACATGCGGTCTCAGCTAAAAATTCATCGCTTGAAGAAGCAACTCAATAAGCAATCAAAGCAGGTCCCTGCTGATACTAAAGCTTAAAGGCTATATTTGATGTTAGAGTTACTGTTCTTACTTTTGCCCATCGCAGCCGCTTATGGCTGGTATATGGGTAATCGTAACGCTCAGCAAGAAAAACAAAAGCAATCACACCAGATCTCCCGTCAATACGTGACGGGTTTGAACCTATTACTGTCAGATCAATCTGACAAAGCGGTTGATCACTTTATTGAACTGCTTCAAGTAGACAATGAAACCATCGATACTCACTTGGCTTTGGGCAACTTGTTCCGCTCAAGAGGCGAAGTCGACCGCGCTATTCGTATTCACCAAAATCTCATCTCTCGTTCGGGGCTTACCCTCGATCAGAAAAATCTCGCACTGCAACAATTAGCTAAAGACTACATGGTCTCTGGCTTCCTTGATCGCGCTGAAAAAATCTTTGAACAACTTGTAGAAGAACCTGACCATAAAGAGGGCGCTTTACAGCAGTTGGTGGCTATTTATCAGCAGACCCGTGAGTGGAACAAGGCTATCCATTACGGAAATATCTTAGTTAAGCTCGGCAAGAAAAAAATGAAGATGCGTGCCACAGTCGCGCATTTCTGGTGTGAGCTTGCAATGCAAGAACAAGCCGATGGTAATCGTTCTAAAGCGCTTCAGCATTTTAAGAAGGCGCTTTCTGAAGACCCTAAATGTGTTCGCGCAAGTATCGCACTAGGGAAGTTCCACTTAGCGAACGAAGATTACCAAAAGACAATTGATTGCCTTGAATCGGTACTTGAACAAGATATCGATTTTATCAGTGAGGTGTTGCCAACCCTTGCTGAGTGTTACCACAAGCTTGGACAAGAAGCTCAATTGGTCGAGTTCCTCAAAGCGTGTATTCAGAAGAAAGCCGGTGTATCTGCCGAACTGATGCTGGCGCAATTGGTTGCTCACCATGAAGATGTAGGCTCTGCTCAAGAGTTACTGACAAAGCAGCTTGTTAAAAATCCAACCATGAAAGGTTTTTATCGATTAATCGATTACCACCTAGCGGAAGCAGAAGAAGGCCGAGCAAAAGACAGCTTAACCACACTTCAATCTATGGTTGGTGAACAGCTTAAGGTTAAGCCTCATTACCGTTGTCGTCAGTGTGGTTTCTCGACACACTCTTTGTATTGGCACTGCCCTTCATGTAAAGGGTGGGGGACGATCAAGCCTATTCGTGGGCTTGATGGTGAATAGATTTGTGGTCACTTTAAGACCAAATTATTAATTGCAGCTTTCGGGCTGCATTTTTATGACTGTTATTTATCACCTGCTTAGGTGATTAGAAATTTTTAGAAAGTTAACTGCGTTAGGAGATGAAATGAACGACCAAAAAATCATTGTAGCCTTGGATTATGATAATCAAGCGGATGCGTTAGCCTTTGTCGATCGAATTGACCCAGCATCTTGCCGCCTAAAAGTGGGCAAAGAGATGTTTACCCTGTTTGGCCCTGAATTTGTTCGTGAATTACATAAGCGTGGTTTCTCAGTATTTTTAGACCTTAAATTCCACGACATCCCGAACACATGTTCAAAAGCAGTCCGTGCTGCCGCTGAACTGGGTGTTTGGATGGTGAACGTACACGCAAGTGGCGGTGAGCGTATGATGACGGCTTCTCGCGAAATCTTAGAACCTTATGGCAAAGATCGTCCACTGTTAATCGGTGTAACGGTACTCACCAGTATGGAGCAATCTGACTTAGCGGGTATCGGTCTGGATCTTGAACCACAACAACACGTGATGCGCTTGGCTTCTCTAACGAAAAACTCTGGCTTAGACGGTGTTGTATGTTCTGCACAAGAGGCTTCTTTGCTTAAAGGTGCACTTGGTCAAGAGTTCAAGCTAGTTACTCCAGGTATTCGTCCTGTCGGCGCAGATGTTGGTGACCAGAAGCGCATCATGACGCCTTCTAAAGCGATTGAATCAGGTTCAGACTACCTTGTTATTGGTCGTCCGATTACGCAAGCGATAGACCCTGCTGCTGTACTTGCAGAGATCAACGGTACGCTTGCTTAAGTCTATATTTGGATTGAGATATAAATAAAGAAGGCCAGCAAATTGCTGGCCTTAATTTTTTAGTCTGGATTAGTCTAAACTGGACTGAATGTTCTGTGTGGAGCCTAAACCGGAGCACCACTATGGAATTTGAAGTCGCTGTCTTCTGAAGTGATAAGATCAGCTTCTACTTGAGCAAAATGCGAAATACGCTCTGAAATATCTTTCCCTGCGATCTGTTCTGCTAGCTCAAGGTAATCTTGGTAGTGGCGAGCTTCTGAACGAAGTAGAGACACGTAAAACTTCTCCATGTCTTCTTCCAAGAAAGGAGCCAATTTAGCGAAGCGCTCACAAGAGCGAGCTTCAATAAACGCACCGATGATAAGCTTATCAACCAGAGCATCAGGCTCGTAAGTCTTAACTTGTTTGATCAAGCCCTTAGCGTAACGACCCGCCTCGATTGGCTGGTAAGTCACGCCTTTCTTCTCCATCAACTCCATGACTTGGTAGAAGTGATGCAGCTCTTCTTTGATCAGTAAAACCATCTTATCGATTAGGTCAGCACCGTAATTACAGCCTTCTTTCGCTGTTATTTGCTTGGATACGTTGCTTTTACCACGCAGAGACTCTAAGTCTCCGATACGACGGTAAGCAAATTGCTCGTATGGCAAAATCCATTCATTCAGTTGCTTCGCGCTTTCTTTATCGACGGCGTACTTGCGAATAAGGAATAAAGCACTCTGTGCCGCCTTAAGTTCACACAGCATGTGATCGCGTAGAATGATGTGAAGATTTTCTGGCTTTTTGGCTTCATCTATCCATGAATCTGGCGTTTCGGCTTTAAGAAAAGAGTGGATTGGAGCGAGTAATTCTTGATACATGGTCAGGGAAAGTTTGTTGATAATGCGGGGATTTTATCACAGCTCAAGAGATCTCCCTATACAGAGAAAGGAAATTCAACAGCTACAAAAAAGGCCGCCTATTTAATGTAAATAAGGCGGCCTTTAAGTGTTGAGTTAGACTGTTACCATTTCTTCTTCTGACCGAAGAGGGCATCCATATCGTCTTCTCGTTCTTTAGATTCCATCTGCTGCAAATCTTGAGCGTTTTTGTCTTGGCGTTTCTGGTCAAGCTCGTTAAGCATCTGTTGAAGCTTTTCTTTGGCTTGATTAGAGTACGAGTCGTTCTTAGTCGCCAAAGCATCAATACCTTTGCGTAATAGCTGAATCGCTGTTCCCGGTTGTCCGCGAGAAATCGAATCGTTTGCACGTTTGATAACATTTTCAATGTTAATACGGATTTGAATTGTTTCTAGGCGAGCATTTTCAACCACATAAGCTTGAGTCTCGAAACGGCCTTTATTGTGCTCGTTGCGCACCGTATCACGCAGGCGTTTAACTAACTTAAGCATCATGATCGCTTGCTTGTCACTACTTGGTACGCGGAAAGCGGTACTCTCGCCACCTTTGTAGTTCTCTTTTAGCTGAGTGATTTGTTGTTTTACGCTTTCAATGCGTTGGTCAAGCTGCTTATTTTTTGGATCGAGTTGATACATGTTTTCTAATGCATCAAGAATTCGATTGTTTAAGCATACAAGAAGATCTTGGCTAAACGGCATGTGATGAGCGTTGCCAATCAGTTCTTCTGTACCGTCAATAATGGTTAGATAACGAGAAGCTTCCTGTTTCTTCGCTGTTTCTACCTTAACTTTATATTGAAGCATGATGTTGTAGCCTAAAACTAACACCAAAAGAACGGCTACTAAGACGATTATTAAACCAATATTCATATATTTGAGTCTGCTTATTATTTTCTATAGCTAACTGGAGAGGATACACGATTCCATTGTGTATCGGCACTCGTAAATTGCAATTTCTGATTATCTCTTGTTGAGCGAAATCGGCAATCAAAACTTACCAACTAATGTATGAGAATGAGGGTTGGGTTGCAAAGCGTTAGTGATGTTTTCGTTTGTTAAGCTAGAAAAACTCAATTTTCCTGTCATTTTTGTGTTCGAAGCGTTATAACTATTAATTATATTACACGCGACTATAACGCTCTCTTTGCAAATAAGTTAGCACAGAAATGAGTAAAGGATTACGAGGTTAGATATGAAGTTACAGCAACTGAAGTACATTGTTGAGGTTGTAAACCATAACCTAAATGTTTCAGCTACAGCAGAGAGTTTGTACACATCTCAGCCTGGCATTAGTAAGCAAGTTAGATTACTTGAAGACGAACTAGGCATTCAGATTTTTGAGCGTAGCGGCAAGCATCTAACGCAGGTTACCCAAGCGGGTGAGGATATCATTCGTATCTCTCAAGAGATTTTGGCGCGCGTTGAAAGCATTAAAGCGGTAGCGGGTGAACACACACATCCAGAGATGGGTACATTGAATATTTCAACGACTCATACTCAAGCTCGTTATGCACTGCCTGATGTGATTAAAGGTTTCACGGCGCGCTATCCAAAAGTATCGCTTCACATGCACCAAGGTACGCCAAGCCAAATGTCAGAAGCCGTCGCTAAAGGTACAGCGAATTTTGCGATTGCAACGGAAGCGCTACACCTTTACCAAGATGCGATTATGCTGCCTTGTTACCACTGGAACCGTTCGATCGTCGTGACCAAAGATCATCCCCTGGCACAGAAGCGTAATATCACGATCGAAGATCTTGCGGCTTACTCTCTCGTGACTTATGTATTTGGTTTCACTGGCCGTTCTGAGCTTGATACCGCGTTTAACAAAGTAGGTTTAACACCGCGTGTTGTGTTTACTGCGACCGATGCAGACGTAATCAAAACCTACGTTCGTATGGGCATTGGTGTTGGTGTAATTGCAAGTATGGCTATTGACCACGAGCAAGATACTGATTTGGTTGCGATTGATGCGAGCCATCTATTTGGTGCGAGCACAACCAGCATTGGTTTTAGAAAAGGCACCTTCTTGCGTTCTTACATGTTTGATTTCATGGAGCGTTTTGCACCGCACTTAACTCGCCCTGTGGTTGAGCAAGCTATTTCTTTGAAATCGAACGAAGAGATCGAAGAGATGTTTAAAGATATCGAACTGCCAGTTCGTTAATCTCATCGTGTAAATTTTGATTCTTATTCGGCCTGTATTTGCAGGCCGTTTTTCTTTTGGGCTTTTAGTTTTCGTTTTCTTTATCGGGCCTTTCCATTTCGACCTCTTACCCCTACAATCCACGCATCATAGGGGGAAGCATGCATTCACGATTTAAAATACTCGATTCATTTTTGCTAGAGCACCAGATTTACTGGCGTTCAGAGCCTTTTCACCTATGCCAAACTCAACAGCAGCCGTGGAAAGAGGTCAATCGTCCACTCGTTGATTGGTTAGAAAGCTTAGATAATGAAAGCATTCAAACCTTAAAAGAGCAGCCTCAGCTTTTGATTGAGGAACTGACTCGTTTCCTACCTGAATTAGAAACTGCTACCCAAAACATCCAGTTCGATAACACTGCTTTGGTTGGTTTAGACCTCCCACGTGGTACTGCTGATGGTATTCCTGGCCGAAAGCTACATCAAATTGTCGCAATGGGCGAGGCTGCATTATGCCATCACCATGGCAAAGAGTGGCTCGAGTGGTGTTCTGGTAAAGGCTTTCTTGGTCGAATCCTATCTCAGCAATCGGATCAAAAAGTCACTAGCTTTGAATGGCAGCAATCGTTATGCGAAAGCGGACAAAAGATTGCGGATGACCAGAAGTTAGCGATGGATTTTGTTCAAGGAGATGCGTTTTCAGACAAGGCCGATGACGTGTTTAATTCGTACCAACATGCCGTGGCCCTTCATGCTTGTGGTGATCTTCATGTTGAGCTAGTTAAAAAGTCAGTGTCACATGGGCTACCAGCGGTCACTATTTCTCCTTGTTGTTATCATCTTATTCGAGACGAAAACTATCAAGCGATGTCTTCTATCGCGAAAAGCTCAGCATTAACGTTAAGTAAGAGCGACTTGAGAATCCCGCTTCAAGAAACCGTTACTGGTGGTGAAAGAGTAAAAAGACATCGTCAACTAGAGATGAGCTATCGTCTAGGCTTCAGCCAGTTGCTTAAGGCTGAACTTAACATTGACGAATACATTCCTGTACCGAGCATCAAAAAATCAGAGTTAGCTGAGGGTTTTGAATCTTTCTGCCGTTGGGCATCTGAAGTGAAAGAGCTATCGCTGGGCTCAGATATTGATTTTGACTCTTATTTGATTCAAGGCGAAGCGCTTTTCTGGGAAATGGAAAAGCTGAGTTTGGTTCAACAAGTCTTTAGACGACCATTAGAGATATGGCTGGCTTTAGATCGCGCTATCTATCTGCAAGAGCAAGGTTATGAAGCTACGATTGAAGAGTTCTGTGAACGCAGTATTACGCCAAGAAATCTATTGATTCATGGGGTTAAAATCGAGCGCTAGTGGTAAACCGTACTGTTACGTGTTTTTACGAACTAAATCCATTAATGCAAAAAAGCCAGCGCGACATAATGTCGTACTGGCTTTTTGTTTAATGTGTATGAGTTAACTGAACGCTTCAACGAGAAGATTATTGCGTTCAGTTAGTCATTACATCATTAGTTAAACATTGCGATTGCTTCTGCTGGGTCTACGTATTCAAGGTCAAAGCTTTCTGCAACTTCTTTACAAGTTACTTTACCGTGAATAACGTTTAGACCTTCTAGGAAGCCTTCATCAGATAGAAGTGCTTCGCGGTAGCCTTTGTTCGCTAGCTTAACAATGTAAGGAAGTGTTGCATTGTTTAGTGCGTAAGTTGAAGTACGAGCAACAGCGCCAGGCATGTTTGCAACACAGTAGTGAACTACGTCATCAACAATGTAAGTTGGGTCTGCGTGAGTGGTTGCGTGAGAAGTCTCGAAACAACCGCCTTGGTCGATTGCAACATCAACAACTGCTGAACCTGGCTTCATCTTAGCGATGTGCTCTTTTGTAACCAATTTTGGAGCTGCTGCGCCAGGAATTAGTACTGCACCAATTACTAGGTCTGCTTCTAGAACATGCTTCTCAATGGCGTCTTCAGTAGAATAAACCACTTTTGCGCGACCTTGGAATTCTTCATCAAGTCGACGCAGTGTATCTACGTTACGGTCAAGAATTGTAACATCAGCGCGAAGGCCTACAGCCATACGTGCTGCGTTAGCACCTACAACACCGCCACCAACAACAACAACTTTTGCTGGTTCAACACCTGGAACGCCACCAAGAAGAAGACCACAACCACCGTTAGATTTCTCTAATGTTTGTGCACCTGCTTGAATAGACATACGACCAGCTACTTCAGACATTGGTGCTAATAGTGGCAAGCGACCCATATTATCTGTTACAGTCTCATAGGCTACGCAGACAGCTTTGCTCTTGATAAGCTCTTCAGTTTGTGGAAAATCTGGTGCAAGGTGTAAATAGGTAAATAATATTTGCCCTTCGCGAAGCATAGCTCGCTCGACAGCTTGAGGTTCTTTAACCTTTACAATCATCTCTGCTTTCGCGAAAACGTCAGCAGCAGTAGGAAGAATGGATGCGCCTACAGCGATGTAATCATCGTCTGAAAAACCGATACCAGTACCGGCATTGGTTTCTACAAAAACTTGGTGGCCGTGTGAGATTAGTTCTCTCACGCTAGCTGGGGTCATACCAACGCGGTATTCGTGGTTCTTGATTTCCTTAGGTACGCCAATGATCATCCTGACTCCTCATTTTATTTTGGTTGTTTTATCTATGTGTAGGGTAATTCTGTCGAATTAATATCTAGTATAGATAGGTTTAGATAAAATTTGATACTGAATATTAAAAAGTTGTAGTATATTTTTTTGCAAGGAAGTAATAAGGTGGAATAAAAAATGGCAGACAATTATAAGAAGCCGTCCAAGGAACTAGATCGTATTGACCGCAACATTCTTAATGAGTTGCAAAAAGACGGTCGTATCTCAAACGTTGAACTCTCAAAACGAGTAGGACTTTCTCCAACTCCATGTCTTGAACGTGTTCGTCGTTTAGAACGTCAAGGTTACATTACTGGGTACACAGCGTTGCTGAACCCACAGTACCTTGATGCTTCACTTTTAGTGTTTGTTGAAATTACGTTGAACCGTGGTGCGCCAGATGTGTTCGAACAATTCAACACCGCTGTGCAGAAACTGGATGACATCCAAGAGTGTCATTTAGTGTCGGGTGATTTTGACTATCTTCTAAAAACACGTGTATCTGATATGGGTGCTTACCGTAAGCTACTGGGTGATACGTTACTTCGTCTACCGGGCGTAAACGACACTCGAACTTACGTAGTAATGGAAGAAGTGAAACAAACCAATCAACTTGTGATTAAAACTCGTTAGTCACAATTGGTGAAATGAAAGAAAGCGGACATTTGTTCCGCTTTCTTGCTTTCTGGAATTGGGTTTTTCTGTTTGATATGGTTAAATCAACAGTAGTTTCATTGAAACGAGCGGCTTTGGCCGCTCGAGATGTTTTTATCCCGTTTAATTATTAAGTTGGTTTATGTTCAAGCAGAGCAGTAATAAAGTAGAAACAATCATTAAAACGAGTGAAGAGCCTCAGTCTCCTCGTTTGAGTGGTTCTCAACGTCTCAAAGAGTGCAGTCTGATTCTCGGTGTTCTCTTCTCTATTCTACTTGCCGTTGCGTTATTAACTTTTAGTCCTGCAGACCCATCATGGTCGCAAACGGCGTGGGGTGGTGACATTCAAAATGCGGGTGGCTACCTAGGTGCTTGGTTGGCGGATACGCTTTTCTTCGTATTTGGCTCTTTGGCTTACCCTCTGCCTATCTTAGTGACGGTTGCTGCGTGGGTTTTATTCCGCAAACGTAATGAAGACGAGCAGATCGACTTCATGCTGTGGGGCACTCGCTTACTTGGCCTGACTATCCTAATTCTTACGAGTTGTGGTTTAGCGGATATCAACTTTGACGACATCTGGTACTTTTCATCCGGTGGCGTGGTAGGTGACGTTTTAACAAGCCTTGCACTTCCAACGTTGAATGTTCTTGGTAGTACGCTGGTTCTTCTTTTCTTATGGGGTGCTGGTTTCACTCTATTAACCGGTATCTCTTGGCTAAGCATTGTGGAATGGTTGGGTGAATGTGCCATCAAATTTTTCACGTCTACTGTTAATAAGGCTCGTGGCCAAGACCAAGAGCTGCTTGAGCCTCAATTAAGAGAATCAGCAGACCGCGATTTAATCGAAGAACGTCATCAGCAGCATCAAGCGCCAACTTACCGCGATGTTCCTGCTATAGAAGGCAACAAAGAATCAACAGAGCATGATCCGCTAGATCCTGCGATGAGTTTTTCTGCGACCAATGAGTCGGCAGACGTGGCGACAAATGCGCGAGACAATGCTGCATCGCCGAAGCGTCATTACAATATTCATATGCCTGTCGATGCTCCTGCGAAACAAGAAGCTCCTGTTCATGAAGAACCTCAGGTTCAGCCTCAAGCGGTAATTGAGTCAGAGCAAACGATCCCTGCAGCAGCTGTTTACCAAGCGCCAGAAGAACCGCTAGAAGAAGGTATTGAGCGCTCTAAACAGTTGAATGCAACGATAGAGCAGCTAGAAAATGCGGCCATGTATGAAGATGACCTAGCAGAACAAGATCAGGTTGACGCGCATGATTCTCAGGTTGCTTACCAACAATACATGCAGAACGAACAACCAGAAGTTGGCCCTGCTCATGCTGACCTTAAAAGTGCTGAACCAGAATTAGATAGCTCACCACAAGTAAATGGCGAATTTGGTTCTGAAGATGTTCAACCTGAATCTTTATACGCTTCACCTATGGGCGAGCCAGAAGCAACCGTGGAAGACGATTTCTCTGCACAACCTTCACCGTTTGATGTTACGGAAGAGCAAAGCTACCAACAGGGCTCAGAGCTTGAATCAGAACAGGCTGAAGCTGAATTAGCTGACGCAGCATTAATCGAAGAACAGTTTGAACCTTTCCCTTATCAAGAAGAACATTCAGAACCTGAACAGCCAACAGCACAAAACCTAGAGCCAACTGTTGATCTTCCTTGGGAAGAAGTAACGGAAGAAGAACCTGCGCATCAAGATCAAGATGTCGCCGCATTCCAAAGCATTGTTTCTGAAGCCCAAGCGAATATGGCAGCGGCGCAGAATCCGTTCTTGGTTCAACAAGATGTTAATTTACCTAAGCCTGCTGAGCCATTACCCACGCTTGAATTGTTATTCCACCCTGAAAAGCGTGAAACTTTTATTGACCGTGATGCGCTAGAGGCAATTGCTCGTCTTGTTGAATCTAAGCTAGCGGACTACAAGATCAAAGCAGACGTTGTCGACATTTTCCCAGGTCCAGTAATCACTCGATTCGAACTTGATCTGGCTCCAGGTGTGAAAGTAAGCCGTATTTCTGGCCTTTCTATGGACTTAGCGCGTTCGCTCTCTGCATTGGCAGTACGTGTCGTAGAAGTGATTCCGGGTAAACCTTATGTTGGCTTAGAACTGCCGAATATGAGTCGCCAAACGGTATTCTTCTCAGACGTGGTTGCTAGCCCTCAGTTCCAAGAAGCGAAATCGCCAACGACAGTGGTTCTAGGACAAGACATCGCTGGTGAAGCCGTTATTGCTGATCTATCGAAAATGCCTCACGTTCTGGTTGCAGGTACAACCGGTTCTGGTAAGTCGGTAGGTGTGAACGTAATGATTCTGAGTATGCTTTACAAAGCATCACCGGAAGATGTTCGCTTCATCATGATCGACCCGAAAATGCTTGAGCTATCGGTTTATGAGGGTATTCCTCATCTATTGTCTGAAGTGGTAACCGACATGAAAGATGCGTCGAACGCCCTTCGTTGGTGTGTTGGCGAGATGGAACGACGTTATAAGCTGATGTCAGCATTAGGCGTTCGTAACATTAAAGGTTACAACGATAAGCTTAAGATGGCAGCGGAAGCGGGTCACCCAATTCACGATCCACTGTGGAAGCCGGGCGACAGCATGGACCCAGAAGCGCCATTGCTTGAGAAACTGCCTTACATTGTGGTTATCGTTGATGAATTTGCCGACCTAATCATGGTGGTTGGTAAGAAGGTTGAAGAACTGATTGCACGTTTGGCACAAAAAGCACGTGCGGCGGGTGTTCACTTGATCCTAGCGACGCAACGTCCATCAGTGGATGTTATTACTGGTCTTATTAAAGCGAACATTCCAACCCGTGTGGCCTTTACGGTATCAACTAAAACGGATTCACGAACTATCCTTGACCAAGGTGGTGCGGAATCACTATTGGGCATGGGTGATATGCTTTACTTGCCTCCTGGTTCTAGCCATACAACTCGTGTTCACGGTGCCTTTGCATCTGATGACGATGTACACGCAGTCGTGAATAACTGGAAAGCGCGTGGTAAGCCAAACTATATTGATGAAATCACCAACGGCGAACAAACTCCAGAAACCTTGCTTCCGGGTGAGAAGATGGAAGGTGATGAAGAGGTCGATCCTCTGTTTGATCAGGTGGTAGAACACGTTGTTCATTCACGTCGTGGCTCAGTTTCAGGTGTACAGCGTCGATTCAAGATTGGCTACAACCGTGCTGCACGTATTGTCGAGCAACTTGAAGCTCAAGGTATCGTAAGTGCTCCAGGTCATAACGGTAACCGAGAAGTCTTAGCACCAGCGCCACCAAAAGATTAGTTCCGGTAGGAACTCATAACTATTCAGTCGGTCAAATCGAAAATATGACCGACTTATGTTCTAACAGGATTATTGATGAAAAAAGTATTCGCACTTTTATTTATGAGCTTCTCAGTGTTTGCTTCTCCGAAAGAAGAGTTGAGTAGCCGCTTGGCATTAAACGCAGGCTTCAGCGCTGACTTTAAACAAGTCGTGACCAGCCCTGATGGTGATGTTGTTATGGAAGGTGAGGGCACGGTAGAGATTGCACGCCCAAGCCTGTTCCGCTGGGAGACCACGTTCCCTGATGAAAACTTGTTGGTATCTGATGGCCAAAGCTTGTGGTACTACAGCCCGTTCATTGAGCAAGTGAGCATTTATTGGCAAGAGCAAGCGACATCACAGACACCTTTTGTCCTGCTTACACGTAACCAAGAAAGTGATTGGGATAATTATAATGTGGCGCAAACGGGTAACCAATTCACGCTAACGCCAACTGCTGTCGATTCTAATCAGGGTGACTTCCAGATTAATATCACCGAAAAGGGCATTGTTCAGGGCTTTAATGTGATTGAACAAGACGGTCAAAAAGGTGAGTTTACCTTTAGCAATGTTGATTTGGGTAAACCTGCAGCAGACCGCTTTACTTTTGTGGCACCGGAAGGTGTCGAGGTCGACGACCAAAGAAACTGATCTAAACAAGCAGATCGTTTGGTAGTACGTCGATAGGCATTAATGCCATCAACGAATCAAGAGATTGCAATTGAGTAATTACAGCTTAGATTTTGCGGGGGACGAAGATTTTCGTCCCCTTGCTGCTCGTATGAGACCGGAAACTGTCGAACAGTACATCGGTCAGCAGCATATATTAGGCCCAGGTAAACCACTTCGCAGAGCGTTGGAAGCGGGCCATATCCACTCGATGATTTTGTGGGGGCCTCCGGGCACCGGTAAAACGACGTTAGCCGAAGTTGCAGCAAACTATGCGAATGCTGAAGTGGAACGTGTATCGGCGGTAACCTCGGGCGTAAAAGACATTCGTATTGCAATTGAAAAAGCGCGCGAGAACAAGCAAGCAGGGCGCAGAACCATCCTGTTTGTGGACGAAGTCCATCGCTTTAACAAAAGTCAGCAAGATGCTTTTCTGCCTCATATCGAAGATGGCACCGTGACCTTTATTGGTGCGACGACAGAAAACCCATCTTTTGAACTGAACAACGCTTTGTTGTCACGTGCGCGTGTCTACAAACTGACGTCCCTGAACACAGATGATATTTCTCTTGTCATTCGCCAAGCGATTGAAGATAAGCAACGTGGGTTAGGTGATGTGCCTGTTGATTTTGCTGATAATGTTTTAGATCGCCTTGCAGAACTGGTTAACGGCGACGCGCGTATGTCGCTTAACTACCTTGAACTGCTGTATGACATGGCAGAAGACAACGATAAAGGCGAGAAAGCGATAACCTTGCAGTTGTTGGCTGAAGTGGCTGGTGAGAAAGTCGCTCGTTTCGATAACAAGGGTGATATTTGGTACGACCTAATCTCCGCGGTTCATAAGTCAATTCGTGGCTCAAACCCTGATGCGGCCTTGTACTGGTCAGCACGAATGATTGCTGCGGGTTGTGATCCTTTGTATATCGTTAGACGCTTGCTGGCGATTGCTTCTGAAGATATCGGTAATGCTGATCCTCGCGCCATGCAGGTAGCGATGTCGGCTTGGGATTGCTTCACGCGCATTGGCCCTGCTGAAGGGGAGCGTGCGATTGCGCAGGCGGTTGTTTATCTCGCATGTGCACCAAAGAGTAACGCCGTTTACACCGCGTGGAAGCAAGCGTTAACAGATGCTCACAATCTTCCTGAATATGAAGTGCCGCATCATTTGCGAAATGCACCGACAACTTTGATGAAGGACATGGGCTACGGGCAAGAATACCGTTATGCTCATGACGAACCAGGAGCCTACGCCGCTGGTGAAAAGTATCTGCCTCCTGAAATGGGAGAGAAGCAATACTATTTCCCAACAAAACGAGGCTTAGAGACCAAAATTGGCGAGAAGCTAGATTATCTGGCGGATTTGGACGCAAAAAGCCCACAAAAACGCTATGAAAAGTAGTCTTTTTTGGATATCGTTACCTAGTCATAAAATTTCAATTAAATCGTTATAAATTGGTCGAAATAACACCAGTTTTAGGGGTTTAGCAGTGATTCAGTAGCAAGCTACTGAATATTCAAATAACTAAAGCATAGGATTAGCAATGCTGGATTCTAAATTACTTCGAGCTGAGCTGGATGAAACAGCGGCAAAATTAGCACGTCGAGGCTTCACCCTTGATGTAGAGACAATTCGTGAACTTGAAGAAAAACGTAAGTCCCTTCAGATGAAAACTGAAGAGCTACAAGCGTTACGTAACTCTCGATCGAAGTCCATTGGTCAAGCGAAAGCAAAAGGCGACCATGAAGAAGCTGAGCGTATCCTTGCAGAAGTAGGCAACTTAGGCGCAGAACTAGACCAAGCTAAAGTAGCATTGGCTGATCTTCAATCTGAGCTAGAAACGATCACAATGTCTATTCCTAACCTACCTGATGCAGAAGTGCCAGATGGTAAAGATGAAGACGATAACGTAGAAGTTTCTCGTTGGGGTCAACCTAAGACTTACGACTTTGAAGTGAAAGATCACGTCGATCTTGGCGAAATGTCTGGCGGTCTTGATTTTGCTAGCGCAGTTAAAATCTCGGGTTCTCGTTTCATCGTGATGAAAGGCAAATTTGCACGTCTACACCGTGCTATTGCTCAGTTCATGCTGGACCTTCACACTGATGAGCACGGCTACACAGAAATGTACGTACCGTATCTAGTGAACCACGATAGCCTTTACGGTACTGGTCAACTTCCTAAGTTCGGCGAAGACTTGTTCCACACAAGCCCGCTAACTGAGCAAGTAAGTGACGTACCTCTTAAGACTCTATCGCTTATCCCTACTGCGGAAGTACCGGTAACGAACATGGTTCGTGACACGATCACTGATGAAGCTGAACTGCCACTTAAGATGACAGCTCACACGCCGTGTTTCCGTTCTGAAGCGGGTTCTTACGGTCGTGACACTCGTGGTCTTATCCGTATGCACCAATTCGACAAAGTTGAATTAGTACAAATCACTAAGCCAGAAGACTCAATGGCAGCGCTTGAAGAGCTAACTGGCCACGCTGAGAAAGTACTTCAACTTCTAGAGCTTCCTTACCGTAAAGTGATTCTATGTACAGGTGACATGGGCTTCGGTTCTGCGAAAACTTACGACTTAGAAGTATGGGTTCCAGCACAAGAGACTTACCGTGAGATTTCTTCTTGTTCAAACATGTGGGATTTCCAAGCGCGTCGTATGCAAGCTCGTTTCCGTCGTAAAGGCGAGAAAAAACCTGAACTTGTACACACACTAAACGGTTCTGGTCTTGCTGTTGGTCGTACTATGGTTGCTATCCTTGAGAACAACCAAGAAGCAGATGGCCGTATTGCTATCCCAGAAGTACTTCAACCATACATGGGCGGCGTAACGCACATCGGTTAATTAGATTGATTAAGCATTAGGTTACTTATAAAACCCAGCCAACAGGCTGGGTTTTTTATTGCCTATAGAATAGTGCAGTGGCGAGAAATAAATAATTTTTGTTACCTATGTGTAATAGTGTTTTATTGATTTTGATAATTATTACAATCCTTAAATGTGGCTATAATATGCTCTTACCGCGGTAGGTATAGATTTTCTCGTTCAAATACTGAGGAGGGCTTATGGCCGTAGGATGGGCTGGTGACGATAGTGTCAGCCAGCAAATACAAAATACCATTGATGATGAGATCTCTCGTGTAAGAGGAAACCTTCGAGGTGGTGAGGGTTTGCGTTATTGTGATGAGTGTGGTGATGAGATTCCGGAACAAAGACGACGCGCGATCAAAGGCGTTCGTTTGTGTATAGAATGTCAGTCAATATTAGAGCATGACGCACATCGACATTCATTGTTTAACCGTCGAGCAAGTAAAGATAGCCAATTACGTTAAACTGACGGTTACCTTCAAGCAGTTAAGGCCTTACTTTTATGTAAGGCCTTTTAGTTTAATTAAATGATTTATTAATGAAGATATATAGAAATAATCGTCGCTCTTGTTTAGAGCAATAAACGCCTTATTTAAAGCAATGAGTATTTTGTAATGCAGTGTCGATAGCAGCGACCAATTGCTCAATATGTTGTGGTTTGATAATAAACGGAGGCATCATATAAATTAGCTTACCAAACGGACGGATCCAAACGCCTTGCTCTACAAAGTGAGCTTGAATGGCTTCCATATCGACGGGTGTGTGAGTTTCAACGACGCCAATAGCGCCTAACCAACGCACGTCTTTAACCAGTTCATGTTCTCGCAACGGTGGTAACAACTCAGAAAAGAGCTGTTCAATCTGTTGAGTCTGATTTTTCCAATGGCCTTGCTCGATGATGGATAAACTTGCCGCACCGACTGCGCAAGCCAATGGGTTGCCCATAAAGGTTGGCCCATGCATAAAGCAGCCTGCTTCACCGCCACATACCGTGTCAGCAACTTCCTTACTCGCAAGCGTCGCTGACAATGTCATATAGCCACCAGTTAAAGCTTTGCCTACGCATAATATGTCCGGTTGAACATCGGCATGCTCACAAGCGAACAGTTCCCCTGTGCGGCCAAATCCGGTCGCAATCTCATCCAAGATCAGCAATACGTTGAATTCATCACACAGCAAGCGAACTTGTTTTAGGAACTCAGGGTGGTAGATGCGCATGCCGCCAGCCCCTTGAACGATAGGCTCTAAGATCACCGCTGCGACTTCTTGATGGTGTGCTGCCAGCTTTTCTCGAAAACTATCGATGTCACTTGAGTTCCACTCATCCCAAAAGCCTGTTTTTGGTGAATCAGCGAAAATATGTTCCGGTAAAAAGCCTTTGTAGAGGCTGTGCATCGAGTTGTCAGGGTCGGTCACTGACATCGCCGCAAAGGTATCACCGTGGTAGCCATCTCTTAGTGTGAGGAACTTTGAACGAGGTTGTCCTTTAGCGTGCCAATATTGCAGTGCCATTTTTAGGCTAACTTCTACGGCTACTGAACCTGAATCGGCCAAAAATACATGCTCAAGATTACTTGGCGCGAGATTCAAAAGCTTCTTACATAGATCGATAGCGGGCTGGTGGGTGATACCACCAAACATAACGTGTGAAACCTTATCGATTTGACTGTGAGCCGCAGCATTTAGCTCAGGGTGATTGTAGCCGTGGATGGTTGACCACCAAGATGACATACCATCAATAATTCGTTTTCCGCCTTCTAATTCTAGGTGAACACCGTCTGCGTTGGTGACTGGATAGCAGGTCAGAGGTGTTAACGTTGATGTGTAGGGATGCCAGATATGCTGGCGATCAAAGGCGAGATCCATAGTAACTTCCATTCTTGGTGTGGTTAAAAAATAACCACATGTAAACTTTTGATATTATCAATGTGTTGACAGTCTAAAGCTTGTCGGTAGACTAGCCAAGCATAAATGCAATCTCTATTGATAGAGATGAAACATCAAATAATAAAAAAGGATCGACACGTGGAAGTTCGTCATGACTGGACAGTTGCTGAAGTAACAGCGCTGCTTGAAAAACCGTTTATGGATTTAATGTTTGAAGCTCAAGTGGTTCATAGACAGTACCAAGAGCACAACCACGTGCAGGTGAGTACGCTTCTATCGATTAAGACCGGTGCTTGTCCTGAAGACTGTAAGTATTGTCCTCAAAGTGCTCACTACCGAACGGATGTCGACAAAGAACGCCTAATGGAAGTAGAGCGTGTTTTGCATGCGGCGCAAAAAGCCAAGAACGCGGGCTCGACTCGTTTCTGTATGGGCGCGGCGTGGAAAAACCCGAAAGAACGCGATATGCCTCACTTGACTGATATGATCAAAGGTGTGAAAGGTATGGGTCTAGAAACCTGTATGACACTAGGCATGTTAACCCCTGATCAAGCTGGCGAGTTAGCGGATGCAGGTTTGGATTACTACAACCATAACCTTGATACGTCTCCCGAGTTTTACGGCAGCATCATCACCACTCGTACTTACCAAGATCGTTTAGATACGCTATCTCACGTACGTGATGCCGGTATGAAGATCTGTTCTGGTGGCATTATTGGTATGGGCGAAAGTACCAATGACCGTGCAGGCCTGCTGGTAGAGCTAGCGAACCTTCCGGTACACCCTGAGAGTGTGCCAATCAACATGCTCGTGAAAGTGAAAGGCACACCGATGGAAAACGTCGATGATGTTGAATCTTTTGACTTCATTAAGTTGATTGCGATTGCTCGTATCATGATGCCAATGTCAGCGGTTCGTCTATCTGCAGGTCGCGAGAATATGAATGAACAGATGCAGGCGATGTGCTTCATGGCTGGCGCGAACTCTATCTTCTACGGTTGTAAGCTACTGACTACGCCAAACCCAGATGAAGACACGGACATGCAGCTGTTTAAGAAGTTAGGCATCAACAGCCAACAAGTGGCTCAGAAGCCTGATGAAATTCAAGAAAACGAACTGTTAGATCAAGTAGTGGAGCGCGTTGCTGCTCGTCCAACGAAAGATGACATGTTCTACGATGCCACTGTTTAAATCCCGTATCAAAGATGCCCTTGTTCAACGCCGTGAGCAGGGGCTAACTCGTCAACTTAAAGTGCTCGAAAACAGTAATGGTCCTTTGCTTAATTGCGAAGGTTCTCGCTTTATTAATTTTTCGAGTAATGATTACCTAGGCTTGGCGAACGACCCTGAATTGGTGGAGGCGTGGCAAGCTGGGCTTTCCCTTTATGGTGCTGGCAGTGCGGCATCGCCATTGGTCACGGGTTTTAGTCCTGCTCATAGAAATTTAGAAGCTCAGCTGTGTGAATGGTTGGGCTTTGAACGTGCGATTCTCTTTAGTTCTGGTTTCAGTGCGAACCAAGCCTTGTTGTTTTCTCTGCTCGAAAAAGACGACTCTCTGCTGCAAGACAAGCTTAATCACGCCTCTTTGATGGAAGCGGGGATGCTTTCTCATGCAACCATGAAACGCTTTAAACACAACGACACGCAGCATCTAGAGTCTCTATTAAGCCGATCTCTACAATCCTTGGTCGTCACTGAGGGCGTATTCAGCATGGACGGCGATCAAGCGCCTCTCAGCCAGATATCTAACCTGACTCATCAATACGACAGTTGGTTGGCGGTTGATGATGCCCACGGTATCGGCGTATTAGGTGATAAAGGAGCTGGGAGTTGCAGTGCAGCACAAATCTCCCCCGATATTTTGGTGGTGACCTTTGGCAAAGCATTTGGCGTTTCTGGTGCTGCGATTCTTTGCTCGTCAGAAGTGGGTGATTACTTAACTCAGTTTGCTCGTCATCATGTGTACTCGACGGCGATGCCACCTTCACAAGCGGTGGCTTTATCTCATGCCTGTAAGATGACTCAAACTCAAGAGTGGCGCCGAGAAAAGCTGACTGAGTTAGGGTCTCTCTATGCAGAGCAGGTGAGCGGCTTGAAAGGCTTTGTGGATACTCAGACTCCGATTAAGCCATTTGTGATAGGTGAAGCACAAGCGGCATTATCAATAGCTGAAGAGTTAAAGCAAAACCAAGTTTGGGTGACCGCAATAAGGCCGCCAGCCATACCTGCTGGAACTGCTCGATTACGAATCACGTTAACAGCTAACCATAGCCCAAAACAGATTCTCCAGTTAACCAGGTCGTTGCATCAAGCCATTGAACGAAACATCGACTTAAGCACTGAACCGGGTATCCATCCAAGCTTTGAATCAAATAAAGAGGCTCAGTAAATGTCACAAGAAGCAGTAGTGCATAATTACGTTGGCCAAGATAAGAGTGCGATTGCCGAAGCCTTTGGTAAAGCGGCAACAACCTATGACAAACACGCTGAATTTCAACGCGATGTTGGCCACCGATTACTGGATAAATTACCCAGCGATCTGTCAGGCTTTAAGGTGCTGGATCTAGGTTGTGGTACTGGCTATTTCTCCGAGCAACTTGTAAAACGAGGCGCCGAAGTGGTTTGCGCTGATCTTTCTGTTGGAATGCTAGCAACAGCAGAGAAGCGGTGTGGTGCATCTGTATCTTTATATCAACAAGCCGATGCCGAACAATTGCCGTTTGAAGATGGGTGCTTTGACATCGTTTTCTCTAGCCTTGCGTTGCAATGGTGTGACGATTTGTCGTCGCCTTTGAGAGAGATGAAGCGTGTTACAGCGGCTAGTGGGCGTGTTATTTTCTCAACTTTGCTTGATGGGTCGCTGTTTGAACTGAAAAAGTCGTGGTCCAAAATTGACGCACATCAACACGTTAACCATTTTATTACAATCAATAAGGTAAAAATTGCGTTAGCGCAATCTAGCTGTACCGTTCATCAACTAGACTTGCCCACCATCACCGTTTGGTACGACACTGCGTTTGAACTGATGCGCGACCTTAAAGGTATCGGCGCTAATCACGTAAGTGGTCGCTCACAAGGTTTAACAAGTCGTCGCATGTTGCAGCTTGTTGATCGGGAATATCGAGAGTTTAAGAACCATCAAGGTTTCTTACCAGCAACATATCAAGTTTGTTTAGGGGTTATTCAATTATGATTGATGCATTATTCATTGCAGGTACGGATACCGAAGTGGGAAAAACTGTGGTTTCAAAAGCGATTCTTCAAGCTTTGGCCGCACAAGATTTATCAACAATTGGTTACAAGCCAGTTGCTGCAGGGAGTGAAAAATCCCCTGAAGGACTACGTAATAGTGATGCACTGCATCTTCAAGAAGCGGCGACGCAAGATATTGCTTACGAAGACGTCAATCCATACGCGTTGTTGCTACCATCATCGCCTCACATCGCTGCTAAGCATGACGGCGTGGTGATTGATGAAGCCGTATTATCTGCAAAGCTGGAAGAGCATAAGCAAAACTCTGACATCGTGTTAGTTGAAGGTGCTGGTGGTTGGCGTGTACCGGTTTCAGATGATGAATACTTGTCTAGCTGGGTTAAAAAAGAGCAGCTTCCAGTGGTACTGACTGTGGGTATTAAGCTTGGTTGTTTGAGCCACGCACTGCTAACTGCTGAAGCGATTCGTGCTGACGGACTAAACTTAGTTGGTTGGGTAGCAAACCGTATTAATCCAGGCACTGAACATTACGCTGATATTATTGCGATGCTTGAAGATAAGCTAGGTGCACCAAAGTTAGGTGAGATCCCTTACGTACCAAAAGCGAAGTCTAAGAATATTGGCAAGTACATTAATGTACAGCCATTGCTTGAGCTTTAATTACCACGTTATGTACTAAATAAGAAAAGGGCTGCGATTGCAGCCCTTTTGCTATTTTAAGCCTTTAGACCTTGAGTTGATAAACAACCGGTCTTTTAATAAACAAGCTTAGAACTAATGTTCTTTAGTCAGTCCCATTAAAGCTTGCTGAGTTTCTGTGATTTTTGTCTGTGCCGTTTGCGGTGTTAGGATTCCAACCTGCTTTTTCGCTTCTTCTTCAGTAATCCCTAGGTGACAGCACAGTAAATCGATAGCCATTTGAGTGTTAGTACCTTCAACCATGATCCTTTCCTTTTTGTACATGGACTAGCCAATAAATCATCTGAAGTCACTGTAAACGGATTGTTATATCGACACCATACGACTTAGGTCTAATAGAGTGGATTTAATTCGGATATGGTCTCGTAATCAAATGTTGCAATTTAATGCTTAACCTTGTTTTCTTAATCTAAGACTATATGTATAAGTAAGTATAAGTCTTCAAGGTTGGAATCTATTGCTGTCTACCTTGTCTATAACAATAAGTTTATAAAAACAGCTTTCATGCGGAGATAAGTAATGAAGCGAGTAATGTTGTTCCTTGCAACTAACCTAGCGGTTGTATTGGTACTAAGTGTTGTTCTTAATGTTGTATACGCAGTTACAGGTATGCAACCCGGTAGCCTCTCAGGTTTATTGGTGATGGCTGCGGTATTTGGTTTTGGCGGCTCATTCATTTCATTAATGATGTCGAAGAAAATGGCGCTACGCTCGGTAGGCGGCATGGTCATTGAAAGCCCACGTAACGAAACAGAACATTGGTTGATGGAGACGGTAAGCCGTCAATCTCAACAAGTTGGTATTGGTATGCCAACAGTGGCGATCTACGACTCGCCAGACATCAACGCATTCGCGACAGGTGCTAAGCGTGACGATTCATTGGTAGCAGTATCAACAGGCCTGCTGCACAACATGACGCGTGATGAAGCTGAAGCAGTATTAGCGCATGAAGTGAGCCACATCGCGAACGGTGATATGGTGACCATGACGTTAATGCAAGGTGTAGTGAACACGTTCGTTATCTTCCTATCTCGTTTCATCGCCAACATTGTTGCGTCGAATGACAACGAAGAAGAGGGTGGCAGCAACATGATGGTGTACTTCGGTGTGTCTATGGTGTTGGAATTGGTATTTGGTTTCTTAGCAAGCTTCATTACGATGTGGTACAGCCGTCATCGTGAATTCCATGCCGATGCAGGTGCAGCGAACCTAGTAGGTAAAGAGAAGATGATTGCAGCGCTAGAGCGCCTAAAGGTGAGCCATGAGCCACAACTAGAAGGTTCTATGATGGCATTTGGTATCAACGGTAAGAAGTCTCTAACAGAGCTTCTAATGAGCCACCCGCCGCTAGACAAGCGTATTGCTTCTCTACGTAACATGTAATCGCTACGTATTCTTCAGTCGCTAATCGACAAGATACATTTGAAAGGCTTCCTTCGGGAGGTCTTTTTTGATCTTGGCATCTAAGACAGTAAGTATTCGAGGAATAGGTGTCTGGCGATAGAGGGTTACTGGTGATGAAGCATTACGATATTGATTGGTTGATATCGCACGGATTGAGATGAGTAGGGTAATGATACTGGGTTGCTTTGTATTATTTTGCTGACGTCTCTTGTGCTCAATACACTTTGTTCCGCTCAACAAAAAGGCTTCCACATGGGAAGCCTTAGTCTATTCTGTGATTCGAAATTCGAACCTTACAGTTTGTCAGTTAGCTCGATTGCTTGGCCGATGTAGTTCGCTGGAGTCATCTCTTTCAGGCGAACTTTCTCGTCTTCAGGGATCTCAAGACCATCGATGAATGCACGCATGCCTTCGCCATCTACACGTTTACCACGAGTTAGCTCTTTTAGCTTCTCGTATGGTTTTTCGATGCCGTAACGACGCATTACTGTTTGTACTGGTTCAGCCAATACTTCCCAGTTCTTGTCTAGTTCAGCAAGTAGCGCAGCGCGGTTAACTTCAAGCTTGCTAATACCTTTCAGAGTCGAAGTGTATGCAATGATTGCGTAGCCAACACCCACACCTAGGTTACGAAGAACCGTAGAGTCAGTAAGGTCACGCTGCCAGCGAGAAACTGGAAGTTTTTGTGCAAGGTGGCTGAATACTGCGTTCGCTAGACCAAGGTTGCCTTCAGAGTTTTCGAAGTCAATTGGGTTAACTTTATGCGGCATTGTCGAAGAACCGATTTCGCCAGCAATAGTCTTCTGCTTGAAGTGACCAAGAGCGATGTAGCCCCAAACGTCACGGTCGAAGTCTAGAAGGATAGTGTTGAAACGAGCAATTGCATCGAATAGCTCAGCGATGTAATCGTGAGGTTCGATTTGAGTTGTGTACGGGTTCCAAGTTACGCCAAGAGATTCAGTGATGAACTCTTCGCTAAACTGGTGCCATTCAACTTCTGGGTATGCAGAAAGGTGTGCGTTGTAGTTACCTACAGCACCGTTGATTTTCGCTAGGATCTCAACGTTTTCGATTTGCTTGTATTGACGTTCCATACGGTACGCAACGTTAGCCATCTCTTTACCCATAGTAGAAGGAGAAGCTGGCTGACCGTGTGTACGAGACAGTAATGGAATATCACGGTACTCGTTCGCAAGTGCTTTGATAGCATCAATTACGTTACGGATTTCTGGAAGAATCACGGTGTCACGAGCTTCTTTAAGCATAAGCGCGTGAGAGGTGTTGTTGATGTCTTCAGAAGTACATGCAAAGTGAATAAATTCGTTTACAGCGTGAAGTTCAGGAACGCCAGCAACTTTCTCTTTCAAGAAGTACTCAACCGCTTTAACGTCGTGGTTAGTCGTGCGCTCGATCTCTTTGATACGTAGAGCATCTTCTTCGCTGAAGTTAGCGGCTAGTTCATCAAGAAACTGGTTAGCTTCTGCACTGAACGCTGGTACTTCTTTGATTGCATCAGTTGCTGCAAGCTTTTGTAACCAACGAATTTCAACGATAGAGCGGTACTTTAGTAGTCCAAACTCACTAAAGATGCTGCGTAATGCAATAGTCTTACTTCCGTAACGGCCGTCTACTGGTGAAACAGCAGTCAATGCTGACAGTTCCATGGTGTTCTCCTGAATTGAGTTTTCTAAATTTTGAGAGGTTTATACCAGTAACAATCTCAATTGTCACGCACATTGCGCAATCGTTTGCGTGAGAGTTGTGTTGATACAAAAAACAAGCTCGCGACGAGGCGCGAGCTAATAAACTACATTCGAGCTAGTAGGATTTGAGCCTGCTCGATCATCTTCTTACGACCGAAGATAAGGTGGCGACGTTTACCGCCAACTTGACGCCATAACACAGCGCTTCGAATCCCTGATAGAAGCAGTGCGCGAACCTTATGTTGGCTCGATGTCTGCTGAAGTACAGACGGAGTACCAGAAACCTGAATGCGAGGGCCGATAGGGCTGACGACATCAAGGTAGATACTCGCAAGGTTGCTGATCATTTGCTCGTCAAACAGATCAAAGTGTTCAGTTTGGCGCTCTGCAGTTTGAATGCGATCACCAAGCTGAGACATAGAATCGTTGCGAGAAGACAGCTTACGCTCAAGCGCCATCAAGCTGATGATGTAACGAGTGATATCGCTACCTGCTGGAGTACTATCGATACCTTTTACTAAGCACTCCAGGCCAAGCTTTAGGTTCGCTTCACGTCCAAACACGCCCACGGTATTCGCTGGGTTGGTATTTAAAATGGCACTGAGTGAAGCTTCGAAGGCATCTTTATCACAATGGCCGTCTTTCGCTACTTGTTGAACCAAAGCCACAGCTTGGCAAATTCCGGCGAAAGCAATAGTACGGTCATAAAGTGTATTAGCCACGTAGTAACTCCTAGTTGTCTTCTATCGTTTATCGTTTGATTGATTAGATGCGCTTTTCGATGATACCACCACCAAGACAAACGTCGTCTAGGTAGAACACTGCCGATTGACCAGGGGTCACAGCAATCTGTGGCTCATCAAAAATAACCTTAATGTTCTCATCATCAATTGGGATGATTGTACAAGGAATATCGGTTTGACGGTAACGTGTTTTTACCGTGCATGTCATAACTTCAGTAATTGGTGTGCGATTTACCCAGTGAAGCTGAGAAGCGATCAAACCTTCTGATTTTAGAAGAGGGTGATCTTTACCTTGTACTGCGATCAGAACATTACGCTTCAGATCTTTTTCACCAACAAACCATGGTTCTTCGTTACCGCCACCACCTTTAGTGCCGCCAATATGAAGGCCTTTACGCTGACCTAGCGTGTGGTACATCAAACCTTGGTGTTGACCAATCACTTGGCCTTCAGGTGTTTCGATGTTACCCGGTTGTGCTGGTAGGTATTTGCCTAGGAACTCAGTGAACTTGCGCTCACCGATAAAGCAGATGCCTGTTGAATCTTTCTTCTTAGCTGTGATCAAGTCTTGCTCTTCAGCAATACATCGCACTTCTGGCTTCTCTAATTCACCGACAGGGAATAGGCTGCGTGCCACTTGATCTGAGCTTAGCGTGTATAGGAAATAACTTTGGTCTTTGTTGCTGTCTAGACCGCGTAGCATTTCTGGTTTTACGCCAGCATCAAGCTCTTCTTGAGTTGGGAAAGTACGACGAACGTAGTGACCCATCGCAATGTAGTCTGCGTCTAGCACTTCATCCGCAAACTCTAAGAATGCTTTAAATTTGATTTCTTTGTTACAAAGAATATCTGGGTTAGGTGTACGACCTGCTTTGTACTCTTCAAGGAAGTATTCGAATACGTTGTCCCAGTATTCTGCAGCAAAGTTGATAGTGTGAAGGTGGATACCTAGTTTGTCACATACCGCTTGAGCATCAGCAAGATCTTCAGCTGCCGTGCAGTATTCTTCGTTATCGTCTTCTTCCCAGTTTTTCATGAAAAGGCCTTCTACCTGATAGCCTTGTTGCTGAAGAAGATACGCCGATACTGACGAATCTACACCGCCGGACATACCGACAATTACTTTCTTTTCGCTGTTTCCAGAGCTGATATCTGACATGTCTAAACACCGTTACTATTACTTGGTCGCAGATTCTAACAGAAAGAGAAACGCCGTGACAGATCCGAGACCGGAATCACAGTTTCATTTGCACAAATAGTGCGCTGACTTTGTTAGAGAATCGCATGAGAGCGAGGTGAGTCGCTAGGATGTCAGAAGTATATGTGGCATAGTCGCTCGAAATCCAAGACCTGAGATAAAAAAATGTCTGAACAAAATGAATTTATGCAAGAAGAAGAGCTGATTGAGATCATCGAGAACCAGCTTGAAGATGGCGAACCAGTGAAAGTGAAAGAGACGTTGATGCGTTTAATGATGACAGGCACTCCACGTGAAGAAGCAATTGCGGCTATGGCATGTGCACTGGCAATTGAAGTATTTGACGTTATGAAAAACGGCGCGGAGTTTAATCAAAAACGTTACGCAGAGCATTTGGGCATGCTGCCTGATTTAAGCTTTATGGAAGGCGAATAAAAAAAACCTTCAGCAAACGTTTGCTATAGTTTGAAAGATTGCCGCGTTAAATATAGCGCGGTAGAATCCGCCACCTATTTCCCCTTGACTTAGACTAGCCCTATGAAATTCCCTGGACAACGTAAATCAAAGCACTACTTTCCGGTTCACGCTCGTGATCCTCTAGTGAGCCAAGCTCAAAGCAGTAAAAGAATGTCACGCACTCATATTATCGGTATTGACCAAACATTGGTGGATATTGAAGCAAAGGTGAGTTCTGAACTTATTGAGAAGTATGGTTTGAGCAAGGGACATTCACTGGTTATTGGCGACGCAGCCGCTGAATCTTTGTATCAAGAATTAAAAGAGCAGTGCCTGATTACCAATGAATACGCTGGTGGCACAATTGGTAACACATTACACAACTATTCAGTGCTAGCGGATGACCGTTCTACACTGTTAGGTGTAATGAGCCAAGATATTAAGATTGGTAGTTACGGTTATCGCTATTTATGTAATACATCAAGCAGAATGGATCTGAACCATTTACAAGGGGTAGATGGCGCAATTGGTCGCTGCTTTGCATTAATTACAGAAGACGGTGAACGTACTTTCGCAATTAGCGAAGGACAAATGAACCAATTAAAACCAGAAAGCATTCCTGAAAAAATCTTCAAAAGTGCTTCTGCTTTAGTTTTAACGGCTTATTTAGTTCGCTGTAAGCCAGGCGACCCGATGCCTGAAGCAACAATGAAAGCGATCGAATACGCGAAGAAATACGATGTGCCAGTCGTTCTTACACTAGGTACTAAGTTCGTTATTCAAGATGATCCAGAATTCTGGAAAGATTTCCTTGAGCAACACGTAACGGTTGTTGCAATGAATGAAGACGAAGCTGAAGCGTTAACGGGTGAAAGCGATCCACTGGCTGCATCAGATAAAGCGCTAGACTGGGTAGACCTTGTTCTATGTACTGCGGGACCTGTTGGCCTATTTATGGCTGGTTATACAGAAGATGCAGCTAAGCGTGAAACGTCACTGCCTTTACTTCCAGGTTCAATTGCGGAATTCAACCGTTTTGAATTTAGCCGTCCTGCGCATAAAGATTTATGTGAAAACCCAACTAAAGTGTATTCGCACATTGCGCCATACATGGGTGGACCAGAAAAGATCAAAAATACCAATGGTGCAGGTGATGCTGCGTTATCAGCTTTATTACATGATATGGCTGCTAATAAGTACCACAAAGAAAACGTGCCAAACTCAAGTAAACACCAACATTCATTCTTGACGTACTCTTCGTTCTCACAAGTTTGTAAATATTCTAACCGTGCTAGCTATGAAGTGTTGGTTCAACACTCTCCACGTTTATCTCGTGGCCTTCCTGAAAGAGAAGATAGCCTAGAAGAAGCGTACTGGGAAAGATAAGTTACTTTCTTTAATCAGTAGTACTATCAGTATCAGTTGGTTTCTAATACTGATAGGGCGTTGTTGATCAAATCAGCTTGAGGTTCAACGACGCCATATTTGACTAATC
>NZ_JBGONQ010000006.1:0-152862 GCF_041439145.1 Vibrio sp. 1F255 | reverse complement strand
AGGTAAGCGCGTGATCCAAGGCGGTCGAGCGCAAGTACGAACCGTTTTATACATGGCGATGATGTCAGCCATGCAATGTAACCCCATATTCAAAGCGACTTATGCTCGACTTTTAGCTGCTGGGAAACCTAAAAAAGTCGCAATAATCGCGTGCGTACGAAAGATGGTTGTGACACTTAACTCTATGCTCAGAGATGGCGCCATGTGGGATGAAAACACAGCCAAAAATTAATCATTGACGCCATAGTCGTTTGTTAGCTGCCTTGTTCACCACTGCAGGTTAAACAAATATTAGTCATATGAAACATACTCGAATCCTCAGGATAAATAACGTTGCCAAGGCATTCTTCATGTTCACATGGGGTTCGATTTACCTCTGCATACCCGTCGCATAACCAACAGTGAAGTTCGATGGCATCCGGTTCATTTGGCTCTAAACATGCAAAATTTGCATTGATTAAACCACCTGTTTCAATAGAGTTTTCTTGGCAATGGGGACAAAGGTATCTCCGCCCACTGTTAGGCATACCGATCAACTTTTTGAATTTTCGTTGGGACAAGTAGTCTTCAAAGAACTTAAAGTACTGCAGCAACTGCATGTTCTCTTCATCTTCGTCAAAGAGACCATATAATGGTTCTGTGACCATAACCTCTCTGAAATCTGAAATCCAAGATGTACCCCAAATTAAAGTTAAGAACTCTGCAATAACCTCAACAATGTAATTTGGTTCGATAAAGTCTCGATGCAAACCATGAGTAAACTTATTTCGTTTAACTCTTAGTTCATCGAGCATCTTTAGTGCATTACCATCTAGAGTCTCACCTGTGAGTTTTTGATACTTTGCGCATAAAATTTCACTCCCCTCTAAATACAGTTCTTCAAAATCAACTATTTCTGGAGTTTCTATATGAACTTTGGACTCATCAGTTAATAATTCGTATGGATTTAGTTTGCTGACTTCATACTTAAAGTAGTTTTCAATGCTAAGAAATAGCATTATCAATGAGTTACCAAGGACCCCTTGCCTTGACTCCCATTCCTCTTCCAAGTCACTGTCACCAAAACCCGTTACAATTACAGCGGGCGAAATAGCTTGCTCCGTTTTGAAAACATGATCTATAGACTGCGCCAAATATTGGATGCTAAGACTTTTAAATTCATCTGGTTCGGGAAGATTCTCGATCATTGTTAAACCCTTACTCAAAGTTGTTGAAGGCAACTAACAGCTATTAGACAGACAAATTCTGTATTTAAATGCAGAATTTTTCTGTCTAGTTTCTTATGCTGTCTATCTTAAGCGACTCACTCCATTCATAACAATGACTTATCGTTCTTAGTTTGTGATTGAACATGAAAATGTAGATGTTTTCCTATCTAACGAGACTAAGTGTTAAAAAAGATGAGATCTGTGCTTAGTGGTATTGTTAATACAAGTTTACTATTGATAATAAAGACAATATTCCCACTTCAAAAAACCAGTTGTTTACTAATTTGTAATTAAGATAAAATCAGAAAAATATCGAAGTTAACTTAGATAATTTCATTCTATATATTCAAACAAAACAGATTTTAATAACTCCCACCCCTTCATATGTTTACGATAAATTATAAAATTTAATTTTATAAAAAACAATTTGATCAATAAGAGTTTTGTAAACTTTGAATTACATACTCTAAAAATAAATCTCCCTGATAAACTTGTCATAAATCCAAATGCTCTTCCAATCTTGATTCGCAACACATGGCACAGATGTATTGCATATAGACTTCCTATAAAGCCGTTGGGAAGAAGGAGTTTATATTAAAATCAGGAACGAAAAATGAACCAACAACGTCAACTAAGCTGGAAAATAGCAGCTATTCTAGGTACATCTTTTGGCTTTAATGCACACGCTGCAGAAATGGTCAGAGTCGATAATGATGCATTACTACAACAAAGCCTCGTCGAGCAGTCGAAGAGTGTTGCCCCACTTGAATTAGGTTTTTCTGAAGTTAAACGGGTGGTATTGCCCAATGGAAAAACGAAAGTCCGCTATCAACAAACTCACCTAGGTTTACCCGTCTTTGATACCTCCGTTGTCGCCACCCTTTCCAAGAACCAACCCACTCAGGTGTTCGGCTCCATGGCACAGGGGATCAGTGGTGACCTATCCAGCATCGCGCCAAAACTGAATCGAGAACAAGCGATTGAAGCTGCGATATCCTCTCACCGCACGTTTACTGTCGGCAAAAAGTCGATTGAAAACAAAAACGCGAAACTGATGGTGAGATTGGATGAGAACCAAGTCGCCCAAGTGGTGTATCTGGTCGATTTCTTTATCGCGTCCTCTATGCCAGAGCGCCCTTTCTACTTTATTGATGCCACGACTGGCGATGTGCTCCAAAAATGGAATGGGTTGAACCACGCTAAAGCATTGGGTACTGGCCCCGGTGGTAATATAAAAACCACTCGATATGAATATGGTAGTGACTTCCCTAGCTTTCCCATCGACAAAGCAGGCACGACTTGTACGTTAGAAAATGATTCAGTTAAGACAGTCGATTTGAGGAACGGAACGTCTGGCAGCGCAGCCTACAGCTACAACTGTGCCGACGGAACCAACTACACCGATCATAAATACATCAACGGGGCTTACTCGCCTCTCAACGATGCGCACTACTTTGGTAATGTCGTGTTCGATATGTATAAAGATTGGATGAACACGTCGCCTTTAACTTTCCAGCTGACGATGCGCGTTCATTACGGTACCGATTATGAAAACGCCTTTTGGAATGGCTCATCCATGACATTTGGAGATGGCAAAAACACCTTTTACCCATTGGTCGATATCAACGTGAGTGCTCACGAGGTTAGCCACGGGTTCACCGAGCAAAACTCCGGCCTTGTGTACCAAAACATGTCGGGCGGTATCAATGAAGCCTTCTCCGATATTGCGGGCGAAGCGGCTGAATACTACTTACGTGGCAGTGTGGATTGGGTGGTCGGAAGCGATATATTCAAATCAGAAGGCGGCTTGCGTTACTTTGATCAACCTTCAAAAGATGGTCGTTCGATTGATCACGCCTCGCAATACTACGACGGTTTAAACGTTCACTTATCTAGCGGTGTTTATAACCGTGCCTTTTATCTTTTAGCGAACAAATCGGGTTGGAATGTACGTAAGGGCTTTGAAATATTCACGGTTGCCAACCAGTTGTATTGGACGGCAAACAGTACCTTTGACGCAGGAGCTTGTGGCGTAGCGAAAGCCGCAGCAGACATGGGCTATGTGGTTGCCGATGTTGAAGATGCTTTTAATACCGTCGGCGTTAATGCAAGTTGTGGTGTCACGCCTCCAACTGGCAATGTATTAACGAAAGGCACACCGATTTCGAACTTAAGTGGAAACCAATCTTCAGAGAGCTTCTACACGTTCACCGTTGATTCTGCATCCAACGTGACGGTTTCAATGTCTGGTGGTTCAGGTGATGCCGACCTTTATGTGAAATCGGGAAGCAAGCCAACAACATCAAGTTACGACTGTCGCCCTTATCGCGCTGGAAACATTGAGCAGTGCAGTGTGAGCGCTCAGTCGGGTGTGACCTATCATGTGTTACTGCGCGGATACTCGAACTACTCTGGCCTAACGTTACGTTTAGATTGAGTTAGAGCGAGCCTCTCAAACAAGTTGTAAATCGAGAACTAGCGGTTAACCGCGAAATAAAAACCTACTCACTTTGAGTAGGTTTTTTTATGACACACCGTAGTAGCTAATAATATTGTAAGTTATTTACTGATACGTTTATTAATTTATAAATATCAAGGTTACTTAGGTATTGTTTTATAAAAACAGTTTAAATTGAGATCCTGTGCTGCACAACGAAACAAAAATAACTGACTAACTTTTGAACACATTCACGTTACTGATAGGTTAATCCTTATAGGGCAAATGCTCTATTAATGATAAAAACTAAAATAAGGACTATTTATGAGACCATCTTTTCCTATCAGTATGGTGCTTGCAACGACAGTGGTTGGCTTCCAGTCTTATGCGCAAAATATTGAGACAACGGATTCATTAGGTATTGCAGAAAGTAGCGCTGCGCAAAAGCAATCTTTGGCGTTACAAATCAGCGAGCGTTATTCCGATCTTGAGCTTTCATTGAAGGCTCAGATCTCAGAAAAGAACTTATCCGCGCCTGTAGATAAATTGAGCTCTACTCAGCCCTACTCTGCATTTTCAAGCCGGATGCAGAAAGCGGATCTTGGTTATCGCAAGATGAAAGGGATCAACGACTTCAGCGACTCTGTGTTAGAGGTTCGCATGGCTGATGAAGCGATGATCGAAGCTTGGAAGAATGGTGAAAACCCGCTGTTTGCTTTCGAACCATCAGGCGATGATTCAAACTGGCAATACATCGAAGCCTATGATGTGTATGGGCAGGTTCACGAACTAGACGTGTACCAAATGCCAGACGTCCCAGTGTTTGTGGTTGATAGTAACGGTGCTGAAGAGCTCAAAGCAGGCCTAATGGCGATGCAGGCAGAGATGCAAAACCTGGGTACTACAACGCAAATCAATGCCGTTAGCGATACCAATACCGACGAGAGTAAACCTCAAAAATCGTCTTTGATGAACAGGGCACGTCGCTCGATGGCCTTGTCGGAACCTGAGCCGTTGAATACCACACAATTAACCAAAATCCGTTTAGCCGTCGACCAAGAACCTTGGATCTCTGGTAAAGCGGAAATCTACGCTATCGTGACGGGTGTCGATTCAAGTCGTTTAGAGCCCCAGATCGACCTCGTTGAGATGCCTTATCTGGACTACGACAAACAAACGTACTACCCGAACCAGACCGTCATCTTCTGGCCTCGCTACCGTTGGGGCGCTGCAGACATGATCTTAATGGAACACGATGATGGCACAGACTACAAAGCGCTAGCAAAACTCTTAGTTCAAGCCGCAGAAGAGATACTGAAGATGATTCCTGATCCAGAAGTTCAAGGTTATGCGATCATCCCTCAGATCACAGGCAAGATTATCGACGTGATTCCTGATGGCGTATTAGTGAATGATGATGACTTCGTGGATGTGTACTACACCTTAATGCAGAACACGCCTTATGTAGACCGTCCGGGCGCAGGCGGAAATGCTGTCGCATCGTTTGCACCAGTCACGATTTCGCCAACAGAGTAAGTCGTTTCTTATTTAGTTAGGGCTTAATCTCTAGGCCCTAACTCTTCATTATCGAAGGTAAGTCAAACACAAGAGACCTACTCAGAACCTAATTACAGGGAGTAATCAAACACAATGATGTCTTCTAAAAGCGGACGAAACACATCTTTCAGCGCATCATGCTCAGGGTGCGGAAGGTAATTCTGGCGGCCTTCTTCATCGGCGAACGTCATTAACACCGAGTGGGTATAACCTTGATTCTTGTTTTCAGGGCTGTCATTTAATCCCCATTCTACTGAAGTGACCCCTTCAACCTTGTTTGGCATCGCTTCAAACAGCATCTTTAGTTTTTGAACCTCTGAAGCCTCAGCGTTTTCTTTAAACTTAATCAGTAGAATATGACGAATCATTCCCGTTTCTTTTTGAGTCATTCCTTGTCCTTTCGAGTCGTTCGCTTACTGGTTTGTAATGCTTAACCAACACCTAATAGCGATCTAAATTTGAGAACAACAAAATGCCACACGTTACACAACATGCCAAGGCTAGATCGCTAGAGTTTATAAAATACTCCACAACCCAATAACGAAAAATGCTGCACCCGAGGGCGCAGCATTTCTCATGACAATGGTAAGCACATCTTTAACGTTAATCACGACGACCTGTAAGCTGGATCGTTTGGTCTTGATCTACGTTCTTTTGGAATTGGATTCCGCCGTTAGACGCTTCATTTCTTCCTTCCAGTGTTAAGTCAGATTCAACACGCTCAGCCTTTACTTGATTACCTTCGCTTCTTGTCATGTCGATAGTCCCTGTATACGTACCGTCGGCAGCAAAAGCCGTGTTCATTGAAAGAGCCATTAAGCCTAGTGCGATTAACTTGTTCATACATCACCTCGTTGTATTTCTAATTCTTTGTTCGTTTGGTATCTGTGTTTTTGTTGGAGTAACTTTAACAATCGAACATGAACCATAGATGTGAGCTATGTGATGAGCTGCCGCCGCTCGCAAAAAGACGCACCTTTGAATCAGTGGTTATTCCAAATGTTGAAGTCTACCCTGAAAAACAAACAAGCGTAGTTCAGCTTTTAACGGGTTAACTACTTAAAGGCTTAACTGCCTAACTCCCCTACCATCCAAAAAAAGAAAAGGCTCCCGAGGGAGCCTTTGATTAGGGTTCTAGTGACTATTCGCTTATGTTTTTATTTTAAAATGCTTCTTCGAGCGTTTGTTCGTTCTTTTTTCCTGTTTTTTTCTCGCTAGTCTCTACCTCTTTCAAGCGCGCGGTGAAGTGTCTTAACACCGGCGGTTCGTAAGTAAAATCGAGCCCTTTCACTTTCCCAGCATTCTCTTTCACTTTTTCGAATGCTTCGATGATGAAGTCCATGTGCGTTTGTGTGTAGGTCGCGCGAGGAATGGTAAGGCGCAACAACTCAGCAGGACATGGGTGTTGTTCACCTGTTGCTGGGTCGCGTCCTTGCAGCAAAGACCCAATCTCAACCGCTCTGATACCCGCGACTTTATAGAGTTCGCACGCCAAAGCATGTGCGGGAAACTGACCAGCCGGGATATGAGGCAGCAATTTACCCGCATCGACAAACGCAGCATGACCGCCTGCTTGCTGGCACACGATGCCCATCGCTTCTAAGCCATCAACAAGGTATTGAACCTGGCCAATACGGTACTCTAACCAATCTTGGCGCATGCCGTCATAAAGGCCAACCGCAAGACGCTCCATCGCGCCACCTTCTAAGCCACCATAGGTTGGGAAGCCCTCTTGCACCACACACAAGGTTCGACACTCTGTGTACACATCCATGAAAGCGTCGTCTTTAAAGCACAACAAGCCGCCCATTTGTACCATGGCATCTTTCTTGGCAGACATAGCTAAACCATCCGCGTATTTGTAAGACTCACGCGTGATCTGTTCGATTGTCCAATCCTGATAACCCGCTTCACGTTGTTGAATGAAGTAGGCATTTTCTGCGTAGCGTGCCGAGTCCATGATCACAGGAATATCGTACTTCTGAGCGATTTCATACACGGCTTTTAGATTGGCGATAGACACTGGCTGTCCACCAGCAGAGTTACAAGTAATGGTGCTCACAATGTAGGGAACATTGGCTGCGCCCGCTTCTAAGATCGCTTCTTCCAGCTTCACCACATCGAAGTTGCCTTTGAAATCCGCGTTCACTGAGGTATCGAACGCTTCTTTGGTATAAACGTTCTTCGCCACACAGCAATTCACTTGAGTGTGGCCTTGTGTTGTATCGAAGAAGTAGTTCGACAAGGCGACCATTTTGCTGCGATCGAGCCCTTTCTCCATTTCACGCTTCTTAATAAGAACCGGAATGTAGATCTGCTCTGCACCGCGTCCTTGGTGTGTTGGAATCGTCAACTCGTAACCGAAGATATCCTTAACCGCATTCGACAATGCGTAGTAACTGCGGCTACCACTGTAAGCTTCATCACCCATTAACATCGCGGCTTGCATACGCTGAGTGATAGATCCTGTTCCGCTGTCTGTCAGTAAGTCGATAAACACATCATCACTGTCGAGCAAAAATGGGTTCATGCCCGCGTCGACAATGGCTTGTTCACGATAGGCGCGAGTTGTTCTTTTTACTGGCTCTACAACACGAATACGAAACGGTTCTGGTAGATGTTTGAAGTTTTCCATAATAATACCTTTCAATACATTCCGATCAGGTCGAAATGTATTTTCTTTAGATGTCACGAGTCCTCACTATTAAATTAATAGTTCCGTATAAAGATACACAGAAAATTAACAGTGAAAATAAACAAATTAAATAATGACTTATTAATCAAACCTAAACAGAGGCTAAGATAATTAGCGAGAACGACAAAAAACGAATACCCCACACGGAATAATAAGTGCGACATTCATACGTTCAAAGGTTATCAAAGCTGCTGATAGGTAAACAAAGCTCGCTGCTTTGCTGGCGCGTGACGCCTAGAGGGTACTACTCTGAAGAAAGGTGGAACGAGAGTTGGTGATCTAAGGTATACCAAGCTAACAAGGTTAGCCAAGTTGTTGATTGCCATTTCAGATACATGTTCACAATATATCCCTACGTTGAAATCAAGATGATCCGAAGTTTAAATATAGTGCAATTGTTTTATAAATACAGCTTAAAAAAGTATAAATGTGATCAATATTTAGAATGATGATTAAATACGATAGCGTGTTATATAAAATGTGAATCACAGCTGTTTATATGCTATTAAACTAGTTCAGCGAGAACCTTAATAATATCAAATCTCTTTTGAAATCAACACCTCTCTAATAAGGGGCGAAGATAGCTATTTTCTAAAAAAGCCATCATCTAATAAAGCCATCATCTAATAAAGCCAAGATCCAAAACTCGCCGATCTAGAAAAGATAAATTCTGATGAGGCTCAAACCTCACCAGAACCGTATTCGCAGTGAATGACTTACTTCTTCTTCACGGCTTGCTTGATGGCCATTTCAGCCAGTTTTGGTGTCGCCGCTTTCAATGCGCTGGGTGCCACCTTCTTACCCACTTTGACTGCTTTATTCAGTTGGCCTTTAACCGACGAGCCTCTTTTCATGGCTTCTAAACGTTGGCGGTTTCTCTGAACGTTATTTGCGTCAGCGATACGCTCTATCAACGTCTGCCTTAAACTATCTAAACCAAACTGTACCTTTTCTGGCGCAATCGCCAGCGGTAACACGATATCGGTTTGCAGCAATATATGATTGTATTCGAGCGCTTGAGCAATGATCTTCGCTTTGGTCGATGTTGGATTCTCTAAGTCATACGGTGGCTGCCAATCGTCTACAGGCTTTAATCTGTCTACCTGATTCACAACCGACACCACAATCGGTTTCTTGCGTGAGATGTTCTTAGGATCGTCATAGAAAGCATCAAATTTATCTTTCAATTGCTTATCCAAATCACGTGCAGACTGATTGGCTTTAAGCACCCATAGCACCACATCCGCTTGGGTCATCTCTTTCAGCATTAAGGCTTCGGTTTTAGGATTGCCATCAAGCCCCTGAAGATCAACAACGCGAACATCATTGTCGTCGACAAACGCGTTATACACCGTTGAAGTGTCGGTTGATGGCAGCACATCCACTTCTGCAACCAACTCTTGCTTGAGTGCATTGATAAGTGAAGATTTACCCGAACTGGTTTGTCCCACCAGCACGATTCGCACAGGCTCTAGCTCTGGAGCAAAGCGTTGTTCGTCGAGTTCAGAAACATCGGACGCTTTCAATGCTTCATCTTCAATGCTGAAACGTCCGCTATAGAGATCAATCGCCACCGCCGCAACTTCATCTAATAAGGCTTGTTTGGCGGCGTATTGCATGTCATCAACCACACCTCTTGTCATTGAAGATGTCGCTTGCTCTCTCCCTAAATCAGAAATCACCTTGAGTGGATTCAAATACAAGTTTTTAAGGTGGTTACCCCAAATAGCCGCTTTGAAGATCTTCTGTCCTAGCTCACCGTATTTATCGTAGGCTTCGTAGCCCGCTTTGATGTAAGAAACCTTGAGATACTCAATGCCGGGGATATGCTCTCGCACTACCAATTTGTAGCGTCGGCTTACCTCTTCGAACAGCTTTAGCCCTTCAGGAATCGAGAAATCGAGCGATTTCTTATCAAACTTTTTCGCAACAAATTCAAGTACCTCTAAACCGGTTTGGTCTAGGTTACCCCACTCTATGTCGACCATTAATTGTTGGCGTACATGGTGTTTTGAATCATTCCAGATCGACAGTTCTTTTTGAGACCAATCAGCCGAAGCCTTAACCAATGCATCGTTGATATCAGCTTTTTTATGCTGTGATTCAGCTTCAGCAGTATCCTCGCCAAGGCCGCCACTCTCTTTATTCGAGAAAGACTCTTTATTTGAAGAGCGGCTTGAAGAACGGCTAGAAATGAATAAAGGAATGGTGAACACCAAGGTACTCACGGCAATGGCAATCGACATTTCGAGTAGATAACCGTATTTGATCGCCAAGAAGACACCAAAACCCATCATGATAATGCTTGGGAAGATCGCCGAAATCAGGGCAATGCCCCAGCGTCCGCTCGATAGCACCGCCAGTAATCGAAATAGGTTTCTAATTTTCTTCATAACCCGACGCCGCCTTTCCTTTTTTCAGAGATTCTTTGTAGATCTTCTGCATCTCTTGTTCAGACACTTCTTCACCTTTGTTCTTATGATAGAAGTAAAAACAAGCCGCGCGACCTAAACCATAAGAGGTGCCGAAACTCATTGCCGCTGCAGCCACCGCACCTACCGTTTGACCATAAACTGGAATCAGCTTTATCAACTGTCGAGTGCCCAGCTTCATTCCGTATTGCAAAGCAAAGCTGCTTCCCAGAGTGCCTATCAACTCACTAAAGACTCTCTTATTCCATTCGACCCCATATTGATTGGCCAAGCTGTGAAGCATTTTGGCTTGAATCGCAGGTACCGACACCAAACCAACACCCGGAATCAGGTCACTCGCTGCGGCACTTCCTGCATACCAAAGCACTTCGTTTTCTACTTGATCAAAGTTGGCTTCTTCTTGCGTGGAATGTTCTTTGTCTTGCACCATCATTCCTATCACCGGAAGAATACTGCTCAGCTTTTCTAACAAGATGTCATAGTTGTAAACCGCTTCGCTGTTAGACATAGCGTTGTCATCCGTTTCGAAATCGACCGCTACCGATTCAAACTCTTTACCCCAAGCCTTCTCTACTTGGTTGGTGTTGAACTGAATTTGCCTTGCTCGATCTGGTTCACTGGAAGACAACACCGCCGTATGAACCAGCAACAAGTGTTTAATCTTCTTCTGTTTCTTAATCTGTTTTAGAGCCGTAAGCACAGCGGATTGTTCAGGTTCGTCGGCTTTCATTACAACGACTAACGCATTACCTGCCTGACCAATCTCTTCCAAATCCTCTTTCGCATCGTAATTCGCTTCGCTGAGTCCTCTGGTATCAAGAAACCTCATCACGGGTTTGTCTTGCGGAAACTCATACGACATCGCCGTCATGGTACAAGGCGCAAAACCATTGCCCACTTCTACAGAAGAGTCGCCCGTGACCGCTTGAATAAACGATGACTTGCCCGCCCCCGTTTTGCCCAACAGCCACAATGTAGGAAGATGCTTGCGCTGATATTCATGAGCCTGAGTCAAGTCTGGGTTCTTGCTCGGATTAATGAAGTCTTTTATTTGATCAAACATGTTTAGAGTAACGCTCACTTGATGTTGAGATTCGAGTTGATGACAAAGCAATACTGACTTATATAATCACAAATCATATTAAACTTATGTTTGTTCAGTCGCACAGGTTTACAATGCCTAAACGCTTGTTTTTATTTGCGCGCTCATTTTTATAGACGCTTTTTTATACGTACGGGTATCATCGTATTGATTCGGGTACCTAACGAACATCAACAAACACAGAGAGCTCAAAGAGAAGTATGGAACAAATTTATTTAGCTGGCGGCTGCTTGTGGGGTGTACAAGAATTTATTAAGTACGTTCCTGGTGTTATCAGCACAGAAGCAGGCCGTGCTAATGGAAGCGCCCAGCCAACAGAGAACAAAACGACACAAAGCGACGGCACACAAAGCGATTACAATGGCTACGCGGAGTGCGTACAAATTGAATTTGATCCAAACATCACGTCAGTCACGATTTTGATGGAACACTTGTTTGAGATTATCGACCCTTACAGCTTGAATAAACAAGGTGTCGGAGAGAAATACCGCACAGGTGTATACAGCACTAATGCAGAACACTTAACCGAAGCTAAGCACTATATTTCTTCAAGAGATGATGCCGACCGTATCGCTGTTGAGGTGTTGCCGTTGACCAATTATGTTGCCAGCGACGACATCCACCAGCATCACTTAAGTCACTTCCCTGAAGATCACCACTTATGTCATATCCCTTGGGATCTACTGCATAAGTATAAATCACAGTAGTCTCGACGTAAGATTGAGATGATCACGACCTAAGATCGATAAAGCCTCAACAGACATTATCTGTTGAGGCTTTTTAAGTGTTATGGTCAGGACAGCTATCGTGAATTGATTTGGTAGCTCAAGCCATTAACCTTTAGCCATTAGCCATTAGCCATTAACTAATAAATTACTTAGTCGTATTCTCAAGCACGTAGTCTGGACCCGCTGTTTCAGCTGTCACAACCGCAAGTTTAGACACGTCTGCGCCTTCACCTTGGTAAGCGTTAATGCCATTTTCTACAACGACTTTTGGTAGCTCAACCGAGTAGCCTTCGATCAGTTCAGAATCCGTTACTTGACCTACGTAAGTTTCGTCTGTGTAGGTTGCGCCAACTAATGGGAAGTCTTGCGTTGCACGGACACTTACAAATTCAGGTGACTGCGAGTTATCAACCACATTGTGTTTAAACGCCACATCAACACCCGCATAAATGCCTTCCACTTCTGCGTTGTCAAACAAACTTACACGGTGACTTTGGTTGCCGTAAACAATGCCCCACTCAGTATCAACTAGAGAGTTGTTCTCGATAGTGATGTTTTTCGGTGTCCACTGCTTGTTAAGCTCTTTGCCTTTCACCGATTGATCTAACTGCTCACCATTCGCTACGTCGATGATACCTGTGTTGATAACAATGCCGCCACGTAGGTCAGCGTTGCCTTCAATCAAGCCATCGCGGCCTCGAGTATTTGCAATGTAGTTATTGCGGATCACATGGTCTTCATCGTAGATACGGACGCCGCCCGTTAGGCGCTTTCCATTACCAAGAATCATGTTGTTCTCAACTGTGTTGCCTTTTCCGTGACGCAGTGAAATAAGCGCAGTGCTTTGGAAAATAGTATTACCTGAGATCGTGTTGTCGCCCGACTTAATCGAGATAAGCTCACGCTCACCATCCATATCGATCATTAGGTTGTTCACGAACTTAGAACTTGAATCCCACTGTGAAGCTTTAGAATCACCAATACGGATCGCTTCCCAGCTGTTGCCGTTGTAACGAATCGCTTCTTTAATGTCGAATTCGTTGAACTGGTTAGGCTTTTGGTCCATGAAGATGTTGTTTGCGATCAGGTGGTTATCAGCTGTGTCATCTTTTTGTACGCCAATCAAAGTGCCGCGTTTTTGCTTACCTTCGAAACGGTTGTTGATGACTTTGCCGTCTTTACCCCATAGAGAAACCCAAAGGTACTTTGGATACTCAGAACGACGCTCGTCTGGCTCGTACGTGTAATCGTGGTTGAAGTAGTAGAATGTTGAGTTTTGAAGCGTATTGCCATTACCCATCATACGAACTGCACCAAAGCGTTCTTTAGGGCCGCCTTCAGTAAATACCAAGCCATCAAGCGTGATGTCATCGCCTTTCAGTTCAAACTGAATCAACCCCGTGATCCACGCAGAACCTGCTTGCTCTGCCTTGATAGTGATGTCATTCGCCGTGATCGTCACTTGACCTAAGTTCGCGTATTTACCGGCAGGGATAACCACTTCGTCGCCATCTTTTAGGTTTTCAAATTGTGCTTTAAGCGCAGCCACTTGCTCTTCCGAAGCAACGGCTAAAGTGTCGCCATCTACCTCTGTTAAGCGGTCACTGCTCAATAGGTAACTACGGTCAATTTCGCTAACAGCAGGCGTAGCTTGTTCAGCGACACTGACTACGGATGCTGTTTTTTCTTGTGTTGTACAGCCTGTTGCAAAAGCGAGTGTGAACGCGCTAATAATGCTTACCGATAATAGTTTTTTGTTCATCGTACATCTCACATTAAAGTTTGGATTATAAAAATGACGACCACCCGTTCAGGTGGCCGTGATGTTATTTAGGATGCGTATTAAATTAGCCTTCGGCTGGAGTCACTTCGTCTTGTTGCTCGACTTTGTCATCGACTGCTTTAACAAGTAACAGACCAACAGAGAACACAATCAAGCCACACAGAACGAATACCATGCGTCCCCACATTGGGTTTGGCAGTACGAACATAGTCATTACGCCCACACCCGCTACCGCGATAAGTGAACCCAACATACGACGTTGCTTGTTATCCAGTTTCTTCTGTTCATTACTTTCAGCAACTAGTGGCGTCGCTAGGTTGTTGAAGAACTTGTCTACGTCTTTCTCACGGTGCTCAGCAAGAGGCTTGTAGAACAGTGTTGAAAGAATAAAGAAGCCAGCAGTAAATATGATGTGACCGATAAGGCCGATAGCCACTTTCAGGTCAGCCCACTCACGGCCAGTTAGTTCATTTAGACCGAACCAGTTTTGAATCATGTCCGCAGTGATAACGAAACCAACGAAGTAAGAAACCACACCACCTACAACTAGCGTGCCCCAACCTGCCCAATCCGGTGTTTTACGGATGAAGAAGCCACAGAATGCTGGAATTGTCATTGGGAAGCCGATCAATGCGCCCACGTACATCATGGTGTCGAAAAGGCTCAGACCTTTAAGAGAGTTGATGAACAGAGCAACCAAGATGATCGCGATACCGAAGAAGGTAGACGTTAGTTTAGAAACAACCATTAGCTCTTTCTCTGTCGCTTTAGGACGAAGAATCGGCTCGTAGAAGTTCTTAACGAAGATACCTGAGTTACGGTTTAGACCTGAGTCCATTGAAGACATTGTTGCTGCGAACATAGCGGCAATCAGAAGGCCAACCATACCTGCAGGCATGTATTCTTGAACGAAGTAAAGGTAAGCGAAGTCAGCGGCTTTGCTGCCAGCTTCTGGGTAAGCAGCTGCTAAATCAACACCTTGACCAGCCATGAACCAAGAAGGCATGAACCAGATGATTGGACCAAGCGTCATTAGTACACAAGCAAGCAGTGCTGCTTTACGTGCGTTGTTTGAATCTTTTGCAGCAAGGTAACGGTAAGAGTTAAGCATGTTGTTGGTAATGCTGAACTGCTTTAAGAAGATGAACACAGCCCAGATGCTGAAGATGCTCATGTAGTTAAGGTTGTCACCCGTGATGAACGAATCCGTTGGGAAGTCGCTAATGATCTGCGTAACACCGCCACCGTGGTAAATAGCAACGACTGCACATGTCACCGTTACTGCCATGATGATAACCATCTGCATAAAGTCAGATGCGATTACCGCCCAAGAGCCGCCCGTCACTGACATCACCAGTACAACCAGACCCGTTAGGACAATCGTCGTTGTCATATCAAAGCCGAAGATACCCGATGCGATGATTGCTAGACCATTCAACCAAATACCTGCAGAGATAACGCTGTTTGGCATACCAGACCAAGTAAATACTTGCTCATTCACCTTACCAAAACGCATACGAATCGCTTCAATTACCGTCACAACACGCAGTTGACGGAACTTCGGAGCGAAGTAAAGGTAGTTCATTAGGTAACCGAATGCGTTCGCGATGAAGATAATCGCTACGGCAAAGCCATCGGTAAAGGCTTTACCTGCTGCACCAGTAAATGTCCAAGCACTGAACTGGGTCATAAATGCGGTTGCACCTACCATCCACCACAGCATATTACCTCCCCCACGGAAGTAATCACTTGTCGTACTTGTAAACGTTCGAAACATCCACCCTATCGCAATTAAGAATAGGAAGTAGATGCCAACTATCAGGGTATTGAGTTCCATCGTTAGACCTTTTATTTATGTTTTTTTGTTGAGGTCACTATAAATAAATGGCAAGTATATTTGTACTACAATAATCCAAATGCGTGACAATGATCTTACAGTCTGACACTCAATTAATCATACAAGTGATCGAGTTCAAAGTTGCACCACCTAGGAGCGCAATTCCTCAAGTCAGTGCAGTTATCCGCACTAAATTTCGACCAAAACCCCGAAAAACATGAACAAAGTCTCTAAAAATCGAAGATTCATCGTTAAAAACTATTATTCTTGACGATCAAAACTTAAAGAAGAGCAGCAAAAATATCGTTAGATATAATTTATAAAAATAAATCAAACCAACTCATTTGTAGTACAAATAGAATTGGAAATTTTCTTTTAAAAGTTCCCTATATTAGGCAGCCAATAATGAAAACTTGAAAACCACTATTAGATACTGACAGGGATACACGGAAGTGAAATGCTTTTAACACACCCGTTACACTTTCCCCGTCCAATAAAAAGGTGTCATTATGAAGAAATACGTTCCAATCTTAATTGCTCTTAGTACGGTATCTTCTATGAGCTATGCAGCAACACCGCGTGAAGATGCTGTTGACTACTTACAGATGCGTAAAGGCGTGGCTTACCAAGTAAACCATTCAAAACCTTTCACTGGTCAATTTGAAGAGAAGTTCGATAACGGCCAAGTCGCGACCCAAGCTCAGTTTGCCGATGGCTTAGAACTTGGGCTAGAAACTAACTGGTATCCGAATGGCCAAGTCGCTTCTAAAGTGAATTACGTAAAAGGTGAACTGCAAGGCAAAGCTGAAACCTGGTATCCAAACGGACAGAAAAAAGCAGAACTCAATTATAAAGACAATGAACTATCAGGCACCGCCTCTCGCTGGTATCCCAATGGGGAACAAAGCCTGACAGCTGAATACAGCGACGGACAAAAAGATGGATTGGTAACGGACTACTACCCGAACGGTAATAAGGCCAGCCAAGCGAAGTTTGATGAAGGTGAAGTCGCGAACGGAAAACTTACTCGCTGGAATACTAACGGTGACAAAGTTGAAGAACTGACCTTTAAAGATCACAAAGTCACCTCTAAACAGGTGTGGATGCCTACAGAAAGCTAAGCCTCAAGAACAGCTCTCACGGAGCTCTTTGATATAACTAAACGCCTGCTGTTAAAGTTTGCAGCTACACGTCTGCAACTAAGAGAGAAGAGAAGAGAAACGAACATTCATGTGATTAAGCGTGAATGTTCGTGGCTTTGATGCTGTAACAGACTCACTTGAGCGTGTTGTCACCAACCTAAAAGCCTATTCTTAAGCCGCGGTTTACACGCTTATTGAGCCGCACACGACTCTCTACTCAAATTTCAAATAAAAAAACGCTCATGTTGCCTGTATCAACATGAGCGCAAGGGTAGATCTTCGACTACCATCTCCTACCTTTCTAGATGAAAGCAGAAGTTATAATTAGAATAGTTGGGAGCAATAATCAAAATGCTTTCGCAAGCACTTCAACGATTTCTTCTTTGTCGCTGATGAGAACAACGGGTAACGATTCGAACCCAGTTCATTCCTATCAAGTTCATACTTATATAGCAGGCTATGTCACTACCTTGCCTACTACATTTCAAACCTTCTCTGATTGAGCTTTAAATCACCTCAAGTAAATGTCTCATGTTCTTAAAGCGGTGGATTTAATCCATTTAGCTTCAAGACCACTCTTACTTATTCGGCTTCACACCGTCTGTTCATGCAATCAACACAGCAAAGTTATGTGTTGCTACAGAAAGTTAGTAAATAATAATGTATTACAAATAAAAATGATATCTAAAGGTTCAATTTTTTGCTGTAGCGCACATTTATTGATGAACAAAACTCTTCAAAACCATTATCAACAGCCAAACAAATCACTAAAAAACATCAACTTAACGAAACAACTCGATTTTGTAACCCTTTGTAAATAGTGGTTTTGTCCTAACAACACGATCAAGTTCACAGATCATCACGCCTCGGATCGCTACCATATTTGTATTATTTAAATGCAAAACAAATTTGAAATAACCAAGAAATAATTTCAAAAACAAAATGCATTTAAGACAAGAACTACTCTATTTGGCTTGTAATTATGGCCAATACTCAACCATATAAATATGGAATTAATACCATGAATAAAACTAAAATCGTGATTGCTGTGGCATCTGTACTCGCTGCTGGCTCTGTATCTGCTGCGTCTTTCGATATGAGACACGAATACAAGAGTCATACAGATCAACACGCTACTCGTGTAAAACTTGGCGATAGCATTGGCAACTTCCTTGTAGATATCGAAGCGAAATTCAAGGGAGAAGACGGTAAATTCATGGAAGATTTGAAGAACAATGGTTGGGAGCTTGGTCTAAACTACCGTCATGTACTAAACGATAACTGGACAATGACTTACGGTATGCCAATTGAAGCTCGTGAATCTGGCGTTACATACAAGCCTCAAGTTCGTGCAACATACAAAGTGGATAGCGTTGATGGCCTAAGCCTAAGTGCTCGTTACCGTTACGATATGAGACAGAACACTAGCAGCTCAGAGTATCAATTCGATGACAATGGTGATGTTATTGTTGATAGTGACGGTGTTCCAATCACGGTTAATAAAAACGTTTCTAATCAACGTCGTCACCGTCTAACGGCAAACGTTAACTACTCAATGGAAAACTGGCGCTTTGGTCTAGAAGGTAACTACTACAAAGCGGATGGCTATGACATCTACGACAACGACGATACCAACTACGAGTTGAACGCAAGCATTCGCCATATTATGGGTCAATGGGCACCATATGTAGAGTTTGGTGATGTGAGCACTTCATCAACTAAAGCGACTCGTGAACTGCGTAGCCGTGTTGGTCTAACTTACAGCTTCTAATCGATAGCTACATGAATAATCTAAGATAATTACTGTCCTAATTTTCTAAGACCTAAACAAAAGCCAGCTTAATCGCTGGCTTTTTTTCCTTTAAAATCAGTAAAATAAGAGCCGCGCACTTGCAGCTCTTTTTCCTAGTGACTAATCCGATAGAGAAAGGCAACGGTCACATTATCGTTAGGCACAACTCGCTTCTGCTGAGCCAAAAACAATTCCGCTGTCGAAACGGCATCAGCTAACGCATTGTGGCTGTTATACTCAGGAAGACCATACCTGTCACGTGTGCCTGCCAAAGTTAAATCTACCTCTTCATGATTACTGATCGCTTTCTCCATAGATTTTTCAATACACAATGTATCTAACCAAAGCAAAGGCACCGTTCTCAATCCGTAACATCGAAGTAGATATTGACTAATGAACTTCTCTTCTACAACACAAGCGTGCGCAACAATGATTTTACCTTTTGCGGCTTCAAAAAAGGTCAGCATGGCATCATGAATTGACGCGCCCTCTTCCAACATTTGCGGCGTAATGTGATTAATAACCGCGGTTTCTGCGTTGATCTGAGAGTCGTTGTTAAGATAGATGTGTTTGGCAGATGCCAAATCAATTCGCCCCTTAACCACATCAACCCACCCCATCGATAAAATCAGATCTTGTTCACTGTCTAAGCCCGTCGTTTCAAGATCTAACACAATATACTCACTATCTTTAGCCAAATCCGCCATCTCTGGACACGGCTGTTCAACAAGATCGTGTAATGCTTCAGGCAGTTTAACCGTATTTAGGTATTGCTTTCGCTTGCGCTTGACTCGCTCAAGCGGATGAAAATAATTTAACAATGCTCTCATTAGCGCGCTCCAAAACGAATCTTCGCCGCCTCTTGGAGATCAGCTATGATCCTAAAGGCATCTTTCAAGTGCTTACGTTCAAAGCTACCAAAGCTATCAGGGTTGATGTTGTTGTCTGGTACCTCCCCATTCTTCAAAGCTTCAAGTTGATGACCAAATCGGAAAGATAAAATGAACTGATACGCACCCAGAATGTTCTTGAACGCGTCATCACTGAGCATACCTTTCTCGTTCGCAGCTGCAAAACGCTCGTCGGTTGCAGACAAATCACATTCAACGGCTAGCCCGTATATACGTGCGAGATCGATAATCAGGTTAATCGCGTATTTCTTCACATTGAGCGTTTTCTTGTTCTCTCCCGACTTCTCTAACACCAAGCTGTTAAAAATGCCCAATGGTGGATTAGTGTTCACCGCATCTTTCACCAACGTGCTCAAAAATTCTCGATTATTGCGAATATTGGAGTGCAACTCATCACGAAGAATGCCCTCAAATTCACTGTTACCGTAAATAGTGCGAATTTCAAGGAAAACACTGATATTGAGTAGACGCTCATATTCAGGGTTTGCTACCCACTTCTTGTAGTAGTGCTTCCAAACACCCAGTGGCTGACACCACTTTGGCGTCGCAGCCATGAATTTTCCTGGGCATAACGGATAGTCACAACTTGCCAATCCATTTGTTACCATCATCGCTAAATGCTTGAAATAAATACGGTCACTGTCGGTTGCATCGTCAGAAAGTACAATCGCGCTGTCTTGATCCGATAACATGTGTACTTCATTGCGAGCGTGAGAACCCGCAACAATCCAAGAAAAGTCACAAGGTGGTGGGCCTAACTTGTCAATTGCTATCTGAATTAATCGGCGGGTGTAGGCATCCATAATCATGGTCATTACCTTACCCACTGTTTCCGGTGCAACTTTACCTTCCACCAGCGCTTCAAATATAGCTTGTCGTTCCGAGGTAAATGAAGACATGGTTTTCACACTGCCCGCGTATTTGATTTTCTCAATCAAGAAAATGGCTTGAACACGGTGGTTTTGAACCAAGTGAGACGTGGTAAGAAGCCCAATGACTTTGTTCTCTTTCACAACCGGCAAGTTGCGAATATTAAACTGCATCATAATAGACGCGGCGTGTAGCACTAAATCGTCCGGTTTAACCGTAAGAGGAGAATGCGTCATCACCTCAGAAATAAGGCTATCAGTACTCACGCCGTGGGCAATCACTCGCTTAGTCATATCTCGGTCAGTAATTAAGCCTACAATCGACTCATCCTCATAAATTACAGCACAGGGTGAGCGTTGATGAAGCATTTCAACCGCGACCGATTGGATGGTTTGCTGGGACTTAACAATTGCCACCTGTCCGCTTGCGACTTCTTCAACCTTACGAATGAACAAGCCTTTCTCTTTGTTTGACCAAACCACATCCAGTGCCGATTTCAAACGAACTTGGGCCTGTGAAGCAAAATGCTCAGCACAACTTGGAAAAGCTTTGAAAAGTGTTTGAAGCGCCGAGTGTGGAATAACATAAAGTAAGGTGTTTTCAATTGCGACAGCTCTATAGCCTTTATCATCATTAACTTCAGAATCTAAGAACGTGAAGCCGAACAGATCTTCACTGCCTAACCGTGCACGAAGCACACCGTCCGATTTTCTTTGCTCCATAGATCCTGTTCGAATGATATAGAGCGACTTTTCTTTTCCTGACTCGCATAGATCGACGACATCCCCTTTGGCTAGATAGGTAATCTGAACATTAAAAGCGAGGTCACGAAGCGCTTCTTTAGGGATCTTATCGAAAGGGTCTATCTGACCGATGAACTGAAGAATATTTGGCAATAGAGACTGAGGCATATAATCACACTCGCATTAATTTGATTAGTATTATTATATAACTAACAATGCTGGTTACTAGCGGTTTTAGCAAAACAACGCACATAAGACTAAATATTGGACATCGGTCAAGTTTTCATCAATTTTGGATGTAAAAAAAGCACGTATTAAACGTGCTTTCAATAGATAACTGTCTGTAGTAACAGCAATTTTAGGTTGACTCCACTAGGTATCCAGAGCAACGCTCGATAGAAACGGCTAAGACCTTAGAGTTGAAACCTCACCCAAAACACTAAGCTAGCTTGCTACTGGCAATCTGTGGTTAGTATCTAATAGATGACTTGCAGAAGCTTGGCGTGCTTTATCACTGTTACCCGCCATGATTGCTTCATAAATTTGACGGTGTTCATTAATACACGTACTTCCCTCTTCTGAAGAATGAGAAATAAAGTTAACAAACATTGTCGTTAAGATATTGCCAAATGGAAGGTAAAAGTCATTACCTGTTGCATTGAAGATGAGGCTATGGAATTTCATATCAATATCTAGCCAACTGTCTTGGTTAAACTCTTCAGCACCTGATATTTCTACCATCTGTTGGAAAATGCCCGACAGTTCAATGCGTTGTTCAGCGCTCGCGAACTGAGCAGCCAATGCACATGCTTCTGGTTCAATCGCGCGGCGTAAACCCAAAAACTGATGACAGAATTGGTCTGTATCGGCCAAACCGTCCATCCATTCGATCAATTGTGGATCTAAGAAGTTCCAGAATGCACGGTCAACAACGCGAGTACCGATCTTAGGACGAGATTCTAATAGGCCTTTTGAAGTCAGAAGCTTAACCGCTTCTCTTAATGCTGTTCTACTGATACCAAATTGCTCGCACAGAGCCATCTCACCAGGGATAATAGAACCTTGAGGCAAATTGCCCGACAAAATACCACGAGCGATTTCACGTGCAACTTGCACATGAAGGCTTCGCTTAGAGCCTGAAATAGAATTGAAAGAGCCAGCCATGTGTCTACTTACTTATTAGATATGTATTATTTAACTCGGACTATAGCACTGATTTATATCTGCACCAACTAAGTATAAGAATAACGTGAGGTCACGAATGATATAGGCTAGCGAAGATTTTATGAATATTATAAGTATTTAGTTCATCAAACTAATTAAAAACATTTATTCATACAAATGGTTCTTATTTACACCGTTTTTTGTATGCGCAAACTCACAAAACGACTCTTACTCTCACTATTTATGTCGTTGATGATCAGTTTTGAGATGACTATCCTTGAATACTGCAAGTGTTATTGTATGATTTATTAACGCGAATGATCTACAATATAGGCGACTGTGATGTTTAACGATTTAAAAGGCAAACGCATTCTAATTACTGGCTCTACTGCAGGTATGGGCTTAGCTACAGCACGTATTTTCGCAAAGTATGGTGCAAAAATTGGTATCAATAGTCGTGCTTCTAGCCCAAAAGTTGATGACGTTGTTGCCGAACTCAAGGAGCTTGGTGGCGATGTTGCATTTTTCCCTGCGAACTTGATGGAAACATCGGATTGCGAAAAATTAGTTAACGAGTTCACCGAACACTTCGGTGGGATGGATGTGTTGATCAATAACGCAGGCGGTCTTGGCGGTCGTGCCAACCTAGAAAATATCGATGATGAGTTTTATGAGCGCGTAATGAACCTTAATGTTCGCTCTGCGCTGATGACAACTAAGTTCTCTATCCCGCACTTACGCGCCTCTGCTGCTGAGTCCGGGCAAACATCTTGTGTGATTAGCACAGGATCTATTGCCGCTCGCGAAGGCGGTGGTGTTGGTGCTGGCATCTATGCCGCATCGAAAGCTTGGTTACACGATATTCACCGTAATTGGGTGAAAGAGTTCGCGCAAGACAATATCCGTTTCAACATTGTTTCACCGGGCACTATCGACACCGCATTTCACGATGGCAAGAGCGACGATTTGAAAGCGACCATTGCTAACAACATTCCAATGGGACGCTTTGGCAATATTGATGAAGTTGCTCCGTCATTTGCTTTCTTTGCATCGCACGCTTGCAGCGGTTACATCACAGGTCAAATCCTAGATGTTAATGGCGGACAAATAACGCCCTAGTTAGCTGGTTTATATAAGCTCACTCAGCGATTTAAGTTCGCCACACTATATAAGGTTAACAGACCCGAGTAGATGAGGGAAAACCTCACACTAAATTCGACGTATACACTGACACTAAACACCAGATTCGTCTGGCTTTTAGTGTTTTCAAAGTTTCAATTTCAGGTGGTTTAAATGTCAATATTTACATTGGTGGAAGATTCAAGCCGCCGAATTCATGTTCAAGTGGCGAGACAAATTGCTCGCAAGATCTTGTCAGGCGAGTTAGAAGAAAATCAAAAGTTACCCAGCGAAATGGAGCTGTGCGAAATCTTTGGAGTGAGCAGAACTGCCCTTCGAGAATCAACTAAGCTACTTTCGGCAAAAGGTTTAATCGAGTCGAAGCCAAAAGTGGGCACTCGTATCAAACCGAGAACACAGTGGCACTTCTTGGACCCGCAATTGCTGTACTGGATCCAAGATTTAGAAGATACTAAACCCTTCTTGTCTCAATTTTTAGGCTTAAGAAAAGCGATTGACCCGGAAGCGTGTGCGCTCGCTGCAACCAATGCAACTGTAGAGCAACGCAAAGAGCTTTCGATTCTTTTCCAGAAAATGACCATCGCAGCAAATAGCTTCGATTATGAAGAGTGGACGACCAACGATCACCTGTTTCACCAAACGATTTTCTTATCGACAGGTAATCAATTTTACATTCCATTCGCGAACATTCTGTCGACTATCTTCAAGCAGTTTATCGACCACTCCGCTGAAGGCGGTCGCTTCTGTTTAGAAGAACACAAAGCGATTTACGACGCAATAATGTCTGGCGATGCCAAGCAAGCTCGAATTGCTTCTCAAGTCCTGCTAGACGATGAGAACCAAAAGCTCTCTAGGGTTGAATTAGCCATCGCATAACCGAGATTAACCAAACTGACTTGTTTTTCAAAGACACAAGTCAGTCTTGTTTTAGCACCCATTTTTTAACCATCAACTACCGTAGTGTTTTCTTCTTTAAACGCTCTACTCCGCCACCTCAGAGAAAGCTTACGGTTATACACATAAGGTGTTGTTTGTGTCTTCACAATCGTACGTAAGGAAAAATTTCTCTCTCGCCTGGCCCCTCGCCTTAAACGGTATCTTGATGCAGTCGATGTTGATGATCGACACACTGCTTGTCTCTCCTCTTGGTGAAATCCCTTTAGCTGCAATGGGGATTGCGACGACTATCGTTGCCTTTGTACTGGGAATTCAAATGGCGCTGGCAAACGGTACTCAGTTAGTATTAAGCCGCGCAGTGGGCTCTGGTATCGCCGCGTCATTATCTAAAGCATTTTGGGCAGGGTTATTTATCAACCTTGGCGTAGCAACACTGTTTTGGCTTCTACTTACTTTTTTCGAACAACCATTGATTCAAGCATTAACAGACGACGCTTCCCTTCACTTAGAAATCAGCCGCTATCTAGACATCTCGAAATACATCGTTATTTTTACCGCGTTAACGCAGGTGATCATTGCTTTATTTAATGCGCTAGGCAGAACCAAAGTCCCATTCAAAGGTTACTTAATTGAACTGCCTATCAATGCTGTACTCTCGTATGTGCTGATTCATGGCTTTTCTAATTTTGAAGGCATTGGTGTACAAGGTGCTGCATTAGGCAGCATTATTGCAATAACGATCCGCTTGCTGTATTTAGTTTTGTGCGTGCATTTAAGCTCTGCGATTTCACTCAAATTAGACGCTCAGCGATCTGAATTCTTTACCAACGTTCGCCGTCACTTTATCGAAATATTCCCCGTAGCAGCGAACGTGACCATGCTTTTGATTGGCGCAACGATATATCAATTGTTGTATTCGCAACTTAACATCAACGCTTACGTAGCGATTACTTTGGTGATGCCTTGGATCAGGGCTGTCTCTCAATTTATTACCGCTTGGGCTCACTCTTCCGCGATTACTATCAGCCAAGCGATTGGCTCCAAAAAGATGGATGACCTAGTCAAAAACGTCGATACCAGTATCGATATTGCAGTCGTCATTTCTTTCGTTTGTGCACTCTTATTCGCAGGATTAAGTCTGGTCATTGGTGACATTTACCCGAACTTGGATGAATCTACCTATCAAGCATTGGCCGTTATCGCCCCACTCTACATATTCTTGCCAATTGTTCGTGGCTACAACACGGTTCATGGGAATGTACTAAGAGCACTAGGAAAAACGACCGCAGTCTTCAAAATCAACTTTACTGGTCAATGGGTAATTTCAATTCCATTGTGTGCATTGATCATCTTTGGATTAGACGGTTCTATCTTTTGGGCTTTCGCTATCCAACCATTCGAAGAAGTCGTTAAAGCTTTCCCATTCCGTCATTTGGCTCGAAAGTCTCTTAAAGAGTTTGATGCCGACAAAGCTAAAGAGTTGATGTATGACTAAACTCCGTATCGAGTTGCCGTCCTAAAATCTTCCCACGCGTTCTGAATACAACCTTGTCTTTTGACAAGGTTGTATTGTTTTAGCTGTACCATTCATTGGTAGGCTTCAGCACACCCTCATTGATACCAAGGTCACATTAATACCAAGGTCATCTTAAAACTCATATAAAACAAAAAGACCACTCAACATTCGGTTAAGTGGTCTTCGAAAATATTCCTTAAGGACTGCGTCTAGCTAGCCTATTGGTTATGCTATGTGCTATTTACCGTTCAACTTAAGCGCTGAGAAAGTCACACTGTTGTAATCGCCATTCTTTTTATCGATAGCGAAATCGCCAGTACCGCCACAACCAGGTCCCCATACAGGGTGAGAATCGCTCACGCTACATTGGCCGTATGCGCCCGCTTTGTAGTAAAAATCATCTTCAGCATAACCCGTTGGTGAATCAAGTTCATCGATGCCCTTACTCAGGTCGATTTCATACTTAACGGTATCGTGACGCTCGGTTTCAAACGTTAGGTACATCATGGTGCCTTTCACTTCCACTTTGTAACTAAACTCTTCACCAAGAGCAATACCCGCTTCACCCGGCTCTGCAGGGTTTTCCCACGTGTTACCCCACACTGGATAAGCGATATCGGCACGGTTAGGATCTTTTTTCTCTAGGTTACGTTCATAGTTCCAGAATACTGAACCCATTTCTTGGTCAGGAAACTTCTTATAGAAGATCTTTAGTGGTTCATTACCATGCCCATAACCGGTTCCAGCTTTGATTAGCTCATTATGTTTTTTAGCGTGAATCTGACCAACAACCACCGAGTGAGCTGGGTACTTTTCTGGGAACTTAGCGTTAACTGAGACGTGATTAACTTTTAATGTCGCTTCTAATGTTCCGCCAACAGCACTGTATTCACTAGCCGCTGGGTGACTCGACAGTGCCCACTGGTTTCCTTTATCAGCCGTATCGATAGAGAAATCTGCGCCTCTTGGCATTTGTCGTAATTCAGAACGCGCATTCTTCGAGTTTTTCGTCGTAATCGCTTGGTTTTGCACTTCAAATACAAGGTTGCCGTCTTTATCAAGATGGAAGAAATCACTATGTGAGTAGCTCATCATGGCTACCCCTTCTATTTCATCAACACGACCATCTTCATTAATATCTGAAGGTATGGTTATTTTCCAATTATGCATATCGAATTTATCGGCAGGTACGGGGTAAGAAACACCGTTATTTGCGAAAGTAACCATTGGTACAGTCGCTAATAGCGCCACTGCTAATATGTTTTTCTTAAACATGACTCATCCTTTATTGTTAACAGATACCGAGTACACACTCAGTACAGAAACCACTTTTGAACACGAATTAGTACTAAATATTTTCTCTTCGACTTAAATAAGCCAACCGATAAATAGAATTTACATTTAGCCATTTTGTAACTTTTATTAAACATCTGGCTATGGTTTATATTTATGCCTCTCAACATGCTCCCTATGTTTAAGCCACGATGGTTAAAATCATCATTATTAACATATAGAAACACTTAATATTTGTATTATTTTAACACATGCAAAAAAGTGAGTTTCTAAGGTTTGTGAATATGAGAAGTACGTCATGATTGATTTAATACACAAGCCCTAAATTGAGATATTCATAACATTTAGCTATATATTTGGGCCATTAGTCAGAACTTTTTGATAGATCTCACAGAAATCTGACTCAATAGTAAATACCATATTTGTCATACATTAATTTAATACCATGTAAGGTATTGGTTTGTGAGCCACGGGTACATTGGATGTATCCAGAATAAAAAAATAATAGTGAGACAAAGGTATGAATTCTGTTACAAAAATTTCTGCAGCTGTTGCATGTACTCTTTTAGCGGGCACAGCTACTGGTGCATCTCTTGATTATCGTTACGAGTATCGTGCTGCGACGGATTATACAAAAACAAATGGCGACACGGCTCACGTAGACGCTCGCCATCAACACCGAGTGAAGCTAGGTGAAAGCTTTAAACTGTCAGATAAGTGGAAGCACTCAACGGGCCTTGAAGTTAAATTCCATACTGACGATTCTTACTACGACGCAGATTCTGGCGAAGTTAAATCAGCAAACAGTAGAAGCTTCTATGACGGCAATTGGTATATTTACGGTATGGAAGTAGAAAATACAGCAACTTACAAAGTCGATAACAACTGGTATCTACAAGTTGGTATGCCGATCGCTTGGGACTGGGATGAGCCGAACTACAACGGCGGTGACTGGAAGATGAAAAAAGTCACTTACAAACCTCAATTCCGTGTTGGTTATAATGCGGATATGGGATTAACGACTGCCATTCGTTACCGTCACGAGTATGCTGATTTCCGCAACCACACTCAATTTGGTGATAAGGATTCAGAAACTGGCGAACGTTTAGAATCAGCTCAAAAATCCAAAATAACGCTAACAGGTGCATATAAAATTGAGTCTCTACCGAAGCTTGGTCTTTCTTACGAAGCAAACTATGTAAAATCTTTGGATAACGTACTTCTTTATAATAGTGATGACTGGGAATGGGATGCTGGCTTAAAAGTAAACTACAAGTTCGGTTCTTGGAAACCTTTTGCTGAGATTTGGTCTTCTGATATCAGCTCATCTTCTAAAGATCGCGAAGCAAAATACCGTGTTGGTGTTGCTTACTCATTCTAATTAGAAATAGTCAATTTATAAAATACCCCTCTCCTCTTGTAAATTTTTGGGGCATATTTTAAGCACTTTACTTAAATAATAGGATGTTCTAATTAACGTTAGTTTCATCCTAATAAATATTTAACGACTATTCATTATCTACTTCTTATGTGATTTACATATGGATTTAATATCATAAAGAGAATATTTTATGCAGATTTCTAAAGTCGCTACAGCTGTTGCTCTTTCGACAGGTTTATTATTTGGTTGTAACAGTGATGGTTTACCTATTCCGACGGATGGTTCTACCGATCCAGGTAACCAACCTTCAGCATTAACTACGGGTTACTGGCAAATCAGTGATGGTAACTCCGCTTCAATATCCGCGTCATCAAATGCAGATCTTCCAAATGTGTATGTTTTCCAAGAAGATGGTAATCATAAATACTATGACGACGACGACGACTTAGGTACTTACACGATTAAAGATGCAAGTGCTTCTACTAATAATTATGATGAAGAAGCCGGTACGGTCTCTTTCACATATTATGAAACAGGCACATCAACGATCGAAATTCTAGATGGTGTTTTTTCTTTCGATGACGCTGGTGCTCTGAATATTTCAGATAACACCACTGGCATAGACTACTCTGGTTCAGACCAAACTGCGACTGACGCCGTACAAGAAGCTATCAGTGAAGCCAATAAAGCAAATGGTATCAATGGCTACGTTCAAATCTTGGACACCAACAATGGCGGTGTAAAGAATGATGTGGGTGAACTACGTTTGAAATTGTCTGACAGCAGCACAGGGGCAACAGTAGACAGTATCGCATCAGGAAAGGTAACCGTTGACTTAATCTACCAAGTAGATGAAGACACCGAGCAAGAAGCGAATGGTTCAGGTAACAACGCTTATATTAGTCTCTACGCTTCTGGTACTTCTAACACTAATTTACACGGCGAAGTTATTTTTAATGCTGGAGAAATTTTCTACCGTTCCACGGTTACCGATAGTAGCGGTAAACCTCAAATTCCTGATGAGCCTGTAGGCACTTACACTTTAGGTGAAGATCTCGCGGTTGAAATCAGTTGGGCGAGCGGTTACTACACATTCAAAGTCAATGACACTGTATACGACAATAGCGGCAACGGTTTTGAGGCTTTCGACAAAGCTGCCGTTACTATCGTGTCATTGAAGCTTGGTGATACTTCCAACACAACACATTACGAATTGAACGCTGATAACTTTAAAGTTTATTCAAATGACACGACTACTGACGAGTTAGTATTTGAAGATAACTTTAATAACTATCCGAATGGGCAACTTTTGTCAGGCAATCCGTATAACAACAATACTGCGGAAGCGACTGTTGTTGTTGATGGCGGCAATACTGAGCCAGAACCTGAACCAGATCCAGAACCCGGCGAAGTAACAGACAACTTCGATTCTTATACTGTAGGTACGCAGATCGATGTGGCTAACCCTGCGTACCAGACAAAAGGTGTTGATGGGGTTTTAAATACAGCAGTGATCAGTAGTGACTTTGCCAAGTCGGGTTCTAACTCTTTACGAATTGAAGATGGTGCGGACTCAACCACTGATAATAACAAAGCTATCGTTGGCCGCGACTTTGCTAATGGCGCAGCAGAAACTGGCTCTGTTTCTACATCTGTATACATCCCTAGCGATGGCTATGTAAAAGCATCATACATTTTCTTAGGTTCTAATAACGATGCATCATCTAGTGGTCGCTTCACTGAAGTTGTATTTACATCTAGTATGATTAAATTCCGCAACGAATCAGGCAGCCAAGTTGACCTTGCTTCATACTCAAAAGACACATGGGTAGATGTGACCATTTCATGGGTAGATACAGACATTACCGTCAATGTTGATGGAACAGACTACACTGGGTTAAAAGCTGAAAGTGCAGGTGGTTCCCCGACCGCTATTGCGCTATACAATGGTGACAATGGTTCAAAAGGGACATACACCTACTTCGACAACCTAGATTCAGACCTATTCTAGTTCTCACTAGAAAGTCTGTTTGACTTGATTGCTAGATAAAACAAATCCCTATCAACGTAATTTGATAGGGATTTTTTATTGTTAGCTCAAGAATAAAAAGCAGACTGGCGATTCAGTTAAGCTCTCTGACTCAGCGGAACTTTGCTTCAGCGTTGAATAAGCACCGATGCTGCTAGTAACGAATGCCCCCTTGCCTCTCTAACTTATTTAACCCTCTCAAAAGCCCTGTATCTATCATAGATAAACAAAACCCCTCAGCTCTGCACTCAACCCACAAATTATTATTCAGCATCACCGTAGCATACAATCAAGGTATTTACGGCCTGCAAGCAACTAACCCTCAAGCGTATCCCCTTGAGCACTAGATGCGTTTGATCATCGACTTGAGCCCGCCTGAGTATTTCATTAAGCATTGGCGCTAATAAAGTGATGGCTAACCGCCCTTCTATTTATGCAAGAGTTAGAGCACGATTTATGGCTGTTGCTAAGAGTCTTGCTAAACAACCCAAAAGTGACGGTTTCAAGAACAAAACGGGAGTAATCAGCCGAGCTAACGCTTATTAGTAGACCAGGCAAAACAATACGTTCATGTGTAGACGTCGCATTAGTACATACCTTGAGAACGAAGTCGAAGTTTTCTAGCTATGGCGATTCCAAAATAATATTGGCATTGTTTAGCTTTGAATGAGAGCCAATATGACCTGTTATCAGCTGAGATTAATCATGACTGAGGTTAATGGTGATCGGCGATTGGGGAAAGGATAGTGACTGAAACTGATAATGACTAAAGTTAATACTGAATGAGCTTAATGATAATGTCTTAAACTCTGTGCAACTGATAACTACCCCTCTCCTACTCAATTAAATCATACGCTTAAGCCCAACCAACAGCAGGCACAAAAAAGCCTCCAAACCCTAAGGCTGGAGGCTATTGCGATAGCTTTAATATTAAGTGTTATTCGGTTAGATTACTTTTTGTATTGATCGTGCGATACGTCTAGTTGGTAGAAAGTCGCTTGTGAGTAATCGTCTAGGTCGCCGCTGATGTTTTGGTTGTAAACACCGGCTTTGAAGTACATGTACTTGCCGCCTACGTCGTAGCCGCTGTTGCTCATATCAACCACTTGTACAACGTCGTCTTTGCCTTCACGCATTAACGTTACAGTCATCGTGTTGCCTTTAACGTCAATACGGTAGCTGAACACTTCGCCAAGTGCGATACCATCGTCACCCACTTCAGCCGTCATGTCGCCCACTAGAGGGTAGAAGTCCTCTTTAGTTGCATCTTGGCTTTCGTGTGCGAAGTAAACCGCACCCGTTGCTTGGTTTGGCAGTTTACGGTAGTACAAACGAATTGGTTCATCGTTTTGATCGTGAATCTGACCAATGATAAAGCGGCCTACTTCGTTCGCATTACCTGTTGTTGTTGCGTGATCGATTTTCAACGTTGCTTCTAAAACGCCATCAATACCAGCAGCAGCTTCTAAGTCAGACTCAGGTGCGCTTGAGAATACCCAGTTGTTCTTGTTAACACCTTTAGTGCTAATAGACTGGTCACCACGGCGCATCATTTCGCGAAGCTCTGTACGCGCATACTTAGTATTTTTAGAGGTACGAACACCTTTCACGTAAGACTTGAAGACTAGACCACCATCGTCAGCTGTGTAGAAGATCTCTGGGTGTTGGTAACCGTTTGCAAGGTTCCACTCAGAAACATCATCAGGCTTACCGTTTTTGTCATGGTCGAATGGTTGAGATAGGTACCAATGCGTCATGTCAAAGTTTTCGCTTGGCGCGTTACCTGCAACTGGTGTCGCTGGCAGGCCTGTCGGAACTGGCAGTGCACTGCGTGTGTCACATTCAACTGAGGTCTCACAAGGGTAAACCGCTGCTACACCAAAGTTACCTGAACGAAGATCTTTGCGCGCATCTTTACGTGCTTTTTCCACTGCTTTCATTTCAGCGATAATAACTGCTTCTGCTGCTACCACGTCTGAAGTGATGATATGGCTAGCAGGACATGCGTTAATGTTACAGTTAACCGCAGCTAACCCTGTCACACTGTTCCAACCATTTTTGGTGTTACCGTGACCAACGTATCTTACGTAGCGCGCTTGCACTGCTGGCTCGAATTGGAAACGCTCTAGGCCGATCGCTTTACCTGAGCTCAGTTGGTTTTCAAGTACGGTTGTCCAGGTTTCACCATCGACACTTACTTGAATATCAAATTTAGACTGGCGCTCGTTACCTTTGCTGAAAGATGCTTGAACCGCATCAAATTCTTGAACTGAACCATAATCTAGCATTGCCCACTCACCGTCACCCGCTGAAGACCAACGTGTAGTTAGGTCTTGGTCAATGAGACGATCAGGTCCGTTACCATCATGGCTACTAGCGGCAACAGCAACTGGCGTCAGAAGCGCTTCACCAGTTTCTTTGTTATTTGGGAAATCAACAGTCGGTGTGCTCGTGCTCGCACAACCAACTGCAAGTAAAATAGAAGAAGCGAGTAAGGTTTTTAGAGTAATTTGTTTCATATCTAATCCATTATTATAATACAAAGACAGCGTTCGTAAGTGAAAGATAAATTGGCAAACACGAGCTATAAGGCGTTTTCTCTCTCAGTATTTGCGATAACACAAAAATATTACGTAATCTTATAATACAAATAAAACACTTCGTTGAATAAATGAGACTGGGAACACTTTTCGCTTTTTCCATACTTTAACTGGATCACACTTCCTATTGATAAAAGACAACATATGAAAATTTAGAATGCGAAATGGGCTATCAAGGGCGAAAAATCCGAGCGGTAATGGTGAGAATGTGCATCACTCGAGCAGAGCATTTATCGTTCAGAACATCTCATTTAACAGTGTCGCAGCAGTTAAAAAAAGACCACATTGTTAGGAATCAATATGGTCTTTAAAGCAGTCATTGTTGTTACTCAAACGTTAGCTAATTCAAATAGTGTTCAGCTCTAAGAGAACTAAAGCTCACATCAAACACTTCACCCGCATAGTCGCTATCAGGCTTAAATTGTGGATAGATGCCTGCTTTGAAATAGAAAGCGATGTCTGTCGATGTCCAATCTGATGTTAACGAAACCGTGTCCCCATCTTTATCTGTGTAATCTTGTCCCCAAGGGATTAAATGAAAAACGGTGTTGGTTCCATCTAAATCATGAGTCGCCAAGTAGATACCGTCTTGATTGGCACGAATCGTATATCGCCACTCTTCACTTGCCGAATAAGTCCCTAACTCGACACTGAACGGGTCACAATGATTACAGTCTTGGTTGTTGCGCTCAAAATCAGAGTTCAGTATCACTCTTACTGGCTTACTCTCGCCTTCCCATAACAGTTTCACCAATGCTTGATTGATCTTCCAACCATGGATTTGTCCAAGTACCACTTTTGGATCTTGATTGTTGATGTTCGGGTAATCTTCAATTCGCAAGCTTGCGGTTAACTCGTGACTGGTAGCGTTCGTTCTAGTGTCGTCCAAATACCAACTTGTATCTTCATCGCTGGTGCTACAATCCGGTTGAACACTGCTTTGATACAACTCCCTGAGCTCAGAGCGAATATAGCTAGAGTTTTGGGTAGAGGTGCCGTATCCCATATCCGCTCTAAAGTGCATTCTTCCTTCATCAGTATTGAAGTAAGAAAGATCAATATCACTGTCGTACACATCGCTGTCATTTGAAAGAAGATCTTTACTCGATTCACAACGTTCTGGTTCTAACTCAGCAGCACTGTCACCACCGCTTCCATACCAATCATTCTTACTCGGTGGAATAGTCAGCTTCCAATCATTAATGTCCCAATCGTTTGATCCATCGATTTGAGTCGTGGTGTATCTCAACGCCTGATAGTAAGCAATCGCTTCACCATTCTCAAATTGGTTATAGATACCCGCTTTGAAGTAGCTCAATAAATGCTGCCAGTAAGCGATGTCTTGATTCACTTTTACTTCATCATTCACTTTGAGCGACAGTGTGTTCTCATAAACAGAAAGATCAAATTTGGTAAAACTGTCCAATTCCGCCTCACCTAAATCGTAGCGATTGTATGACGTGGCATAACAATCCGAAGAGTCAGCAGCGCTGCTACAATCAATGGCATTGTTTTTCATGACTGCCCAGTAGTGACCTGTGAGGCCATCTCGTTCTTGCTCCCAAACCACACGCAATAGCGGATGAGGGATATAACCCGTACCACTCTCATCAGTCCCCTTATTGTGTATCTGCAGCAACGTCACTTCATCATGATCAGCGGGAGAACTCGCCATGGCATGCTCAATATCAGGCAAACTTATTTCCGCATACAGACTGCGCCTTACGCCCGCTTCGTTGATATCGAAGTTTTCTCCCTCACGAACTTCAGAGCGCATCTTGTAGTTCGTCATTTTGAAGATAAGATTTTCCGTCTCTTCATCAGCATAAAAATAATCACTGACATAACCATCGAAGTTACCATCTTTGACTTCAGAGGTTTTATTGCCCTCCTCTCCATTAGGATCAGAGACCTGAAGATCTGAGCTGGAAAGGATGTTTTGATACTTGGTAATATCATAGGGAGCAACAACACCAGCGGGCATTCCTGGGTTATTGGTATCGGAAGGATCACTGCTGTCACTGGAGCTGCTTCCACCGCAGCCATACGTAAGCGAAGCGAGTACTACGACGAAGATTGGCTTATTCACATTTATCTCACTTATCCATAAGAATAGAGTGACAATGTATATTTGTACTATTTTATGTCAATTATATATTTATCAGAATGTGAGATGCGGCAAATGAAGTGGGATGAATGAGTATTGCGTAGAGTTAGACTCAAGAAAAACGCAGAAAGGCCACTCTAAACTCGCAAGCTATTGAGTGGCTCTCAGATTAACAACTAAACTTAGTATGTTGATTTTTAAATATAAATATTAGAAAAGTTAAACCTTAAAGCTGCTCATCAAGTCACTAACGCTGCCGTTAAGTGTTTTGATTTCTGCTGATTCAATCAACTGATCTTGGCTTAGCTTATTAAGCTCCTCAACAAAGCTTTCAATCTTATGCATGTTCTTAGCAATGCTCTGAATAAGGGCGTTCTGCTCAACAGACGAACCCGAAATATCGTTATTAAAACGACTTACCGTTTCCATCTGTTCCGTTAGCTTGGCCAACATATTTACCGCTTGAACCACTTGGGCACGCGTCATTTCACAGTTACTTTTGGTCAACTCAATCGATTTAACCAAACCATCTGATTTAGACTGCAAGCCAGACAGCGCTTCATCAATTTCAGAAGTACTGATTTGAGTTCGGTTGGCTAACGCACGGACTTCATCAGCAACCACCGCGAAACCTCGGCCATGCTCACCCGCTCTCGCCGCTTCAATTGACGCATTCAATGCCAGCAAATTAGTTTGTTCCGCAATTCCTCCAATCACAGACACGATAGACTGGATGCTCTGCGTTTCATTCGCCATTGAGCGAATATCATCAGAGGTGGTGCAGACTTGCTTCTCAAGATCACTGATATAGGTTTCCGTCACGGTGTTAATTTGTTTCGTCTCATCACTGAACACAGCGGCCTCTCTTGCTGCTTCTGCCGCCGACTGAGAACTCTTCTCGACTTCGTTTGATGCTTCAGATAAGCCGTTAATTGCAGAGACCACTTGAACCGTTTCATCAGTGTGAACTTTCAGTACATCGCTGGTTTCTTTACAACCTTCACGAATACTCAGTACCTTAGTATCGAGATCCGAGTTCTTAAATTTGACGTCCTTAACCATCTCTTGCAGACCAATGATGAACAAGTTGATGTCTTTGGCGATATGCCCTAAGTCATCATTCCCCTTCTCAACAAGCCTTTGAGTCAGGTCTCCGTTACCTTGAGATAGATCGTGGACGATTTTTCTCAGTGACACGATTGGGCGGTAGAAGCGATTCAGCAGTAAAATCATCAATATCACCGAGCCAAGCACACATGCCACGATAAGGATACGCGCACTCGACATCACGCCATTCAACTGATTGAGCGCGAGTTCAGGATCGATACTAGATATCATGTACCATTCTTTCTGGCTGCCAATATCCACTTTCTTGGCCATCAAAATTCTCTGGTTGCCATCAATCACACCCTCAATGAATTGGTCAGGCTGTTCAATGGCACTATTGAGTCTCATCTGAGTATCTGCAGAAGATATATTGCTTTGCGGAAGTACGTTTTCGACTGTTGAAGCGACCACCATCCCTTTCTCGTCGATAATAATGCCTTTGGCTTCGTAGATACTGTCCAGCTGTTTAAGCTGAGTTTCCAAATCATCAAATCGAATGTCTGCCATGATGACGCGATCTTGATAGGTGTAAGTCACACCAATCATAGGTACTTGAGTACTCTTGGTGAAAAACAGATCACTAAAAGATAAACCTGATTTCAATTTCGCTTGTTGATACCAAGGACGAGTCGTTGGGTTGTATTTTTCTTTGATTCCAACACCGTTTGGGAAAGACTCTGAAGGACGAGAAGTGTAAGAACGACCATCATCAAAACCCACTACAATCTTGTCAATACCACCGAGCTTAGCGGCAAAATGCATCAGCGCTTCGTTTGGTACTTGGTATGGGGATTTCATGAACTCTTGTGCAACGGAATTGACCGTATCGATGGTGCGCTGGACGGTGCTTTCAATCTGATTAATTTCTATCGTTAACGAGTGATCAATCTCGTTATAAATCGTTTGGTTTACTTGATCAGTCGCCAAGTTAAGCGTGAACCAGTTCGTAAATGCCAAGGCACTGGAACTGACGATCGCCACCATTAAAATCAATTTTCCTTTAAACCCTAGAGACAATTTTGAATTCATAAAACTCATAATCCATATCAACCTATGTCTATTATTTTTATCCGAATGAAATGGTCATTTTTTAGATATTCGAAGATACGGGAAGCAAAACTTGTTCATGCCGTTCCATCGTCACAACCATCAATTTAATTAATATTGTATGCTTAATTGACCGATCATTCTGTGAGCAATCTTGACATATTAAAACTGGCTAAAATAGCCCTGTGACATAGTTATCATTTATGCGTTTTGACTTTCATCTCATTGAATAAAATCACTATAAATTTGTAAAACGTCCAATTTCATAGTGAAAAGTCATATTTCTGTCGATAATTATCATCACCAGATTTTACTGTCCCACGCTACCTAATAGTATGCAAAAATGAGTCTTAACTCACACTTCTACCAACTAACCATTCACTCAAGGCATTCAATCTTAAAATTTATTTGTAATACAATAAGCCTTAAGTTATGGTGTATTTGAATCATAACTTAAGTTCTTTCTGGATGCTTTTGTTCAGTTCAAAGTGATAATTGAAGCAGCCGCTTTAAGGTCATTGAACTCGTTTAACGTAGAAACTGTCGGGGGATCTCGTTATTCGTTTTTTCACTTTCTATTGATCATTTGTTTTTCCAGACGGCTCGTCCGAACATGCCCATACAGTCACCAGCTGTGTGGGTTTTTTTTACTTTCTTTTCAGACCCGATATACGAGCGGTGTTAAGCCATCGCCAACAATCAGTTAAGTGCACTGGTTTAAGCTTGCGAGGAAAAGTGAGTGAGTTGGTGCTAGAAGGCTTTGAATTTACAAATAGATATAGATATAGAAACAAAAATAGGAATTGAGGCAGTAACAAAGTTGAACAGAGTTTTGAGTAGGTGTAGCTGAGGAAGTAGAAGTAGAAGAGTTTAACGAGGGAACAAAGGGTTGGGTATGGCAGATAAAAACGAACCTCGCTGAGGTATCGCCGCCTAAAAAGACAGGCAATACCCTAGCGAGGTCGTACGTCGATTACTTCTCTAGTTTAGCGAAGTAGTCGAAGATTACTGGTACGTCGTTGTTACCCATTCCTGCGTCAACAGCAGCTTGTAGGCTAGTTGCAGTACCTTGAGCAATTAGAGACTCAGTACCTAGCTCTTCACAAAGAGCAAGGAAGTAACCAAGATCTTTGTTAGCGTTAGCAACAGAGAAACCTAGCTTCTCTTCGCCGTCTACTGCGTAGAACTTACAGAATTGCATGAATGGTGAGTTAGATGGACCTGCAGACATGATGTCAAACAGTTGTTGGCCATCAACACCAGCGCGTTGAGCAACAGCGAAAGCTTGAGACATAGTCGCAACAGTCGTCATACCCATGAAGTTGTTTACAAGCTTAGTAACGTGACCAGAACCTAGAGCACCTAGGTGGAATACGTTTTCGCCTTGCTCTTCAAGAACAGGTTTAACTTTGTTGAAAGTTTCCATGTCGCCAGCAGCCATGATGTTCAGAAGACCATCTTTAGCGTGTGCAGGAGTACGGCCTAGAGGTGCGTCGATCATGCCCGCGCCTTTTTCAGCTAGAGCTGCGCCGATTTTCTTAGTAGAAGCAGGGATAGAAGTACCGAAGTCTACTAATACTGCGCCTTCTTTGATGCCAGCTAGAACGCCGTCTTCGCCGTAAACGATTTTTTCAACAACAGCTGAAGTTGTAAGACAAAACTGAACGATGTCACTTGCAGCAGCTAGTTCTTTAGCAGAAGTGAATGCAGTCGCATTGCCGCGATCTGTAACGCGAGCAACAGCTTCAGCGCTTAGATCCATTACGTTTACGTGGTAGCCGCGCTTTTGTAGGTTTTCAACCATGTTGCCGCCCATAAGACCTAGGCCAATGAAACCGATTACAGGTTTAGTCATGTTCAAACTCCAAATATAGTATTGTATGATTATATGGTCATTATAATAACGACGTCTTTTCCGTTACGCAATAGTTTTAGGGTAATCCTTCAATGCTTAGACGCAAGTTGTGACGGGGATTCACTTTACGAGAAAATATGGTCACGCTTTGTACTTACAAGAGCGATATCCCAATCAAAAAATAACCTATTGATGAAATAATGCACTCTAAATGTCATACGATTAATGAGAATAAGCCACTCCAATAACGATTATTAACCTGCCGTCCCTTTTTTCAGACAAGATTAAGGCTGCCCACTGTCAGTAGTTGACAAATTATTGGAAGACAGTCACTGCCCTAGCCTTAGTAAGGTTTACTGAACACGGGTTTTAAACCAAGTTTTGTCGCCACTTACTAAGCCTGGCACTCTTGCTACTTAGCCTCTAACTAACCAACGCAACCTCTTCCCACCTCGTAGGCTACTGCCTGTTCTGTGCAAACAAAAAAACTCCGAGCTTTCACTCGGAGTTTTTAGTATCTAGCTTCTGTTGCTTCAGCGAATTACAGTTCGATTGAAACCGTTTCACCATCAACATTTAGCATTAGCGTGTTGCCTTCAAGCTTGTGAGACACTTCAACTTGCTCGCCTTCGTTCTTATTAGGAACAAGAAGCGTAAGGATGTTGTGCTCTTTTGATGGCTTGAATTCCACTTCAACGTGACGGTGGATTTCAAGATCTTTGAACTCGTATGGGTCAACTTCGCCAAAACCTTCAACGTTCTTAACTGACGTGATGTTATCAGCAGACTCGTTGATGAAGTTTACGTCTAGGTGCGCAACTTCGCCACGGATAGTGAAAGACTTGTCTGCCACGTCGTTTGCGAAAGTTGTGTGCATTAGCCAAGTCATGTCTTTCTCTTCAGAAAGCGTTGCCTTGTCTTGCATTACGAATACTTTACCTTGAACAAACCAGACCTTACGCTTGTAAGATTCAATTTCAGGAACGAAGTACTTGTAAGATGCCGTTGCATCACCCTCAACCATCTTCACATCAGATTCAGTGTCGAAATCAGAGATGTTGCCGCCCGCTTCGATACAGAAGCGATCTTGGTGGTTTTCGTAGCCCGTGTTCTTGTTCTCGCCGTACTGACCTTTACCGCCAAATAGTGGAAGGTTCTTAGAGAACGTTTGACGACGCCATTTAGTGTGCATATCAACACCGAAACCACCGTAGTAGCCAGTGATTGACGCTAGCGTTTCACCGAATGCATGCAACGTGAATGCGTTTTGGTCACCGTGAGAGTGGCTGATTGAGCCAAACGGAGAACATTTGAATACCATGTGAATATGGTTATCACGCTCAGTCATCTTGTTGTGGAATGCAGCCCAACCCGTGATTGGGAATACTTTCAACAGTGGGTCATTCGATGGTGCTTTCTCTTCAGGTGCATCCCAAAGGAAGTTAAAGCGAAGATCATCGTAACCGAAGTCCCACCAACCGAAGTTGTAGAATTTGGTGTGTGCTTCAGTATCACGGCCTTTCAGTTGGTTGTAGTACCAAACATACTCAGGCTTCTGGTTAACACCTGCGTAATGCTTGATGTTGTAAGCCAGTTTTAGACCTGGGAAATCACCGATTGAAGACTGGTCACAGAAGCTCGCGCGCTTAGAGTGAACAGGCATGCAGTAAAGCGGGAAATCACCTGTGTTTTCGTAGAATGTTTTGTTGAACATGTCTACGCCACAGTATGCTTTCAATAGGTCGAATGCTTCGCCTAGGAATGCAGTTTGCGTGTTCCAGTAGTCAGGACCTTCAGCCCAACCGCCGTCTACACCGCCCCATGGTGGGTAGTGTACTGCGTAGTATTCTAGTGCGTATGCAATGTACTCGCCTGCTTTCGGGTGATCGTGGTAAAGCGCGATACACGTTGGGATGATAGCAGAAGAGATAGAACGAACACCGTGGCTGTTCAGTGGGTTGTTCAATAGATCAACCGTCACTTTCAGGTGGTGCATGATTTCGTCTAGACGCTCAATCAAAGCATCTTGAACTTGCTGACGTTCTTCATCTGTGAAGTAGCCGTGTAGCCAGTCGTAACCCCAAGCCATAGCCGCGATAACACGGAAAGCCGCTTCATCGTTATAGCCACGAGAAGTCACGCCTTCTGGATCGTACGTAGACAGTTTTAGAGTCCAAGCTTTTGCTTTAGCAATTAGCGCTTCGTCTTCTTTCACAACACCAGCAATTGCTAGGTTACGTGTCGCGTTTAGTGCCATTTGGCAATCAACGTACATTTGACGCCAGTAAGGACGCCATAGAGAAGCTTTGCCTACCGTGTCAGCTGGGTACGCTTGAGGCTCTTCGAAAGGAGCAGTCTCAAGGAACTTAACTGTCGAGTTATTGTAGAAATCATCAAACATGCAGTGAGCTTCATCAGCTTTCACTTTCGCTTTGAATTCTTCTAACTGATCTGCTTGAACAAGAAGACGTGGACGTGCTTCGCTCAAGTTGTCTAGGAATGATAGGTCGAAGTCACGTTTCTGTACTTCGATAGGGAGTAGGTCTACAAGATTACCTGCTGAAGTATCATTCTCCAGCTTCATCTTCCTGATTGCATCAAGAGATTTTTGGTCGCTCATTCTAACTCACTTATTTTTCAAGTTGATTGAAAGGAATTAGCAATAATATACGTCTTATTGTAGGACAATTAAATCTATTTCGGTTCGATTGAACCATTTTGTACAGTTTTCGTGATTTAGGTCAGATATCTTCCACCTGACCGTTTTTCCGTTTCGCAGAGCAAAAAAAATGCGACGCCCTTTCGAGTCGTCGCATTCTATTATAATCGTTTTCTATGTATTAGCTTTCAGTTACTGCTTTCGCTTGCTTGCCGCCGTCATCGACCGCTTTAACCAATAGCACACCAACACCACCAACAATCACACCACAAAGTATGAAGACTAGACGTCCCCACATTGGGTTAGTGAGTAGAGCCATTAGCATGATACCGACACCCGCAACCGCAATCAGTTTACCAAGCATTTCACGCTGTTTGTTATCCAGTACTTTCTGTTCTGCTGACTCCGCAACTAATGGAGTAGACAGGTTACCGAAGAACTTATCAACGTCTGCTTGACGCTTCTCAGTTAATGGCTTGTAGAACAGAGTTGATAGGATGAAGAAACCACCTGTCAGCGTAATGTGAGCAATCAGACCGATAGCAACCTTAACATCAGACCATTCACGGCTTGTTAGCTCTTCTAGACCGAAGATTGAAGACACCATTTCAGCGTTAACAACGAAACCCACGTAGTAAGAAACAAAACCACCAACCACTAGCGTACCCCAACCAGCCCAGTCCGGAGTCTTCTTAATAAAGAAGCCAAGGAATGCAGGAATTGTCATTGGGAAGCCGATCAGTGCGCCTACATACATCATGGTATCGAACAGGCTCAAACCTTTAAGCGAGTTGATGAACTGTGCAATAAGGATGATAGCAATACCAAACACGGCAGAAGTAATCTTAGAAACCGTTACTAGTTCTTTTTCGCTAGCCGTACCTTTACGAACGATTGGTTCATAGAAGTTCTTAACAAAGATACCCGAGTTACGGTTTAGACCAGAATCCATTGAAGACATTGTCGCTGCAAACATCGCCGCAACTAGAAGGCCAACCATACCTGCTGGCATGTACTCTTGTACGAAGTATAGGTAGGCAAAGTCACCCGCTTTCTTACCTGCTTCTGGGTAAGCTGCTGCTAGGTCGACACCTTGACCTGCAATGTACCAAGAAGGCATGAACCAGATAAATACACCACAAAGCATTAGCACACACGCTAGTAGCGCTGCTTTCTTCGCGTTCTTTGAGTCTTTAGCCGCTAGGTAACGGTAAGAGTTAAGCATGTTGTTAGTAATAGAGAACTGCTTCACGAAGATGAAGAATGCCCAAATGCTGAAGATGCTTAAGTAGTTAATGTTGTTACCAGAAAGGAAAGAACCGCCTTCCGCTACAGGGAAGTTATTCACGATTTCACCAACACCGCCACCTTGAACAACAGCAACAACAGCACATGTCACGGTTACTGCCATGATGATAACCATCTGCATAAAGTCAGATGCAATTACCGCCCATGAACCACCCGTTACAGACATTGCCAATACAACCAAACCGGTAATCCAGATAGTTGCTGTCATGTCGAAACCGAAGATACCAGAAGCGATGATTGCTAGTGCGTTTAACCATACACCGGCAGAAACAACACTGTTTGGCATTGAAGACCAAGTGAACACTTGTTCGTTAGTCGCACCGAAACGCATACGAATTGCTTCGATTACCGTTACTACACGTAGTTGACGGAACTTTGGAGCAAAATATGCGAAGTTCATGAAGTAACCAAATGCGTTGGCTACGAAGATGACCGCTACTGCAAAACCATCGTTATACGCTTTACCTGCCGCACCGGTGAATGTCCATGCACTAAACTGGGTCATAAAGGCGGTTGCACCAACCATCCACCACAACATGTTACCGCCCCCGCGGAAGTAGTCACTGGTGGTACTTGTAAATGTTCTAAACATCCAACCTATCGCAATCAAGAATAGGAAATAAATGCCGACAATAATCGTGTTGAGTTCCATCGTGTATCCTTTGTCCGTTGTATTTTGTTACGAGGACTATAGGAAATCTCAAACTTTATTTGTAGTACAATAATCCAAATAAGTGATGGCGATCTTATTTTGATTGATTAAGTTAATTATATATATGACATAGGATGGAATATGGCCAATCCATCAAGGCAATTACTGGTGTTTGAGGTAAAAACTCAAAAAACAAGGCCAAAGAACATCACACCCATTAAAATCAAAGGCTTATGATAAAGTGAGACTTTGCACACTTATTAACAAATACAACCAAACACATATAAATATAAAATCCTCAAAAATAATAAAAGCCAAATCAGAGCTAAATCACCCTCATTTATCACACAATAAACCAGCGTTTTTTATCTATTGAGAGTGGATAATTTCATTAGAATTCTACTTAAATTAATCAATATAGAAGAGGCATATCCAGTTCAAACGATGGTAGATTCAAAATATACAAAAATGAAAAATCATGGATGACGCATAATTATTTGGGGGTCGAGAGTGTCTAAAACGAATATCGAGCGTAATATTATTTTTATTATGATGGTAAAGAGAACGACCGCTAGGCGTATACAAGAAGGAACTGGCTTAAGAAGGAGTTAAGCGAGGATGAACCAAAACAGTGCCACACATGGTGCAACACGCTTTCTAAAAACAAAAAAGCATGCACTTGGCATACCTTTTTGATTGGTTCAAATGAAGTTGAAAACCGTGTTTAGCTTGCAGTGGCTAAACGGTGGTTAGCGTCTTGCAAGTGAGCCGCTGACATTGTACGAGCTTTTTCACTGTCGCCAGCCATAATCGCTTCATAGATTCTACGGTGTTCATTGATACATGTGCTGCCCTCTTCAGAAGAGTGCACGATGAAGTTAACGAACATGGTAGTCAGAATATTGCCGAATGGCAGGTAGAAATCGTTACCTGTCGCATTAAAGATCAAGCTATGGAAACGAATATCGATGTCTGTCCAACTTTCTTGGTCAAATACTTCAGCAGCATCCACTTCTACCATCTTCTGGAAGATCTCTGAAAGCTCGATACGTTGCTCAGCAGTCGCAAATTTTGCAGCTAATGCACACGCTTCAGGTTCAATCGCACGGCGAAGGCCTAAAAACTGAGAACAGAATTGGTCTATGTCGGTTAGACCATCCATCCATTCAATCAGTTGAGGATCAAGAAAGTTCCAGTATGCGCGATCCACTACACGAGTACCGATTTTCGGGCGGGACTCTAACAGGCCTTTAGAAGTCAGTAGTTTAACTGCTTCACGAAGTGCCGTACGGCTGATACCAAACTGTTCACACAGCGCCATTTCACCAGGAATAATAGAACCTTGTGGCAGTTCACCAGACAAGATTCCACGAGCGATTTCACGCGCTACTTGCACGTGCAGGCTGCGCTTCGAGCCCGAGATTGAATTAAAAGTGCTAACCATAAGTTCACTTATTTTATATGTTATGTTTATGTATTATTTAAGGATCACTATAACAGGATTTCAACCTAGCGCCAATTGAGTAAATTAGCAACGAGTCGCGTTCTATTAATTTACTCAATGAATCAAACACTTATAAAGCATCTAACTCCACACAGCTAGAAACATTATGTTACACCATTCATAAATCCGTCATCAAAACGCATCGGTTCTGTCATCCTCGATTTCTATACTCCCTTCCCAAAAACATCACTCAATTGGGCTGACATAATGAAACCGACAAAAACAAATCTCACGCTTAAGAGCGCTATTACTGCTGCGCTGATTTTTTCTGGTTCTGCATTAGCAATGGATACACGATACGAAGATCGCTCTGGCAACTTGGTTGCTGATGTTCCTCAAGATGAATCACAATGGGTTGACCCAAACACGCTAATTTTTGCTTATACGCCAGTTGAAGATCCTGCAGTATACGCTGATGTGTGGAGCGAGTTTTTGAGCCACCTTGAAAAAACAACGGAAAAGACGGTTCGTTTCTTCCCTGTTCAAAATAACGCTGCTCAAATTGAAGCAATGCGTTCAGGTCGCCTACATATCGCAGGTTTCAACACAGGTTCTACACCACTGGCGGTTAACTGTGCAGGCTTTGCCCCATTCACAATGATGGCTGCAGAAGATGGCTCTTTCGGTTACGAAATGGAAATCATCACTTACCCTGGTTCTGGCATTGAGAAAGTGGAAGACCTAAAAGATAAGAACCTAGCGTTCACATCACAAACGTCTAACTCTGGCTTCAAAGCACCTTCTGCGATTTTGGACGCTGAATACCAACTTCAACCTGACCGAGATTTCAAACCAGCATTCTCTGGCGCACACGACAACTCTATTTTGGGTGTGGCGCACAAAGATTACGATGCTGCAGCAGTTGCTAACTCAGTATTGAACCGCATGCTTTCACGCGATGTTGTGAAAGAAGACCAAATCAAGAGCATCTACAAATCTCAAACCTTCCCGACTACCGCTTACGGCACAGCGCACAACCTGACGCCAGAGCTGCAAGAGAAGATTCAAAAAGCGTTCTTCACTTTCGATTGGGAAGGCACAAAGCTTCAAGAAGAATTCGAACGTAACGGCGAAGCGCAGTTCGTTCCTATTACTTACAAAGAGCACTGGGAAGTGATCCGCACGATCGATACGGCAAACAAAGTCTCTTACACGTGTAGCTAAGTTCAACCGAACTAAAAAGCCAATCACACACCGATAAAACTAACTGCAGGTGTAATCGCCTGCAGTTACTCACCACTCTCAGCGGTTTGCTTCCGATTTCTGCCTCAGGCGAACTGTTAGTACACCGTCCTTATAGGAATTCTATGTCTACTCTTACCCTTAAAGGGCTTACCAAGCACTACTCCAGTTCTGATAAAGCCCTTACCAACGTTAGCTTGTCGGTCAATGCCGGTGAAGTGGTTGGTTTAATTGGTCCATCTGGTGCGGGTAAATCAACGCTTATCCGTTGTATTAATCGGCTCACCGAACCCACCAGCGGCGAAGTGATCTTTTCCAATACCAATCTAGAAACGCTGTCTAAGCGACAACTGAGACAATCACGCCGTGAAATCGGGATGATTTTCCAAGAGTACGCGCTGATTGAGCGTTTGACGGTGATGGAAAACGTACTTTCAGGACGTTTGGGTTACGTGAATTTCTGGCAAAGCTTTACTCGCCGTTTCCCTGAATCGGATATCCAAGCCGCTTATGCGCTACTCGACCGTGTTGGATTGTTAGAACACGCCAATAAAAGGGCCGATGCTCTGTCGGGTGGTCAGCGTCAACGTGTTGGTATTGCACGTGCACTTGCTCAGAAACCGAAATTACTGTTGATTGATGAACCAACGGCCGCACTTGATCCACGTACAGCGCGCCAAATCATGCGACTGATCAGTGAGATTTGTTCAGAGCAACAGCTCCCTGCCATCATCAATATTCACGATGTTCAATTAGCAAAGCAGTTTGTTGACCGTGTTGTCGGCTTAAATGCAGGTTGTGTCGTATTTGATGACAAACCAAACCTGCTCACTGAATATGTTTTAACGCAAATCTACGGTGAAGAAGACTGGAGTCAACAAGCAGAAGAAGAGGCCGATGACCTCATCATCACAAGTCCTCGCTTGTCTGAGGCAACAATATGACTCAACCATATCCAAATCAAGTTCAGCAGCATTTAAAGTCAGGAAAACAGAATTCCAAACAATACCCGACACAGTGGACAAAGCCGCCACTGATTTCTAGCCCATGGTTACGCTGGAGCTTAATCATCATTGTCGCGGTTTACTTGTACCTTGCGACTCAATCGGTACACGTCAACTGGACTCGAATTTACGAAGGCAGCGAACGCGGCTGGCAGTTCATTTTGGCTTTCATGAACCCAGATTTTGGTGGCCGATGGAACAACATCTCACAAGGTTTGATTGAGAGTTTAACCATGACCCTGACATCAACCGTGGCGGGTGTCCTTCTTTCAATCCCATTCGGATTAGGCGCAGCCAAAAACCTTGCCCCTACTCCCGTTTATCTATTCTGCCGTGCGTTTATTTCGATCGCTCGTAGCTTACAAGAGATCATCGTTGCGATTCTGTGTGTGGCTCTGTTTGGCTTTGGTACGTTTGCGGGTTTTGTCACGCTGACCTTCGCAACCATCGGCTTTCTCGCGAAATTGTTTGCCGATGAAATTGAAGCCATCGACCCAGCACCACTCACCGCAATGCGCGCAACTGGCGCAAGTTGGTTACAACAGGTGAACTATGCGATTCAAGCGCAGGTAATGCCACGCTTTATCGGGCTTTCGATGTACCGACTCGACATCAACTTCCGAGAGTCAGCGGTAATTGGCATTGTTGGCGCAGGGGGTATCGGTGCTACATTGAACACCGCAATGGACCGTTACGAATACAGCGCAGCGGCCGCTATTCTATTGATTATTATTGTGATTGTGATGTTGTGTGAATACCTATCGACCATTATCCGCAAGCATGTGCAGTAAGGAACGACCAATGAGCACGCTAAATGACACCTCTACAAGCGCCATGAATCGTACCCAATGGCAGCGTTACGACAGTAAACAGAGCCTTATGCTTTGGCTTGGCTGGCTTTGCTTTGTTGCGCTAACGGTTTTTGCATGGCAAGTCATGAACAAGGACACGATTTGGTACTTTGTGACTGACTCACCGAATCAACTTGCTGATATTTCGTCACGTATGTGGCCACCAAGATGGAGCTACTTAGAGTCACTTTGGAGCCCTTTGTGGGACACCATTAACATCGCAACAATTGGCACACTGTTAGGAATCGTACTGGCATTTCCAGTTGCATTCTTAGCCGCACGCAACACAACGCCAAGCACAACGTTTATCAGGCCTATCGCACTGTTCATCATTGCGGCAAGTCGTTCAATCAACTCATTAATTTGGGCACTCCTGTTAGTGGCTATCATCGGCCCAGGGTTACTGGCCGGTATTATCGCGATTGCGCTACGCTCGATTGGCTTCGTGGCGAAGTTAATGTACGAAGCGATTGAAGAAGTAAACGTCACGCAGATGCCAGCGATTGAATCGACGGGGGCATCTCCACTGCAAGTCTTGAACTACGGCATTCTTCCGCAAGTAATGCCAAGTTTCATCGGCACGAGCTTGTTCCGTTGGGACATCAATATTCGAGAGTCTACCGTCTTAGGTTTGGTGGGCGCTGGCGGTATCGGCTTAAAACTGCAAGAATCGATGGCAATGCTGGCATGGCCTCAAGTGACTGTGATTTTCTGTGCGATTCTAGTGACGGTCATCTTCTCCGAATGGGTGGCAGCCAAAGCAAGAAAAGCCCTTATCTAAATACTAAAACAACGTCAAATAGACGGTTATTTAGGATCAAAGCCTACTCAGTGAGTAGGCTTTCGTTTGTTGCAACGTTCTATTCTGTTTCCTACACGCATAAAAAAACCGAGCAACTCGCAATGAGTTACTCGGTTTGACTTATTCCCGATGTATTCAGTCGTTGTTGGTATCAACGAACGATTTTGCAATCACGACTGAATTCAATGTGACGCTTCGTTCCCGCAAAGCACCACATCAGCACACACCATCGTTAAACGGTATGTGTGTTGATCATTTACAGTTGAGCAAATGACCCTTCCCACGAGTATGTCTCACCCGCGAACTCAACAGTGTGAGTTGCTTGCTGCGTGTCTTCAGCTTGGTTTGAGATACCGTAGTGGTAAGTGTTGCCAGAAGTAGTCTGAATGCGAACAACAGTCCCGACACTGTTATGGCCCACAACAGATACTGATTTAACTAGACCACGAGCGCCTACAGAGGCTTCGATAGACTCGTTAAAGTAACCATGCGTTTCTAGTACAGAAGCAAACACGTGGTTTTGACCAGACTGACGTAAGATGAACGCAGGCTCACTCTTAAGGTTGAAGTCTGGATCGTTAGCACCAGTGCGAGCAAAAATCACTTCGCTGCCCGCATTCGCGCTGGTTACTAGGCTGTAGTAGCTGCTGTCATGTAGCCAGCTTACTAGAGAACCTTCTTCGTTCACTTTGCCTGAAGCCACGTTCCATAGATGTTGGTAACCGTTGTCTTCACCTAATGGCTTAAGCGTTGTTTCCATGTTGTAATCGAAGTCAGTGCGAATGATTTGACCCGAGTGGTGAACTGGTAAGTCGTACTGGTGCTCAGCGTCAGCTTCGATGCGGTACACATCAATTACTAGCGGTTTTTCGAACTCAGGTAGTTCAGCAAGAATCACGCTGCGTTGCATGTCTACGCCAGTGTAGTACTCAGAAATTGTGCCGCTCATACCTTGTAGCGACTGGTCGTCTGCTACGAAGAAGTGCTTCTGACCAAACTTAGACTCAGCCAATGCTGTGTTGAAGTTGTTCTGCGTTTTCTGATCAACCGTTACTGTGTTGTGAGCAACCGTCTGCTTACAGTAAGACTTGTTCTCCGGGATGTAACGACCGCCAAACTTAGGCTCAACGTTTACCCAACGACCGAAGCCGTAATCGTGCAGCACTTCGTGGCCACGGTTGAATACGCTTAGGTGCAAGCCATCGTAGTGACCATGGTCTAGCGCAGAATGGTACTGGTGGTCTGAACCGTGCTGACCAAACCAGATCAACGCCATTGTGTCGTCGTCTTGCACATCACGGTGACGAAGGATGCTTACGCCGCCTTTTTCGCCTTCAGGCCCGTCTGTTACAAACAGGCTACCCCAGTTGAATGGTTTGATGTCGTCTGCTGCATCAACCGCGTCAGACAGTGTTTTACCAGAAGCATGAACCCAAACATTTTTTTGGTGATCAGCCATACCAAGCAGAGTTTCAGTCTGCTCGTAACGGTGGTAACACACAGACGTCGCCATGATAACCCCTTCATCGTTGATAGAAATCGTCTTCGATGAATCGTTCAGAGCAGGCAATGTGCCGTCTGGGAATGCAGTTTTGAATACTGAGTAAGACGTTGTCTTGATCACTGAATCGTTAAATTCGTAAATACCGATTTCTGGCTGACGACGTTCAATCGCTTCTGCGAACAGGTAGATTGGACGCAGAGAGAAACGGTGATAGTAAGGACCTTCCATGTAGTAGCCGTCTGGCGAGAACAGTTGGTCAAGTTGCGCTAGGAAACCGCCGCTTACTTTGTCCAATTTCAGGCCGTAAAGTGCTTTATCTACAGACTCTTGATCGTTGATCGCGTAACCACAGATACCTACCGCCGCCACTGCCCATAAGCCGTGGTTGTGTACGATATCGAAGTCGTGTGCGTAAGTCACAACGAACATTTCGATCATTTGCTTAAGAAGATCGTCTTCGATCAGACGTTTTTGCTCTTCAGAGATCGTGTGGTAAATACAGCTGTACGCACAAGAAGCGTAAAGCATCCACATGTTCTCGTTCAACGTTTGGTGGAACAACTTACCCGGAGGGTTAGAGTCACGGCTTACGTTGCTTTCAAGCGTTGGGTATACCGTCGCGTACGCAGTTAACATATCAACGATGTAGTCACGGTATTTTGTTTCCTCAGTGATAAGGAACAAACGGCCGGCTAGATCCATGTGGATGTAGTTTTGCTTGTGACGGTTATGTTCGTAACCGCCGCCTTCACCGTGACCTGGAACTTCAATGCCAACTTCAACCATGTAAGCGTCAGTTTGTTTAATATCGCGAGTCAGTGCGTTACCTAAAAGGCTATCCTTGCCAAGTTCTTTACGAAGCTCTGCTGCTTCATCAAAGTTAAGTAAAAGTGGTTGATAGCTCATTATTATTTCCCCTGCTCTGCTGTGCTTGCTAATTCTGGGTTTAAAATTATTTCTACTGAGTAGAAGCCTGTCCAGCTGTATACTTTGCCGTTCAGTTCTACTTTGTGTTCAGTGCTGTCAGTCGCGCCAAGTTGGTTGCTGATCATCACTGTCACGTTTGATTTCTCTGTCGTAATTTCTACTACTGAACCGATATTGGTGTGAGCCACTACTTTGATGTCTTTCACAACACCGCGAGCATTGACTGATTGCTCGAATTCTTCGTTGAAGTAACCGTGCGTTTCAACAACAGAAGCAAACAGTGTTGTTTCGCCTTTGCTGCGTAGAATGAATGCAGGCTCTGAACGTAGGTTGAAGCTTGGGTCGTTAGCGCCAGTGCGAGTAAAGATCACTTCAGCATTGTCGTTAGACGTTGCACCTAGCCAAGTGTAGTACGTGTTGTTTTGTAGCCAGCTTACCAGTGCTGTGCCCTTCACTTCACCGCTTGCCACGTTCCATAGGTGTTGGTAACCGAAGTCTTCACCTAGCGTGTTCAGCTCTTTGTTTGCTTGGTATTCAAAGTTAGTGCGAACAATCTGACCTTGATATTGGTGTGAGTAGTCGTACTGATGCTCACCTTCACCGCCTTTCTCAGAATCTAAACGGTAAAGATCTAATAGTAGCGGAGATTCTAATTCTTCAAGGTTTAGCATGAACACGCTGCGTTGCATGTCAAAACCTTCGTAATGATCGTTAGCAAATGCGCTCATGCCATTGATTTGCTCGTCTTCTACTTTGAAGAAGTGCGGCAAGCCGTGTACTGCATCTGCACGTTCAACGTCAAAGTTGTTCTGACATTTTTCATCAATCGTTACTGCGTTATGTGCAATTGTTTGACGAGCGTAAGATTTGTTTTCGTCTAGGTAACGGCCGCCGAATTTAGGCTCAACGTTCACCCAACGACAGAAGCCGTATTCACGCAGTACTTCTTGACCACGGTTGAAGAAAGAAATACCCAGCGTATCAAAGTTACCGTGACCCATGCCGTGTTGGCCGTAGTTCATCACTAACTGAGAAACGTCGCCTTTCTTATCCTGCATACGGATAAAGCCTTGCGCGCCGTTGTGACCTTGAGGGCCTTCGTTCAATTCAACACTTGGCCAGAAAGGCATGCCGATTTCTTGCTCAGCAGACGCCGCTTCATAAGCTTTAGATAGCTCAAGACCACATGGGTGCATCCAAACTGCGTCTTGAATCTTCGCCATACCAAGAATGTTTTGGTCAACGCCGTTTTCAGATGAGTAATGTTTGCTGTAAACGCTCACTGCAACCTGAACACCCATGTCTGTAATACCCATTGTGCGAGATGCATCGTTCAGAGCTGGGAATTCGCCGTTCGGGTAAGCCGTCGCAAGCATCGCTTGTACTGTGTTACCAATCACGCCGCCTTTGTAGTTGTAGATATCCACTTCAGGCATATGACGGTGAATCACTTCAGCGAACACACACGTTGGACGAATCGCATAACGGTGGTAGTAAGGACCTTCCATGTAGTAGCCAGACGGTGCAAACAGCTGAGAAACTTGCGCTAGGAAGCCGCCAGTGTCGTTACGGTCAATGCCGTACACCGACATTTCAAGGTACTCACGCTTGCCAAGAGCAAGACCACAAATACCGACAGCCGCTACTGCCCAAATACCGTGATTGTGAATTCGGTCGAAGTCGTGTGCGTATTTAACCGTGAACATTTCTAACATTGGTTCAAAAATGCGAGACTCAATATTGTCGCGTTGTTCTTGTGTCAGGGTTGAAGCAACACAAGAGTAAGCTAAGCTTGAGAACATTAACCAGCAGTGTTCGTTCAGGATTTGGTGGAACAAACGACCTGTAGGGTTAGTGTTTTTCTGTACGTGGTAATCAAACGTTAGGTATTTATCTGCGTACTCTTCTAGTAATTCTGTCACAAAGTCAGCGTACTTTTGCTCTTTAGTGATCAAGAACATGCGACCAGCTAGATTCATGTACGTGTAATTTTGCTTATGGCGGTTATGTTCGTAACCCCCAGCTTCACCATGACCTGGGACATCAATAGGTAAACGCATGAATGCTTCTAGATCTTTCGCGTTCGCTGCAATGGTTTTGCCCATTAAGCTAGAACGGCCCACTTCAAGATGAAGCTGCTCGATTTCTGCTTCAGTCAACAATACTGGTTTAGTCGTCATATTCTTTGTCACCCTCAATAAAGAGTTTATCTGCTTAAACTTTGATTAAATTTTCAAACTCCATATAAAGTAATACAATATGAGCTTTAATTATACCTATTCGTCGCTAAATGATGAGTAGAGTCACATAATTAGCCATAAGTCATTGATGTAGCTGGCTAATGGTAAATATTAGCCATTTATTAAGTTGTTGATTTATTTACGCTATATAAAGTATCGCTTGATCAATATCACACAAATTTAGATATATTGTATTACAATTAGGCTCATTCCCTTATGATGGATGCAAGTTAAGTAACACTTAAAAGATTTAAACAGATTAGGAGATACACAATGAACTCTTTCTTTATCCTAGATGAAAACCCATGGGAAGAACTTGGTGGCGGCATTAAGCGTAAAATCGTTGCTTACACTGACGATCTAATGGCAGTACACCTATGTTTTGATAAGGGCGCGATTGGCCACCCTCATACTCACGAAATCCATGACCAAATCGGTTACGTAGTTCGTGGTAGCTTCGAAGCTGAGATTGAAGGCGAAAAGAAAGTCCTTAAAGAAGGCGATGCTTACTTCGCTCGTAAACACATGATGCACGGTGCAGTTGCACTAGAGCAAGACAGCATCCTTCTTGATATCTTCAACCCTGCGCGTGAAGATTTCCTAAAATAATAAACAGCGCAACCTCAGTTGCTAAGGTAAGCATATGAAATCATTAAACATCGCGGTCATTGGCGAGTGCATGGTTGAGCTACAAAAGAAACAAGACGGGCTTAAGCAAAGTTTCGGTGGCGATACACTAAATACTGCACTTTACTTGTCTCGCTTAACAAAAGAGCAAGATATCAACACGAGCTACGTAACAGCGCTAGGCACTGACCCATTCAGTACCGACATGTTAGAAAAGTGGCAAGCGGAAGGTATCGACACTAGCTTAATTGCTCAGCTTGATCACAAACAACCAGGGCTTTACTACATCGAGACCGATGAAACTGGTGAACGCAGTTTCCACTACTGGCGTAATGATGCTGCAGCAAAATTCATGTTTGACCAGGAAGACACACCTGCTCTACTTGACAAGTTATTCTCTTTTGATGCGGTTTACCTAAGCGGTATTACGCTTGCTATCTTGACAGAGAATGGACGCACGCAGCTATTCAACTTCTTAGACAAATTTAAAGCGCAAGGCGGCCAAGTATTCTTCGACAATAACTTCCGTCCAAAACTTTGGGAAAGTCAACAAGAAGCGATTTCTTGGTACTTGAAGATGCTTAAGTACACTGACACGGCTCTACTGACGTTCGATGACGAGCAAGAGTTGTACGGCGACGAAAGCATTGAACAGTGTATTGCACGTACGTCTGAATCTGGTGTGAAAGAGATCATCATTAAACGTGGTGCTAAAGACTGCCTAGTAGTTGAAAGCCAAAGCGCTCAGTACGTTGCTCCAAACCCAGTAGACAACATTGTTGATACTACAGCGGCTGGCGACTCGTTCAGCGCGGGCTTCCTAGCTAAGCGCTTAAGCGGTGGCAATGCACGTGATGCAGCGTTAGCAGGTCATATTGTGGCAGGGACTGTGATTCAGCATCCAGGTGCTATCATTCCTCTAGAAGCGACGCCTGATCTGTCTCTATAATTACGCACTTTAACTATTAATCAAGGGTTTGCTTAGTTGAAAGCAAGCCCACATTTAACGTGAGAAAGAATTCATGACGACATTAAATGAACAACTAGCAAACCTAAAAGTAATTCCTGTAATCGCTATCAACCGTGCTGAAGACGCTATCCCTCTAGGTAAAGCACTTGTTGAAAACGGCATGCCATGTGCAGAAATCACGCTTCGTACAGAATGTGCAATCGAAGCGATTCGCATCATGCGTAAAGAATTCCCAGACATGCTAATTGGTTCAGGTACTGTACTGACTAACGAGCAAGTTGATGCATCTATCGAAGCTGGCGTTGATTTCATCGTAAGCCCAGGTTTCAACCCGCGCACTGTTCAATACTGTATCGATAAGGGTGTTGCAATCGTACCGGGTGTTAACAACCCAAGCCTAGTTGAGCAAGCAATGGAAATGGGCCTTCGCACGTTGAAGTTCTTCCCTGCTGAGCCTTCTGGCGGTACTGGCATGCTTAAAGCACTAACAGCGGTTTACCCTGTTAAATTTATGCCTACTGGTGGTGTAAGCTTGAAGAATGTAGATGAATACCTATCGATCCCTTCTGTACTTGCGTGTGGCGGTACTTGGATGGTTCCAACTAACCTTATCGACGAAGGTAAGTGGGACGAACTAGGCAAGCTAGTTCGTGACGCAGTTGATCACGTAAACGCTTAATCTATTTTAGATTGAGTGATGAAGCCTCACCTCGGTGGGGCTTTTTGTTATCTGTCATTTATTGCGCTGACTAACCGTAAACACGCTCAATCAACGTTCTGTTTCCCCTATACCCTATCGCCTTTCTCCCTATGGGCTCGTAAAGATCCGTGACTAAGACAGGCAAGAACGAGTAATGTAAGGCTTTCAATCTACGTCAGTATGCATCTAGCGAAGCGTTACTGGTGCCCCCTATCGCCTATCCAGTTTCTTATCCAGCCCCTTACCCAGCAATGGTCCTTTTCGATACGTCATCAAGCATCTCTCATGGCATGCACTGAAGACCACAATAGACAAAGTGAGCCGCAAAATGTGTCCCGTCGTCCAGTTTAACGCCCACTCAGTGACAAAAATTCCAAATACGCACCTCTATGATGAATAAATAGCATAGAAAGGCTTCATGGCCGCAGATAAACAGAAAATAGCGAAGTGAAAACAATGAGCTACACTTGAAATCTCAATACAAAAATTTTCAGTATAGGGTTCCAAATTAACGTGAATGTCGTCGCACAACACACCAATTTGTAGAACATTTGTTACAGTTATAATTAAAATCTTATAGATACGGCAAAGTAAGCGCTTTTGTTTATATTGTAATACATATAAACATTTAACCCTCAATTTATTTTAGATCTCAAACAAAATACACTCACATTTAAATTCAATTAAAACAAATACTTATATAACCACGTGTTAGAGGCCGAAAAATCAATGCGACCTAGATCATACTAAAGACATATTGTAGTACAAATAAACCTTGGGACGCGTTAATCTAAGCCCAGTTAATTATGATATTTAAAAGGCTGAAAAGATGACTATTGATACTTTTGTTGTTCTCGCCTACTTCTTCTTTTTAATCGCGATTGGTTGGATGTTCCGTAAGTTCACCACCTCTACAAGTGATTACTTCAGAGGGGGCGGCAAAATGTTGTGGTGGATGGTTGGTGCAACTGCCTTCATGACACAATTTTCAGCATGGACGTTTACAGGTGCCGCAGGACGCGCATTCAATGACGGTTTCGTTATTGTAATCCTATTCTTAGCCAATGCTTTTGGCTACTTCATGAACTATATGTACTTCGCTCCAAAGTTCCGCCAACTTCGTGTGGTAACGGCGATCGAAGCTATTCGTCAGCGCTTTGGTAAAACGTCTGAACAGTTCTTCACATGGGCAGGTATGCCGGACAGCCTTATCTCTGCAGGTATCTGGCTAAACGGTCTAGCTATCTTTGTAGCAGCGGTATTCAACATCCCAATGGAAGCTACCATTGTGGTAACGGGTATGGTTCTAGTATTGATGGCAGTAACCGGCGGCTCTTGGGCGGTTGTTGCTTCTGACTTCATGCAAATGCTTGTAATCATGGCCGTGACAATCACTTGTGCGGTAGCAGCTTACTTCCACGGTGGCGGCTTAACTAACATTGTTGCTAACTTCGACGGCGACTTCATGTTAGGTAACAACCTAAACTACATGAGCATCTTCATCCTTTGGGTTGTATTCATCTTCGTGAAGCAGTTCGGTGTAATGAACAACAGCATCAACGCATACCGTTACCTATGTGCAAAAGACAGTGAAAACGCACGTAAAGCGGCAGGCCTAGCATGTATCCTTATGGTTGTTGGTCCACTAATTTGGTTCCTACCACCTTGGTACGTTAGTGCATTCATGCCTGAGTTCGCTGAGCAATACACATCAATGGGCGACAAAGCCGGTGATGCTGCTTACCTAGCATTCGTACAAAACGTAATGCCAGCAGGTATGGTTGGTCTTCTTATGTCAGCAATGTTCGCTGCAACGATGTCTTCTATGGATTCAGGTTTGAACCGTAACGCTGGTATCTTTGTAATGAACTTCTACAGCCCGATTCTTCGTAAAAATGCGACTCAGAAAGAGCTGGTTATTGTAAGTAAGATAACGACTATCATGATGGGTATTTTCATCATTGCGATTGGTCTATTCATTAACTCTCTGCGTCACTTAAGCTTGTTCGATATCGTAATGAACGTAGGTGCGTTGATTGGCTTCCCAATGCTTATCCCTGTCCTACTAGGTATGTGGATTCGTAAGACACCTGACTGGGCTGGTTGGTCTACTCTAGTGGTTGGTGGTTTCGTTTCTTACATCTTCGGTATCTCTCTGCAAGCAGAAGACATCGAGAACCTATTTGGTCTAGAAACAGCGCTTACAGGCCGTGAATGGAGCGACTTGAAAGTAGGTCTTAGCTTAGCTGCTCACGTAGTGTTCACAGGTGGTTACTTCATCATGACTTCTCGCTTCTACAAAGGCCTATCGCCAGAGCGTGAGAAAGAAGTTGACCAACTATTCACTAACTGGAACACGCCGCTTGTAGCGGAAGGTGAAGAGCAACAAAACCTAGATACTAAACAGCGTTCAATGCTTGGTAAGCTTATCAGCACAGCAGGTTTCGGTATCCTAGCAATGGCTCTGATTCCAAACGAACCAACAGGACGCTTGTTGTTCCTACTATGTGGTTCAATGGTACTAACCGTTGGTATCCTATTGGTTAACGCATCTAAAGCTCCGGCTAAGATGAACAACGAGTCAGTCGCTAAATAGCTAAATAAGCAGCTAACAAGTTAAACCAAAATGAAGCCCATGTTATTCGATAACATGGGCTTTTTGTTTGTCTTCGGTTTATCAAAACGGAATATGAAACGCACCTCGATCAATGCTCACAAACCATAGAAATACCTATCTCCTGCCCTCGTTTTATCTTCTTTTCCAACCTTTCCAATGGTTTGATCTCTTTCTCTGATTGTTTCTGTTACTTTGAATGACAACACAAACACAACAGACAATTACAATAAAAAAAACATCACTATTACTTGCCTCCATTGCTCTGGCACTTTCTGGTGTCGCACAAGCTGACCAGCTAGAAGACATTCAAAAATCAGGCACTTTGCGTGTGGGCACTACTGGCGACTACAAGCCTTTCTCTTACTTCGATGGTAAAAGCTACTCTGGCTACGATATCGATGTTGCACAGCACATCGCGGAACAATTAGGCGTTGAATTGAAGATTGTTCGTACCACATGGAAAGCTCTACTGACCGACCTAGACGACGATAAGTACGACATCGCGATGGGCGGCATTACGCGTAAAATGCAGCGTCAGTTAAACGCGGAACAAACTCAAGGCTACATGACCTTTGGTAAGTGTTTCTTGGTTGCGAAAGGCACCGCAGAACAGTACGACAGCATTGAGAAAGTGAACCTTTCTTCTGTTCGTGTGGGCGTGAACATTGGCGGCACTAACGAGATCTTTGCCGACGCGAACTTGCAGAACGCAAGCTTCACACGCTACGAGAACAACCTCGACGTACCGAAAGCAGTAGCAGAAGGCAAAGTTGATGTGATGGTGACAGAAACGCCTGAAGGTCTATTCTATCAAGTAACTGACGAACGTCTTGAAGCGGCACGCTGCGAAACTCCATTCACCAACAGTCAGTTCGGCTACCTGATTCCTAAAGGTGAACAACGTTTGTTGAACACGGTGAACTTCATTATGGATGAGATGAAATTGAAAGGTGTTGAAGAAGAGTTCCTGATCCACAACTCCCTTAAGTAACTCTTTTCAATTTATACCGTAACAAAAAAGAGCCAGCAATGCTGGCCTCTTTCGTTATGGTTCAATGGTTCGCTTTAACCGTGAGTTATCACATTCTGCTGTACCAATGCATCCAGAATGTCCGAAGGCATGGTGCTACTTAAGGTTAGCTGTGGCGCAAGGTCTTCAACCACAATCACCTGTTCCGTAGTACCTAAGCCATCCGGGTTGATCGTAAGCTCAATATCATCCCCGTCCACTTTCGCGTCTATTTGTTGTAGCAACGCGGTCATGTCTGGAGATGTATTTTTAAGCTCCGGCAACACTTCTCTCAAGTCAATGCTGTCCCCTTCCGACAAATCAAAGTCGGTAATCGTATCTTCAACACCATCTTCGATGTTAAGCCATACGAACGAGTCCATACCATCACCACCAGTCAGAATGTCTGAGCCTCCGCCGCCAATCAGGGTGTCGTTACCGTCACCGCCAACAAGCGTATCGTCACCTGCGCCACCTTCAAGTCGATCATTCCCTGAACCACCCGTTAAGTCAGTCGCATTAGCACCAGCCAGTAACTGAACATCATCGGTTTCCGAAGCCAAGTTAATATCAACTGCGTTAGACACAATGTTCAAGTTAAGGTCAATCGATGCAGAGGTTGCTGTATCGTTGTTGTCAGTCTCTTCAGAAACCGCCTCGACTTTCAGTGTGTAGTTACCTGGAGTTTGAGAAAGCCCAACCGCTTGCAAGCTTTCAATTGCATCTGCCGTTGCTACCCAAACACCACCGCCAAGATCCGTCACAGAACCCGCAGCACTGGTGATTTGAGCGCCAGCAGGTACATCACTGATATGCAGCGTTAGCTCTTCTGTAATGTCCGTTAAGGCTGCGATAATCCCAACTAAAGGAATGCCACTCGCACTCACAGACTGACTCGCAGTAATGTTTCTCACGTAGTTAGTCGCACTATCGATAGACAGGGTTGGTGCATTCGCCACTGGCGTCACCGCGATGTTGTAAACCACAGGTGCTGTCTCTATCGCAATACCTGAAGGGTTGCCGCTGTCTTTGGCAACAACTTCTAATCCAATGCTATTGGTTGGAGACAGGCTCGCATCAAGGAAAACACCATTTGGACTGGTTGGCGTATCAATCAACGCATTCAGGTCACTCAATGTCCCCACTAAGATGACTGAACCCGTGTTGTTGCCGTTAACAACAACCGTCGTCACTGCTGGAAGTGATACATTCAATGTACCGTAATCCACCGTCAGCGTGACGGTCATCAGATCATCAGAAAATGTATCTACATAATCAGGGTCACTGACATTGATACCACTCAACAGTTGACCAGCATCCTCGTCAATAACCGTAGTGACACTGTCACCATTAACGACCGGTGTATCGTTCACTCCATCGACAATCGCGGTGATCTCCGCTGTATCCGTTAGGAAGTCATTAGCGCCGTTGGTTGTACCATCATCCTCTACGGTATAGGTAAACTTAACGTTGCCGTTGTATTCATCAGCTGCCGTAAATACCCAGTATGGGCCAGTGATCGTAGCATCATCAGCACCACCTACGTTCTCGAAGCGTTGTAGTTGACCTTGGCCTTCATCGAGCGCCAGATTAGTCACGGTAATCGTGTCGTTTTCCGGATCGCTCGTCGCAGCAATTAAATCGCCCTCTTTGATGATCAACTGACCTTCTTCAAGGATGTTGCCTAAGTCGATGTCCGTTGCTACAGGAGCGTCATTCACTTCCGTTACTTCAAGACTAATTTCAGCACTGTCGGTTAGGAAGTCATCCGCGCCATTAGTTGTACCGTCATCAGTAATTGAGTAATTGAATTTAACGTCACCGTTAAAGTCGTTGTCCGCTACAAATAGCCAGAATGGTCCGGTAATCGCCGCGTTATCGGCGCCACCTGCGTTTTCAAAGCGCGTTAATTTGCCTTGTCCTTGAGTCAGGGTTACACCCGTAACCGTCAGGTTATGGTTTTCAATGTCAGAACTTACTGAAATCAAGTCTCCTTCCACAATCACTATTTGACCATCTTCAGCAATCGAACCTAAATCAACATCAGTTGCCACAGGAGCGTCATTCACTTCCGTTACTTTAATGGTGAAAGTAGTTTGGTTGGTCTGTGCTGTATTCGGATCACCCGCGTCAATCAAGCCGTTATTACCACCATCATCGAGCGTTGCATTGATCGTGACTAAACCACTCTGGTTGAGGTAATTCTGGTCTGGATCGGGTTTGAACGTCACTGCTCCATTGGTCAATGCGGTATTGATATCGGCTTCTTTACCGGTAATCACCAATGAGCCACCAGGTTGCAATACAAACGTCACGTCAGGTGAGCTCGTAAACTCAAACACACCTTGCGCTCCCGGAAGTGTTTGATCGACTTGCAACGTAAGAACATACGGAGCGTCTGGATTATCAAAGTTAGCATCAACGTCGTAGATACTAAAGTTGTCGATAGCAACACTAATGTCTTCCGATGTTTTAATATTCGTTACGTTCACAAAGATCGGTTGATCGTTAATAGGATCAATCACCAGATCAACATCGAAGCTGGTTGGCGTCCCCAAATATTCGGTGTTATCAGCGTCAGTATCCACAGAGCGAACAGTAATCTGCAGCGGGCCATTAATGCCTAATACATTACCCGTATCGCTATTGTGTTCACCTGAATTGAATACGATCTTATCGAGCGACTGTGCAGGAACATCAAGTGTCCAAAGCTGCGTAACTGGATCATAACTAGCCAAGGTTGTGCCGTCTGGATAATAGATAGAGGCATCTTGAGGAACGCCCGCAACTTCTACTCGAAGTGTCTCTGGTGCATTCTCGGTATAAGTGCCGTTGCCCGTTGCAGATAGCTCTTTATCCAAAATCGTCGCATTGATTTCGATATCAATGTTTTGACCTTCGTTACCTGTCACAGAATCTGTTGGATTAGTATCAACATCATCACCCACAGGTACCACATGCAGCTTAAAGCTTGGCAGATTTGATGCTGCAGTAGGCACACCCAACAAAGATTCTTGAGTAAATACGGCAACACCAAATTCAGCCGTACCACTGAAGTCCTTAGGCGGTAAAATCGAAATCTCACTCAAGTCGAACGATAACCCTGATGCTTGAGGTAGTTGAACACTCCACTCACCACCACCATTATTCTTCACCGTGTATGCCGAACCAGTATCTGCACGCATCTGGAAGCCATCAGGTACATCTGTAAACTTAATCGACACAAACTGTTCTGAGCCATCAAGGTCAGTCAGTGCAATCGATACAGGCCCTGTGCCCGACAAAGAAATCAGCTGGTCCTCAGTACCCGTAATCTCGATAACATCAGGATCGCTACCCGGGCCAGTGACAGACACGTCATCCACCACAGGAACGACTTCAAAACTGACATTGGTAGAGAAAGTATCGGTATCAGTCGCGCTGCCAGTTGGCGAAGCTGCATCATTGTATGTAGCAGTATCGGTAATCGTCCCGCTGACATTCACTTGCACCTGATTTACGTCATTATCTGTTGGGTAATTTAACGCCGGTCGGAATAGTACATTATCCAACGCGCCTGCATTAATCTCAGCTTCATTAAAGGTCACCGATGTGCCAAGCGATACCCCTGCGCTGGTATAGAAAGCCCCAACACTCGTGTCATTTAACGTCAGTGTGATAGAGGTGAATTTTTCGTCACCACCTTCAACTCCGCTTACTTGGTCATCAATGGTCGAGCTGAAATCAAGTTGGATATAGGTATCTTCGTAGCCGACTGGATCTTGCCCTGCTTGACCGTCGGTATCGACAGGGTTAAACGAATCGTCAAGCGAACCAACGACAGTAACGTCAATATCTGGGTTACCTTCAACATCAGGAGCAACTTTAATGACTACTTCTGTCACTAGAGTTTTCTCATCCCCCGACAATACGTCTTTAGTTACTATCGTCAACGGCAACCTAAAGTCGCCGGAGTAGTCGGCTGGTAAGTTAAGCAGTAGTCCAGAGAGGTCGGTCGAGACCCCTTGATCGACGGTAGTCTGGAATACATATTTGCCATTAACAAAGTCTAGGTCGCTGCTTCCCGATAAACTAATTGGGAAGGTGACTTCGTTCACCGCTCCTGGATTAATGGTCACACTGTCATCAATAATGATGGTCACTTGATCAGTTGAGTCATCTTCGCCCGAGAAAGTAATTAAACCATTCAATGCCGTACCTAGATCTAACTGGGTGTCCTCAATCGCATCAACAACACTGTCTGGTGTTATATCAATATCGGCTGCAACCTTAGTACTCCCAGCCACCACTTGAGGGAATGACAGAGTGACTTCTCCGTCCCTACGAGCGGCCGTAGATGACTCAACCTCAGCACCATCACCTCGGTCTATTACCGTGCTAAAGATATCCATCTTGATGTCATTGAACCCTCCTGCCCCGCTGTTTCCTGAAGGAAGAACAAGGCCGTTCGATGCACTGATGCTAAATATGTCTTCATTCGTTACAACCCAGCGCCCATTGCCTTCATAAGCAGCGCCAATAACGAGCAGTTGATTGAGTACAGCATCTGATAGCTCCGAACCGTCCACGTTTGTTAATTCAATAACTAACTGGTCAACTTCTTCGATAGCGGACGAAGCATCTGTTTCTTGATATCGAATGACGAACTCATCCGTAACCGATGTATTATCGCTGTTGGTTGTGAACTTAAGCACGCCAGTGTTTGCATCAGCAACTACGGTTGCTAGTGCTCCAGTACCCAGCACATCATCGACGATAAGCTTGTTGCTAGCGTCTTTCGGCTCAACGACTGGACGTACGATAACATCAATCGAGCCCGTGATTGTCGCGGTAGCGATGCCCTGACCAGGATCAGTCGCATCAACATACTCATGATCTCGCTCTTCGATCATGACAACCGTATTAAGCGTAAAGTCGGTGCTCGAGTCTTGTTCAGGTGTGATCTGAATAAAATTATTGTTCAGTGCAATTTGAGTAAACTCTTCTGCCGTCTGTCCACTCTTCGGCGTAATGGTTAAAGTGCCTGCTGAAGCATCGTAAACCCAAGTTACATCGCCATTAACCACAACACTTTCAACATCTGTCGGAATGGCACTGATCACAATAGAAGTGAAATGCTCATCATCATCAATATAATCAGTACCCTCTGGGTGCCAATCAATACTGATCGCCGTATCTTCATCGCCATTAGTGACTGTGCTGTACGTCGCTGAGGTATCGATTCTAGGTTCGACCAACACTCGCACTTCTTGGTCAAACGTAAGCGTATGACCGTCATTCTCAGTCACGATCACTTTACCCTGAATGTGAATGTTCTCTGTTGAAGAATCGACAGGTCTGATGCGGATTCCTGAGGTTTTACCTGCGTCAGTGATGTTCGCTTCGTAGATAGGTTTAGAAAGATCGGGGCTACCACCCGGACCGGTTTCGTAACCGACAAAGTTAAGGTCAATAATGGTACCGTCACCGTCTTCCAGAATAACACCATCAGGAATACCCGAGAGGATAACGGTTATGGATTCTGAACCATCGTCAGGTAATGGGGTTTGATCTACTGCTGCAGGATCAGGTCTTCTCTCTCCCGACAACACGGTGAAATCAAGCTCGGCGTAGCTGTCTCCATTCTGGCTCTCTTGGATCGTGGTTTGAACACCAGGTGTTGTGCCATCGGTGATTGCTGTCCAAGCCGAACCGTTTGTACCGCCATAAGGAATATCTGCAACCCCTTTAACCTCAACGTTAACCGTTTTAGTTCCTAGGATTTCTTCATCAACTTGTGCACCAGTAGAGAGGTTCGCAGTGTCTTTAACCACACCGGTTACATCAAAAGTAAAATCGACATTGCTGTGTTTAGTCGGAACAATCTCTACGTTGGCGAGATCGGAATACGCCACTTCCTGATAATCAATACCGTTAATGGTGATTGTAGGAACTGGGGTCGTAGTTCCAAGGAAATAAAGCACCGCCCCTTCGGTAATATTACTGATACGAACAAATAGCTCTTCTGAACCATCAGTGTCCACTGAGCCGTTCATTGTGATGACTTCGTCTAGCGTGAAGGCATCTTTGTTGTCCAGAGGACCTAGGTAGTCTGGGTCATCAATATTGTCTTCGTTAATACGAATCCTGTTAACACTGAATGAACCAGGATCCGCGTCGGCAGTCACATCAATGATAATATTTTGCTCAACAGAGCGAGCGGTCGTTTTGTCTAACCCGCCGTTCGCTGAGTCATCGTATGGGTTAAGCGTCTCTTCCGTAATTGCCGTCGCTTTGAACTCAATTTGTCCAGAGAAGTTGTCGATTGGGTTAACGACTGTGCTATTGATATCAGCAGATGCGATGATATAAACACCATTAACAGGCGTTAACACATTGCCATTTTGATCAAGTAACTCAAACTTCCCATCACCCTGAATCGCTTCAAGTTCATAGGTAATCGTCTCAGTATTACTGTTATCTTGCGATTCAGCATTCAGCTGCAACGTAACATTGTCTTCATCTTCATTCACTTGATACTGATAAGTACTGTTGGCGTCATCCCACGTTGCAATATCCGCTACCGCTTCAATCTCGATTCTGAAGTTTGAGTTAACGGTGTGATCCGTATTGCCATTTTTCTCAATTTCTAGCTCATAACGAACGCGCCCACCAGTTTCACCCGAACTAGCGTGTTGGTCCGGAACAAAGAACAAGTTGTCTATCGTCGCAATAGTTTGTCTTGACTCATTCGGATTTGGAGCAAAGCTTTGTTCGAGTTGAGGAGGACCAAATATAATGCTCCCATTTGACTCAGGCACTAATTCAATGTAGTCAGCACCATCAAAGTAATAAAAAGTACCTTGATGACTATCACCTCCGTTCGGGCTTTTAATCGTCAACTGGCCAATAGATTCAGCGTTATCTTGGTCATACAGACTAACTTGCAGCGCAACTTGAGCTGGCGCATTAGGCAAACCATTTTGGTTATCTTGAATATTCTCAAGAGCCGGCTCATCGCCTGTTGCATAAGGTATGGTTGAGTCTCTACCCGCATCCTCGAAGGTCGTCACTTTCAGAGCGATTCTTGTAGAGTCCCTATCAGTAATCGTTATATCTAACGGTGTTTCAGAGGTATCTAAATCGCCATCCGTCGCAATCACATTAATCGAAAAATCGATGGTGTCTAGGCCGTCATGATCGAGATAGCCGTTAGCTCTAAATTCAACCTCGCCATTTGAGTTGATACGCAAACGCCCTAGCTCACGGGTGTCCACGCCACCACTACCATCGTCGGTTTGTTCGTACACTCGTACTTGTTGACTACCGCTATTTAAATCGAAACTGCTGCTGTACGGCCCGCTGTTTCCTGTACGGAAAACAATATCTGCACCATTACTGGTAATGCCCTCAATTCGACTCAGTACCGCGCCATCCGCGCCGACATCCGTCGCATTAGCAAACATGTCAACTTTGGAATTACCATAGCCCTGGCCTTCAATTCGTGTGATCGATTGAGTTGTCACCAATGGAACATCATCAGTCACCGTGATTTTCAAATCGATCGCGTTTGATTGGTCTTGATCAAAATCTTCTGCAACAACAGAAAAGTTAAGGTCAATTGCGTTTTCATTCGCGCCATCAGGGTGCTTAAGTGGTTTAAACAATTCAAACTGATAGCTGTTATCCGAGGTATCGAAAATAATCTCAAACACAGCTTCATTACTCGTTGCAGTTTGAGCAACGTAAGTAAATGTTGTGCCGCTTTGTGAAACAGCAAGCCACTCTAAACTTTCTCCGTTGGAGGTTAAGCCAGTCAGAACCAAATCTTCATCAACCAGTTCATACTTCACAACACCATCCGCGCCTTCATCGACAGTGAACAGGCCATTAATAATGGTGTCTTCAGATTGATCGGAACCAATACCAGTAAGATCGTCTTCATCGACAACCGCTTCACCCGTCGGCGCACTCATTACTGGCGCATCGTCTAGCACCTCGATTGGCAATACATATTGGTTAGAATCATCGCCGTCACCATCAACCGCAACGACATCAAATGGAATCGTTAAGGTATTGGAATTCGGGCTTGTTGGGTGGTTTAGAGGACCTAGCAACGTAAACGTATAAGAGCCGTCATTCGCTAGCGCGAGCGTGAAGATAGGAGTTCCACTTGTCGTCGTACCTTGATAGGTCGTTGTGTTGGCGGCACCTGTGACTTCTGTAATAGAAATCGCTTCAGTTCCAGAGGTCAATGTCGCTTCAAGCGCAGAGATATTACGCAGTTCGTAAACCTCTACTTGGTCTGCACCTTCTGTGGTAACAAATGCACCTGTTGCTTGAGAAATCGCAGAGCCGAGATCATCTTCATCAACCACAAATGTGCTGGTCGCTGTCGTATCGGTAATGACAGGCACATCATCGGTGATAGTAACGATCAAAGGTTTCATCACAGAGTCGGTATTGTCTTGGTCGACCGCGATCACTGGCAGAGTGAATACTTGATCGTTGTTGCCTTGCACAGGCAGATGATCGAGCTCTTCCAACAAAGTGAAGGTGTATTTGCCTAGCACTACACTATTAAAAGTGATGGTAAAGATATCCGTTTGAACACCCCCACTCTCAACGAAACCAATATAGGTTCCGCTGTTGGCTGGATCTTCTTTAAGCTGAACCACTAGGCCATCCGATTTCAAATCACCAGACGTGTTGAACTGAGTGGTATCAATACGGAAATAGCTCACATCATCACTTCCCGCTGTGAAAGCAATGGTTTCAGTTTGGCTCACAGGTAAGCTCGGAGATGAACCATCCACGAGATTCGCTTCTTCCAATGCAACCGTTGGTACAGTATCAATTACCGGTGGAGCACCATCTGAAATCGTCAATGTCACGGTCGAAGTAACAATATCACCGTCTTTATCTTCTGATGTCACGGTAATCGTCTTAACGATATCACCACCAGAATGATTCAGGTTTCGATTAGGCTCAAAGCGCACATCACCTTCAAGCGTGATAAACAACGAACCTTCCGTAAATACAAACTCTTGCTCACCAGTGTTGGTTTGCACCAGAGACTCTTCAGGCTGACTACCATAAGTAAATTTGGTTATGGTGGCGCCATCAGCACTTTGCGCAGGCATCACATCAAATGTCGTTGTGGTAGGTGTGCCCGTGCTTGGTTCAGTGATGCTAAGCGCACCAGACTTCATTAACTGGACATCATCGGTGATGGTTACTGAAAGCGGTTTAGACGCTGAAATATCGCCATCGGTGTCTTGCGCGTAAACAGAAAGATCAAAACTCAGATCGTTGCTTCCTAAGCCATCAACGTGATCCAAACGCTCAAGCAGCGTAAAGGTATACTGGCTAGGATTAGTATCATCAAAATCTAGGGTGAATATGATTTTCTCACCACCCGAACCATCCGTCGTAAACGCAATGTAGTCGCCAGAACCCGCAGGCTCCTCACGTAAACTCAATTCAAGGCCATCAGACTTCAACACGCCGTTGGTATTGAACAGCCCAGCTTCAACGACTATTTTTCCAATGTCATCACTGCTCGCTAGCGAGGTGATAGTCTGAGTCACACTGACAGGCGTTCCGCTAGGTGTCGAACCATCCGCAAGTAAGCTTTCCGACAAGCTGACACTTGGCACAACGTTGATTGTTGGTCCATCGCCATCAACAATCGTAAGCGTGACTGTTGATGAAAAGGTATCTTTATCAAAGTCAGAAGACGTAAACACAATCGACTTAACAATGTCGCCCGCAGAATGATCTAGATTTCGGTTTGGTTCGAACCTTACATCACCGCTTAGCGTGACAAACAATGAGCCTTCAGTGAAGGTAAACTCTTGCTCGCCATTGTTAGTTTGATCCAAGGTGATCGCTGAACCGCCACCAAAAGTAAACTGAGTAATGGTCGCCCCATCAGCACTTGGTGTAGGCATTACATCAACAGTAGCAGTGGTTGGTGTGCCAGTATTTGGCTCTGTGATGCTTAACGTGCCATCTTGCATCTGTTGAATGTCATCTTGTATCGTTACCATGACATCGCGTTTAACCGAATCATCACCATCGGTATCAACGGCGTAAACAGGCAGGTTGAAGTTGAGGCTGTTATTAAGATCACCATCAAGGTGATCTAACGCCTCAATCAAAGTGAAGGTGAACTGCCCTTTATTAACGCTATCAAAATCAATGGTGAATACATTAGTTACGTTACCGGCCCCGTCATCAGTAAACCCGATGTAGTCGCCAGGTGAAGCAGGATCTTCTTTTAACTGAACAACAAGACCATTTGATTTGAGTAGGTCGCCAGGATTGAACTCGTTGGTTGCAATTCTAAAGTGGCTTAAATCATCACTACCCACGGTATAAGTGATCGTTTGTGTCGAGCTAACCGCTGAACCACTCGGCATAGAGCCATCAGCAAGACCAACTTCCGATAGGTTAATATCTGGCACTACATCGATAACCGGATCAATTCCGTCTTTGATCGTCAACGTGACATCCGCGGTATCGGTATCGTTATCAAAATCACTGGTCGTCACGACTATCGTTCTCACGATATCGCCAGATGAATGGTCTAGATTTCTACTTGGTTCAAAGCGCACCTCACCTTCAATCGTGATGTACAGTAAGCCATCGGTTACGGTAAAAACTTGTTCTGTAGACACAGTTGGGTCTAACGTAACAGCCGTGCCACCATCGTAGATAAACTGAGTCACTTTCGCGCCATCAGCACTCTGTGTCGGCATAACGTCGATTGTTGGCGTGGTTGGCGTACCTGCTGCTATATCAGCAAGTGAAGGCTCAGTGATACTTAACGCCCCATCTTGAACGCCTTGTACATCATCGGTGATCACCACGGTCATTGGCGACATTGCAGAATCATCACCATCGGTATCAACCGCTAAAACAGGGACATCGAAACTTAGAGTATTGTTTTGTAATCCATCTGTATGGTCTAACGCTTCAAGCAGTGTGAACGTATATTGCCCTAGATTGGTTGTCGAGAAACTGATCGTGAAGACGTTGGTTTCGACGTTAGAACCGTCCTTGACGAAGCCAATGTAATTACCAGAATTCGCTGGCTGCTCTTTAATCTCAACCTCTAATCCATTCGACTTCAAAGCCCCCGCAGTATTGAACTGAGCAGGGTCAATTCTGAAATAACTAACATCGTCACTACCCTCTGAATAGGTAATAACTTGAGTCATCGCCACTGGATTGCCGGTTGGCGAAGAACCATCAGCGAGATCCACTTCTGAGAGCGTAATTCCAGGGACCAAATCGATCGTTGGAAGATCACCATCGGTAATCTTCAATGTCACGGTAGATGAGACGATATCACCATCAATGTCAGTAGATGTAACAACAATCGTCTTAGTAATATCACCACTCGTGTGATCTTGATTTCGCACAGGCTCGAATCGTATCTCACCTTCTGTGGTAATAAATACAGAACCTTCAGTGAACACAAACTCTTGCTCGCCATTCACATTGAGATCAAGGCTTTCTGCACTGTTTCCATCAAACACAAATGAAATGATTTTTGCTCCATCTGCGCTCTGATTTGGCATCACGTCCAGAGTATTCGATGTTTCGACGACTCCAGCAGGCTCACGACTGGTTATTGTGCCGCCTTGCATCAACTGCACATCATCACCAATAGTCACGCCAAGCTGAGAGACTAACGAATCGTCGCCGTCACTATCCACCGCATACACAGGCAGATCAAAACTCAGGTCGTTGTTGACACGTGCATCTTGATGATCCAAGGCTTCGATTAAGGTAAAGGTGTATTCACCTAAGGTTGTCCCAGAAAAACTCAGCGTAAATACTGTGGTTACCGCATTCGACGAGCTGGTTGTAAATCCGATGTAGTTGCCCGACCCTTGCGGATCTTCACGTAATTCAACAGCTAAACCATTCGATGTGAGTGCATCATTGGTATTGAACTCTGTTGGTTCAAGGCGGAAGCGGACCACATCATCACTTTGATTAGTGAAGGTGATGGTTTCGGTTTGACTTACCGCACTGCCACTTGGGGCTGAACCATCCGTCAGGTTCGTTTCAGATAAGCTAACCGTTGGAATAACATCAATGGTTGGAATATCACCATCGGTGATCGTTAACGTAACGGTTGACGTGACTGAGTCTTTGTCGAAATCGCTTGAGGTCACCACTATCGACTTAACAATATCGCCGGCCGTATGGTCAAGATCTCGATTAGGCTCAAAGCGAACTTCACCTTCGAGGGTAATGTACAGTTTGCCTTCTGCGAAGATAAACTGCTGTTCGCCTGCAATATTTTGATCGAGGGTGTTTACGACGCCATCATAAGTGAACTGAGTGATGGTCGCGCCGTCAGCACTTTGGTTTGGCATGACATCAAAAGTAGCCGTGGTCGGTGTACCAGCCGCTAAATCAGCGACGGTCGGCTCGGTAATATTGAGCGCACCACCTTGCATGATTTGAACATCATCATCAATCGTTACATTAAGCTGCGATACCAGTGAATCATCACCATCACTGTCTACCGCATAAACAGGCAGATCAAAGCTCAGATCATTGTTCGCTAGGCCAGCAACATGGTCTAGCGCTTCAAGTAGAGTGAAAGTGTATTCACCTAACGTGGCTGAAGAGAAGCTAATGGTAAACACGGGGACTTCAGCGCTCGAACCGTTGGTAATAAAGCCTATGTAAGTGCCCGGATTAGTAGAATCTTCTTTTATCTCGACCGCAAACCCATTCGATTTCAGTACACCACCGACATTAAACTCAGTTGGTTCAATGCGGAAACTCGTCACATCATCACTTTGGTTAGTGAAAGTAATCGTCTCGGTTTGACTTACTGCGCTACCGCTCGGGCTAGAGCCATCGCTAAGGTTAGTTTCAGATAGAGTAACGCTTGGCACGGCATCGATGGTTGGGATATCACCATCGGTAATCGTCAGCGTAACCGTTGCTGTCACGGGATCGTTATCGAAGTCACTTGAAGTCACCACAATCGACTTCACGATGTCTTCGCTCGTTGTGTGGTCTAAATTACGATTTGGCTCAAAACGCACTTCACCTTGAAGAGTAATGAATAACTCTCCTTCCGTGAAGCTGAACTTTTGCTCGCCATTGTCAGTTTGATCAAGTGTTCGAAGTTGACCATCGTAGGTGAACTGAATGATTGTCGCGCCGTCAGCACTTTGCGTTGGCATCACATCGATGGTATTGGTCGTTACAGTACCACCAGCCAAATCAGCAACATTCGGTTCAACGATATCTAATGTGCCGTTTTGCATGATTTGGACATCATCACCGATAGTCACATTGAGTTGAGACACCAGTGAATCATCACCATCTTTATCAACAGCGTAAACCGGCAGGTCAAAGCTTAGGTTGTTATTTCCTAGCCCATCAACGTGATCTAACGCTTCCAACAGTGTGAAGGTGTATTGACCGATATTGGTATCCGAAAAACTAATCGTGAACACGTTCGTTTCAACATTAGGCGCCGTCGTCACAAAGCCGATGTAGCCACCCGGCGTACTTGGGTCGACTTTCAACTCAACCGTCAGTCCATTCGATTTTAGAAGGCCGCCAATATTGAACTCAGTAGGTTCAATACGGAAACTCGTCACATCATCACTTTGGTTGGTGAAGGTAATGGTTTGAGTTGAACTTACCGCACTTGCATTCGGAGCAGATCCGTCGCTCAGATTCGTTTCTGACAGAGTAACGCTTGGCACCGTGTCAATCGTTGGGATATCGCCATCAGTAATGGTTAGCGTTACCGTTGAAGACACAAGATCGCTATCGGAATCACTTGAAGTTACGACTATCGACTTCACGATATCGCCACCAGTATGGTCAAGGTTACGACTTGGTTCGAAACGAATATCGCCTTGCAGAGTGATATATAATGCCCCATCAGTAACCACGAACTTCTGCTCACCTGTATCGTTTTGATCAAGCGTTAATACCGCCCCACCATCATAAGTGAACTGAGTAATGGTCGTGCCATCAGCACCTTCTTCATCAAGTACATTAACGGAAGCTGTCGTCGGAGTACCTGCTGCCAAATCTGCAACCGTTGGCTCTTCAATTGTGAGAGAGTCATTAACCATCACTTGAATATCATCAGTGATAGTTACAGCCAGTGGCGACATTAGCGAATCATCACCGTCGCTATCAACCGCGTAGACTGGCAAGTTGAATGTGAGGTCGTTATTGCCTTGAATCGGCGTGTGGTCAATCGCTTCGATAAGCGTAAAGGTGTATTCACCCAAATTAGTACTGCTGAAATCAAGAGTGAAAACGGTAGTTTCAGTATTCGAAATATCAGTCGTGAAACCGATATAATTACCCGAACCTGCAGGTTCTTCTCTAATCTCGATCACCAGACCATCGGACGTGAGAGAATCGCCAACGTTAAATTCACTAGGCTCTAAACGGAATTTCTCAACATCGTCACTTTGGTTGGTGAAAGTGATGGTTTCTGTTTGGCTAACCGCACTGCCGCTTGGTGATGAGCCATCAGCGAGATCCGATTCTTCAAGAGCAACACTCGGAACAGCATCGATAGTAGGGTTATCACCATCAGTAATGGTCAAAGTAACGGTTGATGTCACCGGATCGTTATCAAAGTCATTCGACGTCACGACTATCGACTTAACAATGTCTTCACTCGCAGAGTGGTCTAGGTTACGGTTTGGCTCGAAACGCATTTCACCTTCAAGGGTGATGAACAAGCGACCTTCTGCGAAGTTAAACTGCTGCTCGCCTGAAATACTTTGATCCAGTGTATTTACGACACCGTCATAATTGAACTGAGTGATGGTCGCGCCATCTGCACTTTGATCGGGCATCACGTCAATGGTGTTGGTTGTTACAGTGCCGTCAGCAAGATTTGGCTCGATGATATCTAACGTACCGTCTTGCATGATTTGAACGTCATCACCAATAGTCACATTAAGCTGAGACACCAATGAGTCATCGCCATCGCTGTCTACCGCATAAACAGGAAGCTCAAAGCTTAAATCGTTTTTATCTCGGCCATCCACATGGTCTAGCGCTTCAAGTAAGGTAAAAGTGTATTCGCCCAACGTACTTGTAGAGAAAGCAATCGTGAATACAGGAACTTCAGTATTCGAGCCATCGGTAATAAAACCGATATAAGTACCCGGATTAGCCGAATCTTCTTTTATCTCAACCGCAAATCCATTCGATTTCAGTGCACCGCCCACATTGAACTCTGTTGGCTCAATACGGAAACTGGTCACATCATCACTTTGATTGGTGAAGGTAATCGTCTCAGTTTGACTGACTGCACTGCCACTTGGCGCAGAGCCGTCACTAAGATTAGTTTCAGACAGAGTAACGCTTGGCACTGCATCAATGGTTGGGATATCACCATCAGTAATAGTCAGAGTGACCGTTGACGTCAGTACATCGTTATCTAAATCGCTTGAAGTCACCACAATCGACTTCACGATGTCTTCGCTAACCGTGTGGTCTAGATTGCGGTTTGGTTCGAAGCGTACTTCACCTTCAAGTGTGATAAACAGAGAGCCTTCAGTGAAGATAAACTCTTGCTCACCGGTATCAGCTTGGTTAAGCGTCAGTGGAGTCCCACCATCGTAAGTAAACTCAGTAATGGTCGCGCCATCAGCACTCTGCTCTGGCATCACATCAATGGTACTGGTTGTGATTGTGCCGTCTGCAAGATTTGGCTCAGTGATATCTAACGTACCATCCTGCATGATTTGAACATCATCACCGATGGTTACATTTAACTGAGAAACCAAAGAATCATCGCCATCGCTGTCTACTGCATAAACAGGCAGGTCAAAGCTCAAACTGTTATTCACCAGACCATCTTCGTGGTCAAGCGCTTCAAGTAACGTAAATGTGTATTGACCTAGATTTGTACCAGAGAAGGTAACGATAAAGACGTTGGTTTCAACATCCGACGCGTCTTTAACAAAACCGATGTAATCGCCAGCACTGTTAGGATCTTCTTTTAGCTGAACCGCCAAGTTGTTTGACGTTAACGTACCTAGAGTATTGAACTCTGTTGGCTCGATACGGAACGACTCAATATCGTCACTTTCATGAGTAAACTGAATGACTTTGGTGTCACTGACCGCAGAATTCGACGGATCAGAGCCATCGGCTAGATTCGTTTCAGATAGTGAAATTGGTGGAATGACATCTATGGTTGGGACATCGCCGTCCGTAATCGTAAACGTCACTGTCGAGGTAAGAACGTCATCATCGCCATCGCTTGATGTCACAACGATATTTTTAACAATATCGCCTGCTGAGTGGTCTAAATCTCGGTTCGGCTCAAAGCGCACTTCCCCTTGAGTCGTAATAAACAGTGAGCCTTCGGTGAAGGTAAACTCTTGCTCGGTCGCATCATTCGGGTCTAGAGAGTAAGCGGTGCCGTCATAGGTAAATTGAGTCACACTCGCGCCATCGGCACTTGCGGATGTTAATACATCGAAAACGGATGTCGCTGGCGTACCTGCAGACAAGTCGGCAACAGTAGGCTCTTCGATACTAAGCGAACCACTCACCATCACTTGAACATCATCAGTAATCGTTACCGATAGCGGTGACATTAACGAGTCATCACCGTCGGTATCAACCGCGTAAACTGGTAGTTCGAACGTGAAGTCGTTATTGCCACGACCATCCTCGTGGTCGATATTCTCCAACAGCGTAAAAGTATATTGCCCCAGAGTCGCAGCGCTAAAGCTTAATGTGAAAATCTGTGTTTCTACATTCGAGGCACTAGTTGTAAAACCAACATAGTTACCTGAGCCTGCAGGATCTTCTTTCAGATCAATTGGCAGACCATCGGATTTCAATGAGTCATCACTATTAAACTCACTAGGCTCTAAACGGAATTTCTCAACATCATCGCTTTGATTCGTGAATGAGATGGTTTCCGTTTGGCTAACCGCACTACCACTTGGCAATGAGCCATCAGCGAGATCCGCTTCTTTAAGTGATACGCTCGGCACCGCATCAATAGTCGGATTATCACCATCAGTAATGGTCAGCGTAATGGTTGAAGTTACCGGGTCGTTATCAAAATCGCTTGAAGTCACGACAATCGACTTCACGATATCTTCACTAACGGAATGGTCTAGATCGCGATTTGGCTCAAAGCGCACTCCACCTTCAAGGGTGATAAACAGCTCGCCTTCCGTGAAGCTGAATTGCTGCTCGCCAGTGTCATTCTGATCAAGTGTTCGTAACTGACCATCATAAGTGAACTGAGTGATCGTCGCGCCATCAGCGCTTTGAGCTGGCATCACATCAATGGTGTTGGTCGTCACCTTACCATCAGCTAGATTTGGCTCAGTGATATCTAACGTACCGTCTTGCATGATTTGGACATCATCACCGATGGTCACATTGAGTTGAGACACCAGTGAATCATCGCCATCGCTATCTACCGCATAAACAGGAAGATCAAAACTCAGATCGTTCTTATCTAGGCCATCTGCATGGTCTAGCGCTCCAAGTAAGGTAAAGGTGTATTCGCCCAACGTACTTGTAGAGAAAGCAATCGTGAATACAGGAACTTCAGTATTCGAACCATCGGTAATAAAACCGATATAAGTACCCGGGTTAGCAGAATCTTCTTTTATCTCGACCGCAAATCCATTCGATTTCAGTGCACCGCCCACATTGAACTCTGTTGGCTCAATACGGAAACTCGCTACATCATCACTTTGGTTGGTGAAAGTAATTATCTCGGTTTGACTGACTACACTGCCGCTTGGCGCAGAGCCATCGGCTAAACTAGTTTCAGACAAAGTAACACTTGGTACCTCATCAATCGTTGGGTTATCGCCATCAGTAATGGTCAGCGTCACTGTGGAAGTCAGTACGTCATTATCTGAATCGCTTGAGGTCACCACTATCGACTTCACGATATCTTCGCTAGCTGTGTGGTCTAAGTTACGATTTGGCTCGAAGCGTACTTCACCTTCAAGAGTGATGAACAACTCGCCTTCAGTGAAGCTAAATTGCTGCTCATCATTGTCAGTTTGATCCAGAGTGCGAACTTGACCGTCATACGTAAACTGGGTGATAGTCGCGCCATCGGCACTCTGATTTGGCATCACATCAATGGTGCTAGTTGTGATTGTTCCATCAGCCAGATTTGGCTCGATAATATCTAACGTACCATCTTGCATGATTTGAAAATCATCACCGATGGTCACATTAAGCTGAGACACCAATGAATCATCGCCATCACTGTCGACGGCGTAAACTGGCAGATCAAAGCTCAGATCGTTATTTGCAAGGCCATCCGCATGGTCTAATGCTTCAAGTAAAGTGAAGGTGTATTGACCTAAATTGGTATCTGAGAAGCTAATCGTGAACACGTTGGTTTCAACGTTCGAGCCATCCGTAACAAAACCGATGTAACCACCCGGTGTGGTTGGGTCAGCTTTCAGTTCGACTGCCAGGCCGTTTGATGTCAAAGCGCCACCAACATTGAACTCAGTCGGTTCAACACGGAAACTCGTCACGTCATCACTTTGGTTAGTAAAGGTAATGGTTTGAGTTGAACTTACCGCGCTGTCACTTGGCACAGAGCCGTCACTCAGACTTGTTTCTGACAAGCTCACTGTTGGCACATTATCAATGGTTGGGATATCACCATCGGTAATGGTCAGAGTGACGGTTGAGGTCAACACATCGTTATCGGAATCGCTAGATGTCACCACGATTGATTTCACGATGTCTTCGCTGAGTGTGTGGTCTAAATTACGATTAGGCTCAAAGCGCACATCACCTTCAAGCGTGATAAACAACTCGCCTTCGGTGAAGCTAAACTGTTGCTCGCCAGTGTCATTTTGGTCAAGCGTTCGAAGTTGGCCATCATAAGTGAATTGCGTCACCGTTGCGCCATCAGCACTTTGATTTGGCATCACATCGAAAATCGCCGTCGTCGGTGTGCCTGCTGCTAAATCAGCGACCGTCGGCTCAGTAATATTGAGCGTACCGTCTTGCATGATTTGAACATCATCGCCGATGGTGACGTTTAACGGAGACATCAGTGAATCATCGCCATCACTGTCTACCGCGTAAACAGGTAAATCAAAGCTGAGGTCGTTATTGCCACGGGCATCTTGGTGGTCCAAGGCTTCAAGTAAAGTGAAGGTATATTCACCTAATGTGGTGCTAGAGAAACTCAGCGTAAATACCGTGGTTTCTACATTCGTCGCACTGGTAGTAAAACCAATGTAGTCACCCGACCCCGCCGGATCTTCACGTAACTCAACGGCTAAACCGTTCGATTTAAGATCGTCGCTAGTATTGAACTCAGTTGACTCAATACGGAAACGAACCACATCATCACTTTGATTGGTAAACATGATGGTTTGAGTAGAGCTCACCGCGCTGCCACTCGGAGCAGAGCCATCGCTCAGGTTAGTTTCAGAAAGAGTAACGCTCGGAATAACGTCAATCGTAGGGTTATCACCATCCGTAATCGTCAGCGTTACGGTTGAAGTCAGAGCGTCATTATCAAAATCACTTGAAGTCACGACAATCGACTTCACGATATCTTCACTCACTGAGTGGTCTAGATCGCGATTAGGCTCAAAGCGCACTTCACCTTCAAGGGTGATAAACAGTTCGCCTTCTGTGAAGCTGAACTGCTGTTCTCCTGAAATACTTTGATCCAGTGTGTTTACGACACCGTCATAAGTGAACTGAGTGATCGTCGCGCCATCAGCACTTTGATTTGGCATTACATCAATGGTGTTGGTTGTGATTGTACCGTCAGCAAGATTTGGCTCGGTGATATCTAACGTACCGTCTTGCATGATTTGAACATCATCACCGATAGTCACATTAAGCTGAGACACCAATGAATCGTCGCCGTCTGTATCAACCGCATAAATAGGCAGATCAAAGCTCAGATCGTTCTTATCTAAACCATCTACATGGTCTAACGCTTCAAGCAGAGTAAAGGTGTATTCACCCAATGTGCTCGTAGAGAAAGCAATCGTAAACACTGGGATTTCAGCGCCCGAACCGTTGGTAATAAAGCCAATGTAAGTACCCGGATTAGCCGAATCTTCTTTTATCTCAACCGAAAATCCATTCGATTTAAGTGCACCGCCCACATTAAACTCTGTTGGTTCAATACGGAAACTTGCTACATCGTCGCTGCCTGCGGTAAAGGTAATCGTCTCGGTTGCGCTAACTGTACTTCCGCTGGGAGCAGAGCCGTCATTAAGGTTGGTTTCAGAGAGAGTCACAGGCGGGATCAAATCAATGATCGGATCTTGGCCATCGGTAATACTTAACTCAAGCGTCGAACTATCAGTATCCCCATCACCATCTTCGGCTAAAAATGAGAACTGTTTGACGATAGTTTCACTGCTTGAGTGGTCGATATCACGAGCGACTTCAAAACTGAAGTCACCGTTTAATGAGATAGTGACGACACCTTCAGTAAAACTGAAAATCTGGGTAGCATCGGGGAGCAGGCTTTGATCGAGTGAGTAATCAACACCGTCGTAGTTAAACGATTGAATTGTAGAACCATCTGCGCCTTCAAAATTGAACAGGTTATACGAAACAATAGTATCGCCCGCTAAGGTCGGCTCGGTGACTGATTCAACCTTATCAACTAATTCAACGACATCGTCTTTAACATTAACGAGGATCTCAGCAGCTTCTGGTGTGTTCGAACCTCCAGACAGTGCAGAACGGTCGCCATCTGCATCAACAGCATAAATTGGCAATGCAAAAGTTAACAGCGCATCTTCAGCGCCTTGATGAGAAAGTTCTTCATAAAGATTAAACTCATAGTTGCCCAATGAAGGGCTATCAATTTTAACGTCAAAGACCGTAATTCTCGAACCATTGACCTCAACATAACCTTCGTAAGTTCTTACACCGTTGGTTTCATCAATCAACTCAAGTAGCACAGCCTCGCCATTTGAAACCAAGGTGCCATTAGTATTAAATTCAGTGGGTTCTAGCTCATAATGGTCAATGATGTCACTTTCAAAAATGTCCGCGGTGATACTGCCAGTGCCAGACACTGGCGCCGTGCCCTCTTGTGAGCCGCCAACAATGCCCGCTTCATCAACATCAATACTGTCAACATTAGTAATAACAGGGCTATCGCCATCAGTAATGGCAATGTTGATCGTATTGGTTACAACATCTTGGTCAAAATCGGTAATCGTGATTGGCAAAGCGAACGTCAGTGAATCGGTACCCACTTGTTCTATCGGATTAGACTGCTCGAATTTATAGGTGCCATCGGTATCTAGAGAGATAGTGAGAACAACCTCACCTCGACCTTGGATGGACAGAGTAATCGTTGTTCCATCATCAGAAAGTCTCGCAAGCGTGTTTTGATTATCACTGAGCAACCCATCAAACTGGTCCAGTGCACTTGCATCAAATACGGCTGATTGAAGGTTATCACTACCAATATTTGAGAACGTCCCTTCGATTGCCGCGCTGCTAGTTTCAACGTTAGTGATATTGACACTTTCAACAGACGGATCTATCCCGTCAAACACTGAAACTTGTGCGTTAACGAGTGTTGCTAGCGGGTTCCCAGCGGTGTCTTCACCTTGAATATCAAAGGCAATATCTATTTGATCGCCAGTGTAAGAAACCTGACCACCGCCAACCGACGGTACATGATCAATCGGCTGGGAAATCGTTGTGGTTAGAGAAAGCTCAATGTTATTGCCAACACTGACGGCATCAATGTCGATACGTAATACTTCGTCGGTACCTTGAACACCAACGATAGAATTAGTCGTCGCGTCATAGGTGAAGATAACGGACTGACCACTTGAAGTAATGTCGCTGTTTAATTCACTAAGTAGTGAAGCGAGGGATAAAGTTTCTGGAATGAAAGAGTCAGGGGCGAGAGCTAAACTACCAGCAATAATCGTTTCTGTCGTTGTTACAGATTGGGGATAGGTATTGCCAGATATGGAGCCTTCAGTCAGTGTTTCACTGATTGATTGGCCACCTGATGAACGAGTGATCGATCTGAATTCTTCTCTGTCTTCATCAACAGTTTGTTCTGCTAGACCAGCGGTCTCAAAGAAAGTCGATGGATGAGTTTCAGTGTAGTTATAGTCAATCGTCACAAAGCCAGCATTTGCAGAACCTAGTCCGCCACCAGCAGCCGTTGCTTCTAAGATTTGAGTCGGATCGGCACCACCTAAAATGGCTTCTTGAATTGCAGCAAGGTCGTCTTCAGTGAAGGTTTCTGCGTCTGCTTGCTGTAAGTCAAAATTAACCTCACCAGCTATTGGGGCATCTACCCATGCAGCGTTGTCATCAACACAACCGACGCAATTCTCTGCAACCGGAATCGAATCATTCTGAACGCCTAATACAAGCTCTGACTTGTTGGCCGTAATCACGATCTCATTTTCACGGATGGTATCGCCAACTGAAACTTTTCTTGCGCTGCCGTCTGGCTTAACTACGACGACATCTCCACTCGTTGCTTCAACTACCGCAACCTGTCGCGAAACTTCAATATCCATACATCCCCCGTTGTCACAAAGCACTATTTTTAAGCGCTGTGAAAATTATTTGTAATAGCAATTTCAGGTTTTAATTGAACGCATACTTAGCTCTCATCAATGGCAATCCATTGTTATGCCCAATCGGCTTGAAAAGAGAGAAGTATTTCACCTGTTTTTTTATAGTTTACTTACCCTTAAGCCTAGTCTTCCCCATAAAAAATGCCATGTCTGTGCGAAGAGACATCTTTTCGCAAATCCAAGTATTCTTTCAAGGCTTAAAAACCCTAGTCAAAAGTTAGTAGGATGCTGATTAATATGCAAATGAGCGCGCAATATAAATACACATCTTCGTTTTATAAATATATACAGTAACAAAGTTGATAAATCATTAGCGAATACAGGGCATTAATAGCGGTAAGCTCTGCATCCTTAGTAAAGCAGAGGCAAGTCCCATCTTTGAGACACCTCTCAGAATCAATGTGATGATTTTTCGCTCACAAATCATGAGATAGACCGTAGAATACGAGCCTTTTAGCCTATTAGTTCACAGCCAAGAAAAGACTACTTACTGAGATGCGAGAATAGAATTTTTGTTGCTCGGCAAAACAAAAAAGCCCACTAAGTTGAAACTTAGTGGGCTTTAAAATCAGTATATAGCGTTATGCTGTTAGCAATGACACACAACTATTTAGCAAGGCGATTTGCAGTCCAGACGTAAAGCAGCTCGAGAGCAATCGTCGCACCAGCCAATGCCGTAATTTCGCTTTGGTCATAGGCAGGAGACACTTCTACAACGTCCATACCAACCATGTTGATACCCTGTAAGCCACGGATGATTTTGAGCACTTTATCTGAGTTCAAACCACCACATACTGGTGTGCCGGTACCCGGAGCAAAAGCAGGATCCAGACAATCGATATCAAACGTTAAGTACACTGGCTTATTACCAACAATACCTTTCACTTGAGCAATGATATCGTCCACGCTCATGTCGTTCGCTTGCATCGCGTTAATAACGTTAAAGCCGTGCCCTTCCTGCTTGTACTCTGTACGAATACCAATTTGCACTGAATGTTCAGGCGAAATTAAACCTTCATTTGGCGCATGGTAGAACATAGTACCGTGATCGTAACGACTACCCTGACTGTAAGTGTCAGTGTGCGCGTCGAAGTGAATCAGAGCCATCTCACCGTACTTCTTGCCATATGCTCTTAACAAAGGCAGTGTAATGAAGTGGTCGCCACCTAATCCAAGCAATGTTTTACCACTGTTTAGAATCGCATCAGCAGCTGCTTCTAAACGTTGAGTTAGGTCTTCTGCATCACCGCAATCAAACACAAGGTCGCCAGCATCAATTACCGAGGTATGTTCAAATACATTGAAATCCCACGGGAATTTTTTGCCTTCCCACGCCAAGTTCACAGAAGCACGACGAATCGCATCCGGTCCCATACGTGCACCCGGTCGACCAGACGTCGCCATATCTAACGGCGCGCCTAATACAACCACATCAGCATCGTTGTCGATTGGGTTCTGTGCCAAAGGACGACGCATAAACGTCATCGCATTGGAATACAGCGAGTAATCTGGTTTCGTAAATAGATCGTTCATTAAAAATCCTCAAGATAGGTGTAACCCATCAAGCCTTGCTCTAACTCTTCAAGTACGCTTTGCTGTTCTTGAGCTGGTACTTTCGCCGTTACCAATTCTTTGTAGTTCTGACGAATTAGGTCCATATCGATATGAACATAACGCATCATGTCTTCTACTGTGTCGCCTTCGTTGATGTAGTCGATATTCGCTTGACCACTTTCATCAACATTCACCACAACACTGTGCGTATCACCAAATAGGTTATGCATATCGCCCAAGATCTCTTGGTACGCGCCTACTAGGAAGAAGCCCATTAGGTATGGTTCATCTGGGTTCCACGCTGGCACTGGCAATGTTGTTTCAATGCCCTGGCCGTCAACATACTGATCGATCGTACCGTCAGAATCACATGTGATATCCAGTACTACCGCGCGTCGCTCGTCCGCATTGTCCAAACCACTTAGAGGCAATACAGGGAACACCTGATCAATACCCCAAGCATCTGGCAATGACTGGAATAGTGAAAAGTTCACGAAGAACTTGTCCGCTAAACGCTCGCTCAACTCATCCAAAATTGGACGGTGGTAACGGTTCTTTGTGCTCATGCGAGTGCTAAGCTCGTAGTTAATACGCAAAGACATTTGCTCTGCCCAAGCACGATGCTGAAGATTCAGCATACCGGTCGCAAATTGGTTGTGCGCTTCTGCAATATCGCTCTGAGTGTCGTTATAGATCTCAATCAACGCACGGTCATCATTACCAGCATCTAATTCTAAGAAGTTCTTCCACATGTTGTTTAGCAACAGTGGTGCGTCTGCTTCTGGCGCAGCCATATCTTCCGGTGAGTAGCTTTCAGTACCAATCACGTTGGTGATCAACACAGCATGGTGCGCAGTCAGTGAGCGACCAGACTCCGAAATAATCACAGGTTGTGGCTGATTGTAGAGTTTACAAATATCCCCTACTGTCATCACGATGTTACGAGCGTACTCAAGCAAGCCGTAATTCATTGAGTTTGAAGATTGGCTACGCGTGCCGTCGTAATCGACTGCCAAGCCACCACCAACATCTAAGAACTTCAGTTGAGCGCCAATATCACGCAGTTCACAGTAGAAACGAGCCGCTTCACTCACGCCATTTCGCACGTCACGAATGTTTGCCATTTGTGAACCTAGGTGGAAGTGCACGAGTTCAAGTACATCCAGCTGGTCTTCGGCTTTCAAGCGTTCGATAACAGTAAGCACTTGTGATGCAGACAAACCGAATTTCGACTTCTCACCACCACTTGCTTGCCATTTACCTGCACCTTGAGAAGCAAGACGAATACGTAAACCCAAACGAGGTTTTACGCCAAGTGCTTTCGCTTCAGAAAGAACAAGATCAAGCTCAGACAACTTCTCTAGAACGATAAAGACTTTGTGGCCTAGCTTTTCGCCAATCAGTGCAAGGCGGATGTATTCTCTGTCTTTGTAACCGTTACACACGATCACAGAGCTCGCTTTTTGAGCCAACGCCAGTACCGCTAATAGTTCAGGTTTGCTGCCCGCCTCTAGTCCTAGCTGCTTTTGCTCTAATTGAGCTTGGCTCGCTAAGATCTCATCAACCACTTCTTTTTGTTGGTTAACTTTAATCGGATAAACAAGTAGGTAACGATTGTCGTACTGATATTCGTCGATCGCTTGGTTAAATGCGTTACAGATATTGTGCACACGTTGATGCACTATTTGAGGAAAACGCACAAGAGCAGGTAAACCAATATTTCTTTGCTCTAACTGTTTTACGATCTTACTTAGTGGGACTTGATGATCCGTCTCGCTCGGTGAAACATACACCTCACCGTTATCATCAATTCCATAAAAACCTTGGCTCCAGTGCTTTACATTATACTCAGCACGGATGCGTTCCAAATTAACCGAATTTTCCAATTCTAGAGACCTCACACTATAGGGCCATCGACAGAAGATACCTCTTTGGAATAGCGAGGTATAACCCAACAAAAAGCGTTCAAAAACGATTTGTTGGCTGCATTAACCGATATTATTAAGAGCGAGTCCAACCATTGATATTTGTGGTGACGATTACGTTTTTTTATCGACAGATCGACTTAAAATGACAGGTAAGGAATTACAAGGTTTTAGGGTAAAAAACAGGCTGAAGCGCATTAAATATAAAGCAATTTCTCACATTAAATTAGGGAGAAAAAATGTGCAGAAACCAAAAGATTTTTAGTAAATTGAGTGAGGTTAAGTCAGAGTTGTGACAAATATAAGCACTTCACAATCTGAACTCTCGCTATCACCAACACAGCTTGTGTCCCGCGATTCGATGCCGATAAACACTTCATTCTTCCTACTAGAACTCGCTCACTTCAATGTTGTAACCGCTCAATTTTTGAACTTTTCTCGCGCATATCTTGTATTCGGTTCAATCTTCTTGTAATTTTAACTGACCAACCAATCGGTCAGCTTTCGAATTTAGGGGATACTATGAGCCATAATCTAGACCTTGAACCAAACACGTCGAGCACCAACGACATGGATCAAATGTTCAACCGACAAAAAGATCACTACCGCAATAACGTTAATCCTACGCTTGAGCAGAGAAGAGAAAACCTCTCAGTATTAAAAGCGTTGTTAATGCGCTATCAAGAGCAATTGATTGAGGCAGTATCTGAAGATTATGGCCATCGAGCAAAGCACGACAGCTTGATTGCTGATATCACCCCTTCTCTTCACCAGATCAATTACAGCGTGAAGAACCTTAAGAAGTGGTTGAAGCCATCGCGCCGCAAAGCTGGTTTGATGCTAACGCCAGCAAAGATCACGGTTCATTATCAGCCAGTAGGTGTGGTTGGTATCATCGTGCCTTGGAACTTCCCAGTCATGCTCTCTTTAGGCCCTCTGATCACAGCGTTAGCAGCGGGCAACACGGCGATGCTCAAGATGTCGGAGTTTACTCCAGCGACCAACCGAGTTTTAAAAGCGATGTTGGCCGAAGGCTTTAGTAAAGATCAGGTTGCGATTATCGAAGGCGAAGCTGACGTTTCCGCTAAATTTAGCCAACTGCCGTTTGACCATATCCTATTTACCGGCTCAACCGCTGTGGGTAAACACGTTATGAGAGCAGCGGCTAACAACTTAACACCAGTTACCTTGGAATTAGGCGGCAAATCTCCAACCATCATTGCCCCTGACTTTGATGTGGCTGACGCTGTTGAACGTATCTTGTTTGCCAAGAGTCTAAACGCTGGCCAGATATGTGTAGCGCCTGATTACATCTTATTGCCGCGAGAAAAATCAGACGAGTTCATCACAGCCTATAAGCGTTATTTCAAGAAGCTTTATAAAGCCGGTATTGAGAGCAAAGACTTAACCTCAGTGATCAACATGCGCCAATACAATCGCTTGAAAGGTGTCATTGAAGACGCACAAGCCAAAGGCGCGGTTATTCACACGGTAACCGAACAAGCACAAGACGATGTAAACCACAGAATGACGCCGCACCTTCTCACCGAAGTGAACGATGAGATGCTCGCGATGCAAGAAGAGCTGTTTGGTCCTGTTTTGCCTATCGTGCCTTATGATTCCATCGAAGAAGCAATCAATTACATCACAGAGAGAGAACGCCCACTGGCTCTGTACCTAATGAGCCATAATAAAGAAACCCAAGACAAGCTTTTATCAGACACGCACTCTGGCGGCGTGTGTATTAATGATTCTTTGGTGCATGTGGCTGCAGAAGACGCACCATTCGGTGGCATCGGCCCTTCAGGCATGGGACACTATCACGGCATTGAGGGCTTCAAGACCCTTAGCCATGCCAAAACCGTTCTAAGTAGAGGAAAAATCAACTTCACCAAGTTAATGCATCCTCCTTACAACAACCCAATCAAGAAACTGATGTTCAAAGTACTCAATAGATGATCACCAAAAGACAAAAAATCCTAGATGCTGCACTCCTGCTCTTCTCTCAACAAGGGCTAGAGGGCACATCTACCGGACAAATAGCGAAAACAGCCGGCGTGGCAAAAGCGACGTTGTTCCACCACTTCGAGAATAAATCTCTATTGATTGATGAACTGTTTCGCGAGCTGAAGCTAGAGCTATTCTCGACCCTTCAACCGCACACTGATGTGGCTGTAGAAGATCGCTACCAAACCTTTAAGTTCATGTGGATCACAGGAATTGAGTGGGCATTAGAGAATCCGGTTGCGATGAAGTTCTTCACCAATGTTCATTTCGACCCAACGACTCAAACTCGAGAAGTGATTGTTTCACAGATGTTCGCATCGCTAGACGAGATCATTTTGAAAGGGCAACAAGATGGTGAATTGATGGTGTTGGACATTAACCTTGTTAGACACTTCATTCATAGCCACTTTCTGATTTGTGCAAACTGGCTGATTGAACAAAGCGAGTCTCCACCAGAGCAAACATCGAAGTACATCAACGATAGCTTTGATATGTGTTGGCGCGCCGTTGGTGGGCAAACCAAGTAGCTTTAGCTTTAAGCCCAAGGCTCTAAGCTCTAAGCTCTAAGCTCTAAGCTCTAAGCTCTAAACCCAAAGATATAAGTTCTAGACTCAACTGATTTCCAATAATGATCACTAAAGCGCCACAAAGGCGCTTTAATTATTTGAACACAATTTAATCACCTCAACATATTGACTCAGAGTACTTTCTTTCAGTACCATCCCACCATCATTTCAAAAGAGAATAACGCCATAATGAAGTACTAACATCCTGACATCCGATTTATTTTTATAAAAATCATTTGGACACTCGGGGTTAGTGGGCGTTACTTCATCATCTATTTTCGCGACAAATCAAGCTCTTAAAGATCCGTTTTTTGACAAACAAACATCTTTAAGATCAGTACCTCAAAGACAGGAACCATCTCAATACCGCTTTCTCTCTTTCATTGGTCATCTATCTAAGTAACGCCTTTGGCGATCTGTTGTTAGCATCCAGCAGGAGCTTGCACAGAAAAGCGCCTCACCCCTTTTACTCGTTTACACGTAAAGGGAGGTATTTCTATGCCGACTATATTAGCCAATAATCTCTCATTCCAACTCGATACTGGTGAGTGGTTATTCAAAAACATCACCTTTAATTTGAGCACTCGCCTCACAGGCCTAGTCGGAAGAAATGGGGCTGGAAAGTCATTGTTACTTTCGTTGCTCGTTGGACAAAAACAGCCCACAACGGGCAGTGTTTCGCGCCAAGGTTCAATCGGCTTTTACTCTCAGTTACCATCAACGCTACTGGATACCAACATCACCATCGCTGACTTCTTAGGACTCACCGAAAAGTTAGAAGCGTTAAGCGCCATAGAACAAGGTAGCTGTGAACTGCAGCACTTCAATATCGTTGGCGATGATTGGGATTTAGAGGCGCGTACCCAGCAGTTGCTAGGTACATTAAAGATCACTCGTAATTTGAACACACTTTGTTGCTCTTTGAGTGGTGGGCAACTCGCCCTGTTACAGCTTCATCAGCTATTCGTATCAAATAACGACATACTGATCCTCGATGAGCCTTCGAACCATTTGGATAACGACGGACGCAATTGGCTACTAGAACAATGCCAGTTGTTTGAAGGTAAGGTACTTGTCGTCAGCCATGATCGAAGCTTATTGAGACAAATGGAAGGTATCTACCATCTCAACAGTTTGGGGTTACGTTTCTATAAAGGAAACTACGATGACTACTTCAAACAAATGTCGAATCAGGCCGATGCACTAGATAAACAGATTGCACATCACCAATCCGAAAAGAAACGACTGGAGCGCCAAACTCAAGCTAATAAGGAAAAAGCACAGCAACGTGAGTCTCAAGGTAATCGACTCAGAAAGTCCGGTAGCCAACCCAAGATATTATTGGATGCGATGAAAGATAAAGCAGGACGAACGCAAGGAGCATCAGCCACTAGTCAAAAGAACTTAAAGGACCAAAACCAACATAAGCTTCAATCTCTTAAAGAACAAAAGGAACAACTAAAACCACAGGCCTTGTATCTACAACAGAGTAATAACAGTAAAAAGAACTCGCTATTAACCGTTGAAGATTGCCATCTGAGTTTTGGTTCTGACGCTCGTATCAACTTTTCTATGTCGCAAGGTGAACGGTGTTATCTCACTGGTGCAAACAGCTGCGGAAAGTCGACGCTGTTAAAGGCCATTCATGGGCAACACTCGAACTATACAGGTTCCATTAAACGCTTAGGGTCCACAGTATACTTGGATCAACACTTTGGACTATTAGACACCAACGACACAATGTTCGATAGCCTGGTGACACATAGCGGCAGCATGACAGAAAGTGACGCACGAACCTTGTTAGCTGGTATTGGATTCAGACGAGACTCCGTCTACCGCAAAATAGCTCACCTAAGCGGTGGAGAGAAAATGAAACTGGCGATGTTGATCGTCAGCCATAAACAGGATTCGCCATTACTGCTGCTAGATGAACCAGACAATCACCTAGACATCGACTCGAAGCAAATATTGGCTTCGGCTCTGCGTGAATACCAAGGCGCATTCATCTTGGTCAGTCATGATGCGGATTTTGTTGAGGAGGTCGGCGTAAGCCAAGATCACATACAGCTTTAAGCTCTGTAAATTCGTTCACTGAGCTTAGTTAGGTGAGCATCGTTCCGGTGCTCGCCTTTCTCGATTGAGACAAGTAAACTACGCGCCTCGAACATCTATTCATAAGGCTAAGGTTTGCATACTCTAGAACAATTAAAATCAGGGCAACTTAAAGGTATTAAGCGCTTAAAACTGTCGGAAAGTCTCACCGAGTTTCCTCTAGAAATCATAGAGCTTGCAGATTCTCTTGAGATCCTAGACCTTTCAGGTAATCAGCTGTCAGACCTACCAGCCGAGTTATCAAAGCTGACTAACCTGCGTATTATCTTCGCGTCGAATAACCTGTTTACGCACCTGCCTGATGTTCTTGGGTCACTTCCTAAGCTTGAAATGATCGGTTTCAAGACCAACCAAATCAAAACCGTAAGTGAAGTATCTCTACCACCTCAATTACGCTGGTTGATCCTGACCGACAATGAGATTGAGGCCCTGCCTAGCTCACTAGGTGAAAGACCGCGACTACAGAAACTGGCATTGGCGGGTAACAAGATTCGCGTGTTACCAGAAAGCATGGAAAACCTATCCAACCTTGAGCTAGTTCGCCTGTCTGCAAACCAGTTGACTGAATTCCCAGAGTTCCTTATCAAGCTACCAAAACTGGCTTGGTTAGCGTTTGCGGGTAACCCGTTTTGCAAACACCCTAGCAGCTTAGATAGCGTGCCTGCGGTTAGCTCTCAAAGCTATTCACTGAATCAAGTACTTGGCCAAGGCGCATCTGGCGTGATCTCACATGCAAGCTGGCTAAACAGCGACTTCGATTTTCCACAGGAAGTGGCGGTTAAAGTGTTTAAAGGCGAAGTCACCAGTGACGGCTACCCACATGATGAACTGGAAGCGTGCTTGCAGGCTGGACACCATAACAACTTGGTAAAATCTATCGCCCAAGTAGAGGAACAAGATTACCTAGCTTTGGTGATGGAACTCATTCCAAACAGCTACTACAACCTAGGACTACCACCAACACTCGAGACTTGCACGCGTGATACTTTCCCAGAAGGTTTCGAACTTTCAATTGCTCAAATCAATAGCATTACAGAGCAGATGATTGATGTGTTTGAACACCTTCATGCCAATAAAGTCTCTCATGGTGATCTATACGCTCACAACACTTTAGTGAACGAACAAGGTCAGATGATCTTTGGTGACTTTGGCGCTGCGACTATCTACGGCTACCTAACTGAAGAACATCAACAAGGTATTCGCCGAATTGAAGCACGTGCATTGAAGTACTTTATTGAAGACCTACTGACGATTTGTGCAAAGCAAGATCAAGACAGCGAGCTTTATACTCGATTGGCGAACTTCGAAGCTTAATAGAAGTATTCAGTCAGATTGAAGACAACAAAGCCAACATCACTGTTGGCTTTTTTATATGCTAATTAAACGAACCAGCGTTTAGCTTTCAACTTGAACAAGCTTCAAGTACGAATGCAGCTCTCCGCTCTTATACTCAACCGCAGAGTGAATATTAAGGTCAGCACGAGCCACAACAGCAAACTGGTAGCAGTTCTCACCCTTCAGAATCTCGACGTGTAACAAACCGTCTTTTAGTTGCCACTGCCCTGTTGTTTCAAATCGGTCGAACAAACGATATTCAATCAAAGAACCGTCAGCATTGAAGTGCACTTCAGTGATGTAACCGCCGGGGCAGCTCTTCACCCAAACTCGATTCTCGATATCACTGACCGTAAAGTTACGCCTTGTGTCACGCCACGCTAGAAAGCCTTCGCTATCATAAAGAGCAATGTCGAGATCAGTTCTAGAGATTAACGGCTGCTCATTTTGCTCACGACAATAAAGTTGAAGCAAAATTTGCTGAACTGTTTCGCTCTGTAATTCACTCATTGTGGCTTCCCTTTATCATTGCTCTGCGTTAGACGCAGTATTGATCAACAAATTCTATTTAAAGCGGGCTACACAAGCTCGTAAGAAACCACATACAGTTGAGAGATACCCGGGTAGATATCTTGAATCACGTCTTTCAGTACTTGCAGCGTCATGTTCTCTTGCTGAGCATGGAACTCACCTAAGTCATCAAACAAAATTGGCTCAACGCTGATGATCTTAAGATTACAGAACACACGGTCTTGCTCTAGCGTCGATACTTCCACAACACTGCCTGGCTGGTAGTCTCGCTCAGATTCATCACGAATAGTAATCGTCTTCTTGCCAGATAGGATGTCAGTTTCAAAACGTTCGAAGAACGTCATAGTGGTCGGTGCGGTCATTTATTTCGGTCGCTTTACATTTAAAGGTTAGGTAAATGTTTATATACCAGAATGCGTGTTCAAGCGAATAAAAATTAGGTGCGGGATGCGAGATGCGAGATGCGAGATGCGAGATGCGAGATGCGAGATGCGAGATGCGAGAGAGTATGGCAAAGCCAAATTACAGGCAATAAAAAAGGAGAACCGAAGTTCTCCTTTTCTTAAACCTTTAAGCTAACTCTAAATTATAGAGATGCTTTCGCTTTTTCAACTAGAACAGCAAATGCTGCTTTGTCGAATACTGCGATGTCAGCAAGAATCTTACGGTCGATCTCGATAGATGCTTTCTTTAGGCCATTGATGAAACGGCTGTAAGATAGACCATTTTGACGAGATGCCGCGTTGATACGTGCAATCCAAAGTTGACGGAATTGACGTTTCTTGTTGCGACGGTCACGGTAAGCGTATTGACCAGCTTTGGTAACTGCTTGGAAAGCTACGCGGTAAACACGTGAACGTGCTCCGTAGTAACCTTTAGCTTGTTTTAGAACTTTCTTATGACGTGCACGAGCTTGTACACCACGTTTTACGCGAGGCATTATGCTTCTCCTAAACTAAACGAATTTATAAACTAAAAAGAATTAAGCGTATGGCATCATACGTAGAACTTGAGCAACTTCACATTTAGGAAGGATCGAGTTCGGACGTAGCTGACGCTTGTTCTTAGTAGTACGCTTAGTCAGGATGTGACGTTTACCAGCGTGCTTAAACTTAATACCACCAGCAGTTTTCTGGAAACGCTTAGCAGCACCTTTGTTGGTTTTCATCTTAGGCATGATGAATAACTCCGCATTGTTGAGTTGTTAATAACATAGTAATTAGGGCGAATAAAACCCCGCAACCTGAGGCTGCAGGGTTCAATTACTTGCAAAGCCGTTAATTACTTCTTTTTAGGGGCCAACACCATGATCATCTGGCGACCTTCAATTCTCGTTGGGAAAGATTCGACTACTGCAAATTCTTCAGTATCCGCTTTCAAACGATTAAGAACGTCAACACCGATTTCTTGGTGAGCCATTTCGCGGCCACGGAAGCGAATTGTTACCTTCACTTTGTTGCCGTCTTCTAGGAAACCAGTCAGGTTGCGTAGTTTTACCTGATAGTCTCCAATATCAGTTCCAGGTCGGAATTTAATTTCCTTGATCTGAACCTGCTTTTGCTTCTTCTTCTGCTCTTTCGCAGCTTTGCTCTTCTCGAAGAGGAACTTACCGTAGTCCATCACACGACAAACTGGCGGCTCGGCGTTAGGGCTGATCTCTACAAGATCCATACCAGCTTCATTTGCAGCTTCCATCGCTTCAGCGATTGATACTACACCAACAGCTTCGCCGTCTGCGCCAGTTAGACGCACTTCACGAACGCCACGAATGTCACCGTTTAAACGGTGCTGGTTTTGTTTGGCCGGTTGTTGGCCACGTCTTCCGCCTTTAATAGCTATTCCTCCAGATTGAGCTTACGGCTTGAAACCTCGGCTTGGATGTATGAAATAAAGTCATCCACTTTAAATTTGCCAAGGTCCTTACCTTTACGTGTACGTACTGCAATTTCGCCGGCTTCCATTTCTTGGTCACCACACACAAGCATGAACGGTACACGTTTCAAAGTATGTTCGCGGATTTTAAAGCCAATCTTCTCATTTCTCAAGTCTGCTTTGACTCTAAATCCACTTTTTTGCAGTTTTTTCGTAATTTCTTGTACATATTCAGACTGTTTGTCTGTAATGCCCATTACAACTGCTTGTTCTGGCGCCAACCACGTTGGGAAGAAGCCAGCGTATTCTTCAATAAGAATACCAATGAAGCGTTCTAGTGAACCTAAAATCGCGCGGTGGATCATAACTGGCGTGTGACGCTCGTTATCTTCACCTACGTAAGTAGCACCTAAACGTTCTGGTAATGCAAAATCGAGCTGCACTGTACCACATTGCCAAGCGCGGTCCAAACAATCATGCAAAGTAAATTCAATCTTAGGTCCGTAGAACGCACCCTCGCCTTCTTGAATCTCGTATGCAATGTCCATTGCCTCTAGCGCTTGCTTAAGGTCAGCCTCTGCACGGTCCCACATTTCGTCTGAACCTACACGCTGTTCTGGACGAGTAGATAGCTTAACAACGATGCTTTCGAAGCCGAAAGTTGTGTAAGTATCGTAAACCATTTCAATACAAGCTTTCACTTCTTGTTGAACTTGGTCTTCAGTACAGAATACGTGAGCATCATCTTGAGTGAAGCCACGAACACGCATAATGCCGTGAAGTGCGCCAGACGGCTCGTTACGGTGACATGAGCCGAACTCAGCCATACGTAGCGGTAGATCACGGTAAGATTTCAAACCTTGGTTGAAGATTTGAACGTGACCAGGACAGTTCATTGGCTTGATAGCGTATTCACGGTTCTCTGAAGAAGTAGTGAACATCGCTTCAGCGTACTTATCCCAGTGACCAGAGCGTTCCCAAAGAACACGGTCCATCATTAATGGGCCTTTAACTTCTTGGTAATCGTACTCAGTCAGTTTTTGACGAATAAATACTTCTAGCTCACGGAAGATAGTCCAACCGTTGTGGTGCCAGAACACCATGCCTGGTGCTTCTTGCTGCATGTGGAATAGGTCAAGCGCTTTACCGATTTTACGGTGGTCACGTTTAGCCGCTTCTTCTAGGCGCACAAGGTGAGCTTTAAGTGCCTTCTTGTCGTGGAATGCAGTGCCGTAGATACGTTGAAGCATCTTGTTGTCACTGTTACCACGCCAGTATGCACCCGCTACGTTAAGTAGAGTGAAGTGCTGGCAGAAGCTCATGTTAGGCACGTGTGGACCACGACACATATCGATGTATTCTTCGTGATGGTACAGGCCTGGACGATCGTCTTTAGAAACGTTCTCGTCCAAGATTTCAATCTTGTAAGTCTCGCCGCGAGCTTCGAATGCGTCGCGCGCTTCCTGCCAGCTAACTTTCTTCTTAACAACCTGGTATTTGGTCTTCGCTAGCTCTTTCATGCGCTTTTCGATCTTTTCTAGATCGTCTTGCGTTAGAGAGTGCTCAAGATCGATATCGTAGTAGAAACCGTTATCGATAGTAGGACCGATCGCCATTTTCGCTTCTGGAAAAAGCTGCTTAACCGCGTGGCCTAAAAGGTGAGCACAAGAGTGACGAACGATTTCAAGGCCATCAACTTCATCTTTAGCTGTGATGATTTCTAGGCTTGCATCGTTTTCGATAAGATCACAAGCATCAACACGCTCGCCGTCTACACGACCAGCAATGGTAGCTTTCGCAAGACCAGGACCGATTGATAGGGCAACATCTAGAGTTGATACAGGGTTGTCAAATTGACGCTGACTACCGTCAGGAAGAGTAATAATTGGCATTATTTGTCCTTTACAGTGGTGTTGCACACCAAGCAACACATGAAAATGTTTAATATATGTCTTTCAATCAACGAGTACGCTGATTGGGGATATATGCATAATAAATATACCCACATAGAAGCAAATACAGATGCCACATCTGTGAGTAGCCGAACATTGTAACGAAATAATATGAAATGACAATGTTAGTCCCGCAGCACCACAAAACTATATGACTGAAATGTCTCTTCTATATAGATCCTTCTAACGCCTAACCCATAGTTCAATCAGTAATTCGTTGGCTTTATCTACAATACAAAAAAGCCGAACGGATAATTTCGGCTTTAGAAATCGTACTGTCTTGTCTCTATTAATAGAAAGAGTAACGACTAACAGAGAGAGCAACTACGCACTCATGATTCTTGATACAGCGTTGCGAATGTCTGAGTCGGCCGCATTAGCAGGTAAGCTGAATGAGATGTATTGGTCGCCGCGAAAGCTCATTGAGCGGTCGATTTCTGCTAGGCAGTGAACCATTGAACCTTCAACGATGAATGACAGCTCGATCTCTTTATTATTCATGAAGCCGCCGCTGCGAAACTCAATCTCTTGGTAACAGCCCGAACGAGAAGCAAAGCTGTTGCCTTTTAAGAAGCCCTTCTCTACGTCTGCTTTCACCATTGCCATACCTGATGCTTCCACGCCTCGGATGATTTTAGCCACTGTTGGCAATGGGTGTACGGAGATAAAGTCACGGTCTTTAGGGTCAATCGCGAAGCCAATATCTAGGTTGGTTTCTACCCACACATGGCATTGGTTCATTTGTGCGTTCAACGCGGTGACTGGCGTTTCGTCATTTAACTTAAGACGGAATGGAACCAGTTTGGTTTCGTCCGGTTGGATAACGAAAGGCTCTACGGCTTGAATACGACCCAGTGAAAAGGTTTCGTAGCTGGTACTGTCTTCCGTTTCTACTTTTACTTCTGTGTTGAGAACCAAGTTAATCAAGTCGATTTGTTGCTCAACGTCGCCACCAACAATGTGAACATTGCCAGACAACTCTCCACCTTGGAAAACTTCAATATTATCTAAGACAGTATCAACCTTTGCTGCACCGATGCCCAACGAGGCCTTTAATTTCTTAAACATATTATTTCCCTTTCTAATCATCTGATTTACGAATAGTTATTACGTGACAATTTGCGACACTTGCCTCACAGAATCAAGCAATTTGCCCCATCTATGTTGAATAAGGTCACATTGCCCGAGGAAATGTTGAAATCGTGAAAAATTCCGTTACTCTATTTGTATAGTCAAATAAGGTTTCATTATGTCGAAAGCGCCGCTCTACCTTCAGATAAAACAGTTCATAGACGATAATATCAACAGTGGTCACTGGCCAGTGGGTTACCAGATAACCACAGAACTCGAACTCACAGAGCAGTTCAATGTGAGTCGAATGACGGTCAATAAAGCCATTCGAGATCTTGTGTCTGAAGGCAAACTCATCAGGAAGCCAAGGCTAGGTACTTTTGTTTGTGAACCAGACGAAAAAGCGCAATCTCCGCTGCTTGATATCAACAACATCGCACAAGAGATCAAAGACCGAGGTCAAACGTATGCTAGCCAGGTTATCAAGCACAAGAGCATCAAGGCAGATGAAAGCACCGCGACACGGTTAGGTGTGATGATCAATGCCGAAGTATTCTATAGTGAAATCATCCACTTTGCTGACAACACACCGATTCAATTGGAAGCGCGCTGGGTGAACTCGCAAGCCGCACCAAAATACCTAGAGCAAGACTTTTCAACCTCTACACCCAATGAATACCTTTCAAAAAGCTGCCCGTTGAGTGCAATCGAGCACACGGTTGAAGCCATTATTCCTGACTCTCAAATCAGAACGTCACTAAAGCTATCTGAATCAGAACCTTGCCTACTTTTGAATAGAAGAACATGGAGTAAAGAGCGCCTCATCAGCTTTGCATTGCTCTACCATCCTGGTTCTAAGTACAAATTAAGCTCCAAGATACTTCTAAATTAAAGAACATCATCCTGATCGCCGATCACATTTTTGCAACATCGACTTGATTCGGGTCAGCGTTTAGCCTATTTATTTGTATATACATTTAATATTTAGCAAAGATCTAGGTGATTATGAATTTGATCCTCAAAAATGCACGAGTGGTCTCCATGAGTTCGGGAGCCGACGGTTATCAGCCCTCTTCCCCTCAAGATATCGTTATCGAAAGCGGTAAAATCGTGTCCATCTCTTGTTCAAACCAAGGCGTACTTGCTTATGAGGTAGAACAACCGAGCACTGATAACTCTGCGGATTACATCACCTATGACTGCAAGAACAAGCTAGTGACACCCGGATTAATTGATTGCCACACTCACCTCGTATTTGCGGGTAATCGTGCCAATGAATTTGAGCAGCGTTTGAATGGTGTGTCTTACACCGACATCGCCAAGCAAGGCGGCGGCATTCTAGCGACAGTCACTGCAACACGCGCAGCGCAAGAGTCTGAGCTGGTTGAAATGGCATTACCGAGACTTGATGGCCTACTAAGAAGTGGCGTAACCAGCATCGAAGTAAAATCTGGCTATGGTTTAACACTTGATGATGAACTCAAAATGTTACGCGCAGCCAAAGCTTTAGAGAATCATCGCCGAATTAAGATCACCACTACTCTCCTTGCAGCGCATGCTGTGCCACCCGAATACAAAGAGCAACCGGACAGCTATATCGATCTGGTTTGCCAAGAGATCATTCCTAAAGCTGCAGAGCAAGGGCTCGCCGATGCAGTTGACGTGTTTTGCGAATCTATCGGCTTCAACCTAGAACAAACCGAACGTGTATTTGCAGCAGCCAAAGCACATGGCCTCGCGATTAAAGGTCACACTGAACAACTTTCAAATATGGGCGGCAGTGCGCTCGCAGCTAAATACGGTGCACTCTCTGTCGACCATGTTGAATACCTTGATGAAACCGGAGTAAAAGCACTGGCAGAATCAGGCACAGTCGCCACCTTATTACCCGGGGCTTTCTACTTCTTGAAAGAGACTCAACAGCCACCTATTGCTTTACTTCGTGAACACAAAATCCCAATGGCGATCGCGACCGACCTAAACCCCGGCACATCTCCCTTTGCAGACTTAACGCTGATGATGAACATGAGCTGCACCCTGTTTGGTACGACGCCTGAAGAAGCGCTACGCGGTGTAACTTGTAACGCGGCGGCTGCCATTGGTGAGTCACAAACCAAAGGCAAAGTCGAAATCGGTTATGCCGCAGATTTGGCTATCTGGAACATCGACCACCCTGCAGATCTAAGCTATCAAGTCGGTGTTCCTCACCTGCATAAACGCATTGTTAATGGCGAGGTGTGTCATGACTCAATCTAAATCCAACGGTATCCAAGAGAACGCAACAACCGTGCATAACTTTGTGTGGACCGGACGTAATGATCTTGAAGATGGCGCACTCGGTACTCGCGTTCATCACATTACCAAGCAAGTGCAAAGTAGTGAGTTAAGTGACAAGCTGACTGACGGTGATATCGCCTTGGTAGGCTTTGCCAGCGATGCCGGTGTTGCAAGAAATAAAGGACGCGTGGGCGCGAAACAAGCACCTAACTTGATACGCCAAGCGTTGGCGAATATGGCTTGGCACAGTGACGCACACATCGCCGATCTTGGTGATATCGAGTGCAATGATGGTCAATTAGAAGTCAGCCAAAAACAGTGTGCTTCTGTGATTGCCAATGCCTTAGCAACCAACAAAGTGATTACCCTTGGCGGTGGTCACGAGGTGGCTTGGGCAACGTTCCAAGGTCTCGCTGAGCACCTAAATAAAATTCAATCAGAACACAATCCTAAGATCGGCATCGTTAATTTTGATGCTCACTTTGATCTTCGTGAATTTGAAAGCGACATCACCGATGTTAAACCGAGCTCCGGCACGCCTTTTAACCAGATCAGTGATTACTGCCACGCACATCAATGGCCGTTTCATTACGCTTGTCTTGGTGTGAGTGCCGCCAGCAATACCAAAGCGCTGTTTAACAAAGCTGACCAACTGGGCGTGTGGTATGAACACGACCGCAACATGACCCAAGTGAATCAAGTCGCTCAACTGATCAAGTTACAAAAATTCATCGTTGAGTGTGATTATCTCTATCTCACCATTGATCTCGATGTTTTCCCCGCAGCTACTGCGCCGGGCGTAAGTGCACCAGCGGCAAGAGGCGTGAGCTATGAAGCGCTTGCTCCTTTTCTAGAACAGATTTTCCAACACAGTGAAAAACTCATTATCGCGGACATAGCGGAATACAACCCAGACTACGACGTCGATGGCCAAACGGCTCGATTAGCGGCTCGTTTATGTTGGGATATTGCCAGTGCAATGGCCAGCGACTAATCCAGCTATACCGATAACTACAACTACAACTACAACGATATAACGTGAAACAGAAGGAATTCCAAAATGACGGAACACCACAACAGTGACCCTCGTCTCGACACGACTCGCGAAATTCGCGCACCTCACGGCACCACTTTGCGCGCTAAATCTTGGTTAACAGAAGCACCACTGCGTATGCTGATGAACAACCTAGACCCTGATGTGGCAGAACACCCACATGCACTGGTTGTGTATGGCGGTATTGGTCGCGCGGCACGTGATTGGAAATGTTATGACAAAATTGTTGAAGTATTAGAGCGTTTAGAGGACGACCAAACGTTACTTGTTCAATCCGGTAAACCTGTGGGCGTGTTCCCGACTCATAAAAACGCACCTCGCGTACTGATCGCTAACTCGAACCTTGTTCCACACTGGGCGAACTGGGAGCACTTCAACGAGCTCGATAAAGAAGGCTTGATGATGTACGGCCAAATGACCGCGGGCAGCTGGATCTACATTGGTTCACAAGGCATCGTTCAAGGTACTTACGAAACCTTTGTCGCTATCGCGAAGAAGCACTTCCAAGGTGAAGCAAACGGCAAGTGGGTTCTAACGGGCGGTCTTGGTGGAATGGGCGGCGCTCAACCTCTTGCTGCAACGATGGCTGGCTTCTCAATGATCGCAGTGGAGTGTGATGAATCACGAATCGACTACCGCTTGCGTACTGGCTATGTAGACAAAAAAGCCACCAGCTTAGATGAAGCGATGGCAATGATTAAAGAGTCAGACACGCCAATCTCTGTTGGCTTATTAGGTAACGCCGCAGACGTCTTCCCAGAGTTAGTTGAACGCAATATCACACCTGATGTGGTGACTGACCAAACCTCTGCCCACGATCCTCTTAACGGCTACTTGCCGCAAGGTTGGACGATGGAGAAAGCCGCACAAGAGCGCTCCATTGATGAAGCAAAAGTGGTGAAAGCCGCTAAGCAATCTATGGCGATTCAAGTACAAGCGATGTTAGACCTGCAATACCGCGGCGCAGCGACCGTGGATTACGGTAATAACATTCGCCAAATGGCACTGGAAGAAGGCGTAGAAAACGCGTTTGATTTCCCAGGTTTCGTTCCGGCTTATATTCGACCTTTATTCTGCGAAGGTATTGGTCCTTTCCGTTGGGCGGCACTATCTGGTGACCCAGAAGACATCTACAAAACAGACCAAAAAGTAAAAGAACTGATTCCAGACAACCCACATCTACATAACTGGCTAGATATGGCGCGTGAACGCATTCAGTTCCAAGGCCTGCCAGCGCGTATTTGTTGGGTTGGCTTGAAAGATCGTGAACGCTTAGGCCAAGCATTCAATGAAATGGTGAAAAATGGCGAACTGAAAGCACCAGTTGTTATCGGTCGTGACCACCTAGATTCAGGTTCAGTAGCAAGCCCGAACCGCGAAACAGAAGGCATGATGGATGGATCAGATGCCGTATCAGATTGGCCTCTATTGAATGCCCTTCTGAACACAGCGGGCGGCGCAACTTGGGTTTCTTTGCACCACGGTGGTGGCGTTGGTATGGGCTTCTCGCAACACTCAGGCATGGTGATTTGTTGTGACGGCAGTGAAGATGCATCACAGCGTATTGCTCGCGTACTTCACAATGACCCAGCAACCGGCGTTATGCGTCATGCTGATGCAGGTTACGATATTGCCAAGCAATGTGCCAAAGAGCAGAAGCTTGATTTACCTATGCTAAACGAAGAACTTCGTCGCCTTTAATGTCTGGAGAGAACATGTTGAACTTATTACTTAAGCCAGGACTTCTTGGCCTATCTGAACTTCGAAAAATCAGCCGTAGCCCTGTGAACTTATCACTCGATCCTGCAGCAATCCCGGATATCGAAGCGAGCATGCAAGTTGTCGAACAAGTGATTGCTGAAGACCGCACTGTGTATGGCATCAACACGGGTTTTGGCTTATTAGCAAACACCAAGATTGCGCCTGAAGATCTCGAAGTTCTACAGAAAAGTATCGTACTTTCTCACGCTGCGGGCATTGGCAAGTTCATGTCTGATGAAACCGTACGCTTGATGATGGTATTGAAGATTAACAGCTTGTCTCGCGGTTACTCTGGTATCCGCCTCAAAGTGATTAACGCTCTTATCGATCTTGTGAACGCGCAGGTTTACCCGTGTGTTCCACAAAAAGGATCAGTAGGCGCATCTGGAGATCTTGCTCCCCTCGCCCACATGAGTACCGTTCTGCTAGGTGAAGGCCAAGCACGCCACAACGGCAAGATCATCACTGGCTTAGAAGCAATGCAGATCGCAGGTCTTGAACCAATCACACTTGCGCCGAAAGAAGGCTTAGCGCTGTTAAACGGCACACAAGCATCGACTGCCTTTGCATTAGAAGGTCTGTTCGCAGCGGAAGACTTGTTTGCGTCTGCAACCGTATGTGGTGCAATGTCTGTTGAAGCTGCACTGGGTAGTCGTCGTCCGTTTGACCCTCGTATACACCGCGTTCGTGGTCATCGTGGCCAAATGGATGCAGCACTTGCTTACCGCCATATGCTTGATCAAAAGAGTGAAATTGGCGAATCACACACTTGTTGTGAAAAGGTTCAAGACCCTTACTCGCTGCGTTGCCAACCTCAAGTGATGGGTGCGTGTTTACAGCAAATTCGTAATTCTGCAGAAACCTTAAACATTGAAGCAAATGCCGTATCTGACAACCCGCTTGTTTTCGCTGACGATGGCGACATCATTTCTGGTGGTAACTTCCACGCAGAACCCGTTGCAATGGCTGCGGATAACCTTGCATTAGCAATCGCAGAGATCGGTAGCTTGTCAGAGCGTAGAATGGCGTTGTTGATTGATAGTGCGCTAAGCAAACTTCCACCTTTCTTGGTCGATAACGGCGGCGTGAACTCGGGCTTTATGATTGCTCAAGTAACGTCTGCAGCACTCGCTAGTGAGAACAAAACCTTGGCTCATCCGGCGTCAATAGACAGCCTGCCTACTTCTGCAAACCAAGAAGACCACGTCTCAATGGCTACCTTTGCAGCTCGTAGGCTTAGATACATGGCTGAAAACACCCGTGGGATATTGGCAGTAGAATATTTAGCAGCGGCACAAGGGCTAGACTTCCGAGCTCCGAATCTATCTTCTCCTCGTGTGGAAGAAGCGAAACAGATTCTGCGTGAAAAAGTCAGCTTCTACGACAAAGACAGATATTTTGCACCGGATATTGAACAAGCTAACCTGTTGCTCAAATTGTCCGTTCATAATCACCTAATGCCAGAAGGCACTTTGTGTAGCTTTTAAAGCAAAAACATTCTGAACAACACCCATTAGAGTGTCATATAAACAAGGGCTATTAATTAGCCCTTGTTGCATTGAGCCAGTCACCATATCCGCTGTAAAACTGCCACATACCATCCAACGTATTTATCTAATTGACTGATATATAAGCAAAGTTAACTGGATAGACCATTAGATCGAAGTTAGTTAGCTATAATCCACCCCAGATTTGATGACTAATAGCGATACTATGTTTCTGACACCTTACTTTTCTACTGAAGACAATCAATTTCAATTCACTCGTGAACAAGCTAGCCACTTTGCTAAAAAAGTAGCTGGCGATTTCAACCCGATTCACGATGAAGACAACAAGCGCTTCTGTGTACCTGGCGATCTTTTATTTGCAGTACTTCTGCAAAAAGAAGGCATCAGCCAAAAAATGCGTTTTGATTTTTCAGGTATGGTTGGTAACGGTATTGCGTTAAGCGTTGACAACAAGTGTGAAAAAGAGAGCTCACTTATCGATGCAAATGGTAAAGAGTACCTACACATGTCTTGTGAAGGTGAGAAGAGCCATGATCAAGCATTCATCGAGCACGTAGTAACAAACTACGTTAAGTTCTCTGGCATGAACTTCCCACACATCATGGTTCCTCTTATGGAAGAACAACAAATGATGATCAACTGCCAACGTCCTCTAGTGATTTACGAGAGCATGGAAGTTGAATTTACTCGCCTAGACCTGTCTCACCCAGAAGTTGAATTCTCTGGCGCGACTTTTGATGTTGAAGGCAAACGTGGCATCGTGACCCTGAACTTCGATTTCAAAGAAGACGGCGAAGTAGTAGGTAAAGGCGTGAAGCGCATGGTAGCAAGCGGCCTTAAGCCATACGACCAAGCTTCTGTCGACGACCTAGTAAACCGCTTCAACGAGCGTAAAGAGATGTTTCTAGCTCAATTCGCCGCTGCTGCTTAATCAGCATCCTTATTTACACATCTCGATGTAAATAAGCTCTAGAATAAGATCAATAAAGCCCAGCTTGATATCCTCAAGCTGGGCTTTTTTAGTACGTTCTCTGACTACACGAAGACACTCAAGTCAAAACTAAATCCAGCGTCTAACCTTTTGTTTGTAATCAACATATTCTGCGCCGAATAATTGTTCTAGTGCTCGCTCTTCGGGTTTGATTTGGAAGTAATTCATGTAGATTACGAAGCCAAAGCTAAGTAGTACACTGAAGATATTCTGGAAGAAGTAGCCAAAGCAAAATAGCAGGATGAACAACCCTAAGTACATTGGGTTTCGCGTGTAGCCAAAAATTCCACTGTCCACGACGGCTGAAGCGGTTTCTACTTTGATCGGGTTAACGGTGGTTTTCTGTTTTCGAAATTCCAATATACCGGATATTCCGATCACACCACTCAATGTGACTCCGATTCCTAACACAATCATTCCATAAGGCAATGCCAGTGTCCCTTGGCTCAACTGTTGAGCGCAGAAGTATGATGCTACGAATACAATAATGAACAGTGCAACTGGTGGTACTTTTAATTCTAGAAATTTCATACTTTTCCTTATTAACATTCCTTTGTTAGTTTAGAAAAAAGCCCAGCAATTGCTGGGCTAAATGTATTAGAGAATTTTTGCTAGCGCCTGTAATGGGTGAGCAAGCTTCTCACCTTCAAAACGCTTCACTTGGCTGCGGCAAGAATAGCCCGTCACCAAGCAACGATCTTTTGGTAAGTCCTGCATTTGAGGCTTCCAGCTTAAACCATATATGTCTTTCGACATTTGTAGCTTATCGACTTCGTGGCCGAAAGTTCCCGCCATACCACAACAGCCGACAGGAACGCTGGTTAACGCCGCCCCAAAGTGTTTGAAGATAGTACCCCACTCTTTTTCAGCGTTCGGCATTTTGGTTTTCTCAGTACAGTGAGCAAACAAGTACCACATATCTTCACTTGCTGAGCGTGCTTCGAACTCACCTAGCGATGGCATTAACCATTCATGCACAGTAAGTACATCAAAGTCGCCGCGCTTGTCACCTAAGATCTCGACGTATTCATCGCGGTAACAAAGCACAAGAGCAGGATCAACACCGACCAAAGGAATTCCGATATCCGCCACCATCGACAAGAAATCCGAAGTCGATTTCGCCTCACGTGCAAAACGATTTAAGAAGCCCTTGATGTGCAACGCTTTACCATTCGGTTTGAACGGCAGCAGTACCGGAGTTTTGCCAAGTTTTTGAGCCAGAGTGACGAAGTCTTCAATCACCTCGGCATCATAGAAGCTGGTAAACGGGTCTTGAACGATCAGCACATGCTGTTTCTTCTGTTCAGAAGACAAGCCTTCTAAATACTGTAAATCGAAGAGTTGCAGCTCTTTACTCGCTAGACGATTTTTGAGCGTAGGCACCGACATCAATGGTGCATCAACATAACCGACCGTTTTAGCTGTTGCCGTTTGGATCCACTTTTGACCCAATGCAGCGTTGACTACTTTTGGCGCTTTCGCCATCAGCGGCAGCATGGTTTCAATGTTGGCAACTAGATAATCTTTTGCAGGGCGCTGGTAACGCGAGTAGTAGATGTTCAAGAATCGAGAACGGAAACTTGGTACATCGACTTTGATCGGACATTGACTCGCACACGCTTTACACGCCAAACAACCGTTCATCGCCTCATGAACTTCATGCGAGAAATCGTACTCATGGCGTTTGTTCATCGTATTGCGAACACGCTCAATCATAGTCTTAACGGGTGTGTTGTCTTTCAACGCTTCTTGCTCAAGGTCGAGAATATCAACGCCTTGTTCAGTCAGTTGACGCAACCACTCTCTTACCAAGCCTGCGCGGCCTTTGGGTGAGTGACGTCGGTCAGCCGTAACTTTCATTGAAGGACACATTGGCGAGCTAGTATCGTAGTTGAAACACAAGCCGTTACCGTTACATTCCATTGCTTGCTTGAAGCTGTCACGAACTTGTACGTCGATCTGACGGTCGTAGAAACCACGCTTGGTATCGGTGACTTTCACCAATTCAGCGTCACTTTCTAAAGGCGTACAGATCTTGCCTGGGTTCATCTTGTTGTGCGGGTCGAATGCTGCTTTAATACGTCTTAATTCGGTAAACAGCTCTTCACCAAAGAAGTCTGGGCCATACTCAGAACGGAAACCTTTACCGTGCTCGCCCCACATTAAACCGCCGTATTTCGCCACCAGCTTAACCACTTCATCAGAGACTTCATGCATCAATGCTTCTTGCATCGGGTCACACAGATCCAATGCTGGACGAACGTGTAATACGCCCGCGTCAACGTGACCAAACATGCCGTAATTCAACTCTTTTGAATCGAGTAACACTCTAAATTCAGAGATGAAATCCGCGAGGTTTTCTGGTGGTACACAAGTATCTTCAGCAAAAGCGACTGGCTTAGCTCGGCCTTTCGCCGCACCTAACAGACCCACTGCTTTCTTACGCATGTTGTAGATTCGGCCAATGCTCGCCAAATCGCTACAAACTTGAAAACCAATCACGCCGGCTTCTTCGCTTTCAACCATGGTTTCAAGGCGTGCAGTCAGCGCTTGAACTTGCTGTTCAACTTCCGCTTCATCTTGGCCTGCAAACTCAACCATGTTGATGCCAAGCATCTCTTTGTTCGGAACATCAGTCAGCAAATCGCTCACGGTGTGCCAAACGATGTCTTGCTTCGCTAGGTTCAATACTCTTGAATCTACCGTTTCAACAGACAGTGCTTTCGCTTCCACCATGAACGGCGCATTACGCAGCGCAGAATCAAACGTGTTGTATTTCACGTTAACCAGTGTGCGCGCTTTTGGAATCTTGGTTAGGTTTAACTTTGCTTCCGTGATGAATGCTAAAGAACCTTCAGCGCCACATAGAACGCGAGTTAGGTCAAAGCTGTCATCTTGTTCGTTGATTGCATTCTTTAGGTCATAGCCTGTTAAGAAGCGATTCAGCGGAGGGAATTTATCTAAGATTTGAGCGCGTTTGTCTCGACAAACCGCCTCTGTCACCGTAAGTGCATGGTGAGCGAATTCACCCTCTACAGGTAAGCCGTGTGATAAATCAGATTCTAGACATGAACCATCTGCGAACACCGCTTGCAGCGACAATACATGGTCAGACGTTTTGCCGTACTTCAATGACCCTTGGCCCGAAGCATCGGTATTGATCATGCCACCCAAGGTTGCTCGGTTACTGGTAGAAAGGTCTGGAGAGAAAAAGTAACCATAAGGGCGAACAGCGTCGTTCAATTGATCTTTAACGACACCAGACTGAACTCTTACCCAGCCCTCTTTCTCGTTAATCTCAAGAACCTTATTCATGTATCGCGACAGGTCAACCACGACACCTTTTGTTAAAGATTGTCCGTTGGTTCCGGTACCGCCGCCACGAGGGGAAAAAGTCACGCGTTCGTAAGCGGATTTAGAAACCACTTTACCGATAAGCACAACGTCTTGCGTTGTTTTAGGAAGGATGACCGCCTGCGGCAATTGCTGATAGACACTATTATCAGTCGCCACAGCCAAACGGCTAGAATATTGAGATTCAATGTCGCCAGTAAAGCCCGCTGTTTTTAGTTCATCTAAAAAGCGTACGACAACTGGATCGACATCAGCATTGAGTTGAAGTCTTGGTAACATTTGCTTCCTGCCCCTACTTCGCTGATCCTATCAGCATTGGGTTATCTGAGATTTATAATAATTTTCTTTGAATTTCGTCACTTTACTACTATTAAGATCATATAAAAAGGTGATCAAATCAGAATCTCAGTGCAAGAATGGAGAAATAGTCACTTTCGTCTTAATTCAGTAACAATATACTGAATAACATTTTGTTTAAGACATCTCCACGAGCACATCACAATGAAAAAAAACAAAACAGTCACAACTGAAGATATCCTTCTTAAACTATGCCAATCAGTCTCAAGCGTACTGACTTCAGCGACGGCTTCTCAGGTGTCCTATTCAGCCATGGTTCAAAAGATCAACAAGACAAGCCTAAAGCCAGATTTTGGTTGCTTCGTTCTGTTTGACGGCGGCTTTTCTGGTCTCGTTGTTATTAATTTTACGTCCAAAGCAGCGCTAGAGATCTACACCAATTACATGCGCAATATGGGCATGCCTGAAAACGAGCTTGCTGTGCTTCATACTTCAGACGAAGTGGGTGATGTATTGGGTGAGTTGATGAACCAATTAGTTGGCGATTTCACCAATAAAATCCGCAAAGAGCTGCAAACCAACATCACACAAAACCAACCGAAAATGCTGGCTCTGAACAAGCAAGTTAACCTTTCTGTTGATACCAATCTCGACCGTCCACAAGCTCGTCGTGTGACCTTCTCTACCGCTAATAACAACATCTTCTACCTTGAGCTTGCGATGGATAAGACTGAGTTCATTCAATTAGAAGAATTTGAAATCGCAGAAGACGAATGTCCAGATAGCATTCTTGAGGCGACTCAGAAAAAAATGCAAGAAGCGAACAAGCCAGCTCAAAGCTCTGGCAATGATTCTGCGGCAGATCTACTCGATGAACTGGGTATCTAGTTTACGAATGCTCTAGACATATTGAAAAAACGTGTCACTAACGCCATCAATACGCTTGATGGCGTTTTTGTTTTTACCGCCAACTGGGCTCATGCAGTTCAATGTTCACCGCCTTCCTTGTTCATCAAACCAGTTTTGCCTTTCTGTTACCCGCGAAAACATGTAAAATGTTGGACTTTTAAAAATTTGCGGTACTGATTAAATTGTCGATGGATAAGAAAAAAGCCCTAAAGAAAATTGCCAAGTGTCTTGAGCTTGGAAATTCTGCGAACGTCAATGAAGCTGCCAATGCGATAAAAATGGCGCATAACTTGATGCTGAAATATGGTCTCGAAAAAGACGATATTGAATTTATCAAGATGGGGAAAACTCAGTCCAGTCACCTGTTACCTGCAAATATCAGTTCTACACTGCTGCGTGTTATTCGCGGTATCAACACCAAATTTGGCGTAGAAGCCGTATTGCTGAATCATAAAGGCCTCAAGCGTGTTGAGTTCATTGGTGAAGCCGACCGCGCGATCTTCGCAGCGTTCGCTTTCGATATCATTTATCGTGAACTGAATGAACACACCGGCCAATTCAGAAATAGCTTTGCTGGCTCTGGCACAGGGTCCTTAGAAGTGACACGCCGCGTGAACTCGTTTGTTTCAGGCTGGGTTGAAGGTGCGCTTGAAAAGCTACCAACCATTACTCCCGACGACGAATCAAACAACAAGATCAATAACTACATTGATAAAGAATTCAAAAATATCGACCGTGAAACGTTCAAGCAGCAACTGAGAGAAGCGATGAAAAACCTCACCGCCGATTATGAAGTTGGTTTGAAGAAAGGTCGTAAATTGTCTGTTAATCGACCAGTTGGCGGTACCCAGGCAGCTAAAAAGATAACTAAATCATAGAGCCGATGCACATTGGCTTAGGGTATTGATAGTGATTACTTTAGTCGTATCACTCGCCGAAGAAGATACGACTTAATTGACAACCACATATCGTATTAGACTTAACTATGAGGTCCCATTGTTTATCGTGTCCAATTTTCCCCCCTCATCATTTCTTAGAGCTCTATTTCTAGCCCTCATCTTTTCCACGATACCGTTGTCCACCACACATTTCGTGCACGCAGCAAGCAGTGATGAATTTTCACTAGAATCACAACCTCAAGATCCAGTTTCTCAATACCAATTGGCTCAAGCTTATGAATCGGGTGTCGACGTTCCTGTTAGCACCAGTGATGCATTGTATTGGTACACGCAGTCAGCAGAAAACGGCAACCCAAACGCGCAATTTAGACTGGGTGAATGGTACTTGGCAGGTACAGGTGTTGAACAAAGTAACAAGCTTGCTTTGGAATGGTTTATTAAAGCGGCGTTGCAAGGTAACCAGCGCGCACCTATCGAGGTAGCAAAACTCTACGAATCCTCGCTAGAACAAGACCTCCTTCAACCATTAGATAAAGCGCAGCTATGGTATGAAGCAGCCTTAAAAGATAATCCACAAGCAGAAGAGGGCTACAACCGCATTTTGGAAGCACAATTCAACCAGCAACGTGCAAAACAGATCTCTTCAATAGAACAGCTCGATGACAGCATCGACTCTGAAATAGACACCAGTCAGGGGGTATCTAAGCACGTTCAATCTAACCAAGCATCACGCTCTAACCTCTCCAGTTCTAACCTAACTAGCTCTGACTATATGATTGGTGCTGCGTTGGCCGTGTTGATTTCAATCATCAGCATTATTGCGACGCTCGTTATCTCAAGAAAAAGACAAGCTCTAAAGTCGGGTGATTCGCGACAGCAACAACAATCACTTGAAGCGCAGCTTAGCTCGAAGGACCTTACGATTAAGCAGCAAAAACGCCAGCTGCACACTATGTTCCACGAATTGAAGAAGCAGAAAAACAGCAAAGGTCTGAGTAATTTGCAGGTGGCCTGCGCGCTATTTGGCTACACACCTAGCTCAATCCCCGACCAGAAAAGCATCAAGATCCGATACAAACAGCTATCAAAGATCTACCATCCAGATGGTCACGGATGTGACGAAGAAATGAAACGTTTGAACAATGCGCTAAAAACCACTTTACAAAATGTTACAAAACCGTAAACAAACACACATCTTCATTTTCCTAGATCTCAAAGATATCGATTTTATTGGTGTTGCAATCGATCCCCCTCTCAAAAACGGGTAACAAACTATTAACTAATGGGTCTTACTTGTGTCATAATTTGCGCCGAAAATACACCTGACTTAAACAGGTGAGGAGAGAATATGTTCACAATAGAAGGCGTTTGTGATTGGTGCAAAAAGCCAAGCCTAGTTAAAAAGCACGACTACCTAGATGGTAAGTGTCATCATGCATGTAACGAGTGCAATGATATTGCAACCATTGATGTTCGCCAGTTCAATATTGGTGAAATGGAAATGAGAGCAAAACTCTCCCAAGCGACATTGAGATAAGCAACACCGTGAAATATAAGAAAGCGCCTAAGGCGCTTTTTTTGTGCCTGTGGTTTTAGATCTTCTTTCTTCTTTCTTCTTTGTTCTCTCTTCTATACAGGTATATACAGTACTTTTCTGCAAAAACCAGTGTATACACCTGTATAAAGCTCACATTTATTCAACTTATGATACAAAACAGCAGATTCATTCAAATTTAATTTATCGAATACTTTCAATGATTTAATCATTCACCATCCATAACCTCAGACGAAATCGTCCAATAATCCCGCAAAAAACGCTTGATCTTATAAGCAACTAAAACTACTGTATACACATACAGCATGTATATAAGGACAGCAAAATGATTCAAGCACACGTTAAAGCACAACACTCTAGCCCGCTAGTTCACTGCGCATTTACATCAGTTTCTCGTAAAAGCAAAAATTCAAACGAGGAAGCGTTGTTTGCAAGAATGGCGTTGCTGTCCAATCAACATCAGTGGTTACTGTTTACGGCTCAAACACCAAGACCATCGGCTAAGCAGCTTAAGCAACATAATGTTTGCTGCGACCGCGTTATTCATATGAAAGCCTCTCATCAAATGACTGAGGTAGAGACTGTCGAGAAAGCAATCCGCTCTAAGAATGCGAGCGCGATTGTTGCAAGTGCATCGATTGATCAGTTCAGCCAACAGTACCTAAGAACATTAGGGTTACGCTTTCAATGTGAAGTCTTCTTTATGGATGCAAATTCAGAGCGTATTCACTAAGCCACCTTGCTTAATAACATGTTGGCTTAATAACATTTTGGCTCAAAAACATGGTCCACAAACATAGCTTAATCTTTTAGCTAACAAACTTAATTTAACTTAAGAAACAATTCGCCAAAACACAGTCCAAACATACTGCCTTCCCCTGCCCTACAATTCGCCCATTTTTTAGCGGATTGTTAGGCGGGGGTTTTATTTAAACAACAGATTTAGCAATCGTTTGCTTTTTCTCTGGAAGCAAATAGTAGATTGGGTATAATGCCCGTCTAATCATGTGCACACCGCACTTCTCTGTATGACGTTTGATAAAAGATAGGAATGTCTAAATGAGCCTTGCTGATCAAGTTCTTGCCGTAAATGATGACCTACCAATCCGTACTGATAAACCTGTCCACAGTGGCAAGGTTCGTTCGGTCTACTGGTTAACTGAAGAAGATAGCCAACGACTAATTAAAGAGAAAGGCTACGATGTAGCACCAGATGCGCCTTTAGCAATCATGGTGATCAGTGACCGTATCTCTGCATTTGATTGTATCTGGCGTGGTGAAGGGAATCTTAAAGGTGTTCCAGGTAAGGGAGCGGCTCTGAATGCTATCTCTAACCACTGGTTCAAATTGTTTAAAGACAACGGACTTGCTGACAGTCATATTCTTGATATCCCTCACCCGTTCGTATGGATTGTACAAAAAGCTCGCCCAGTCATGATCGAAGCGATTTGTCGTCAATACATCACTGGTTCAATGTGGCGTGCATACGCAAACGGCGAACGTGAATTCTGTGGTATCGAGATGCCTGAAGGCCTTGAGAAAGACAAGAAGTTGCCTGAGCTACTGATCACGCCTTCAACAAAAGGGATTCTGAAAGGTATTCCTGGCGTTCCAGAAGCTGACGATGTGAACATCACACGCAACAACATCGAAGATAACTTCGCAGCATTCAACTTTACTCAAGCAAGCGACATCGCGCATTACGAAAAACTTCTTAAAGAAGGCTTCAACGTAATCAGCCAAGCGCTAGCAAAAGTAGACCAAACCTTTGTTGATACCAAATTTGAGTTTGGCTACGTCAACGATGCTCAAGGCAAAGAAAAGCTTATCTACATGGACGAAGTCGGTACTCCAGATTCATCTCGCATTTGGGATACTCAGGAATATAACAACGGCAACATCGTTGAGAATTCAAAAGAAGGCTTCCGTCAGTTCTTGCTTAACTACTTCCCTGATGCCGACATTCTTTTGAATAAAGAGCGTATGCCAGAACGTGAAGCATTGGCTCGTGACAATGAACTTCCACTGGATTCTCTAATGTCTCTGTCTCGCACTTACCTTGATATCGCAGCGAAAATCACAGGTGCGGAGATCGTACTGAGCGAAAATCCTAAGCAAGAGATCATCGATGTACTGCGCGCTGACTATGGTCTAATCGACTAGTCGCTTAATTGCTAATTGCTTAATCGCTTAATCTCAAAATAAAAAGCTCGAAAGCTAATAAGCTCGTAGACTCAAGTTTTAGATACTAAAAGGGCCTCAATATTTGAGGCCCTTTTTACGTGTACGTTTTTACTATTCCTCGAGAGAGATTATAGGCGAGCTGAAGTTACAGCTTAATCGTGAACTCTTCTCCAGAATTACCCGCAATCACTAAATGACTGCGCGATTCAATATACTCGATCTGCTCTTCTTCAAGTGAATATGGCATCACCACTTTGAGCTCATTGATCCCTTCCAGCTTAGCGAGCTTGAGTAAGGTAACAATGTTCGACTCATCACTTTTACGCGTCGACATTGATTTCAATGCCATCTGCCATAAACGATCCTCTGGGGTGCCCAACTCTTTAATGCTATCTCGCCAGACGGTACTGAACACTGGCGCAATTGTGGTGAGTGCTTCCAGAAAAGTCCATTTTTTACTGCATGAGGCGCCAAGAAATGTTGTGTAATCGAACTCTACACGCGTCTCTTCCTGTTTATCCATGATGTCCCCCGACACTTTGGCAACACAATATACTCAATATCTATCAACTCTTTCTTTATAGCAATAGGATATAGAAGAATAGTCTTTTATGACCTTTTGATTGGTTAAAAAGGCATATAAAAATCAAACTTGTAACAAAATAAGCACTGAAAAATCATATATGCATCTATTTGATTAATATTTTAGAGATAAAACTTATCCATCTATTTGATATCAATTATTCGACTCGCTTTTTTGAACTGAATACGCCAACCAGACCATGTCGGTAGCTCCCAACGTTTTGGCGATAACTTTCGGCTACCCGACTGATAATGGACGTAAATCAGCTTTCTTGCGGGCAAGTATTCAACATCGAGTTGCAAGTCGGCAAGGCTCAATGCAAACGGGTATTTTTCCGAAAATTCTGAGTAGAGCCAAGTTGGAATGCCATCGAACGGTATGTCTGCATGATCGAACATTTCCAATTCGCTGACATCAGTAACACCTAGTACTTCAAGCTGCTCTATAAACCATAGCTCAAAGTTAATGTTCTCAATTTCTGGTGTGTATTTAGTTTGTTCATCGAGACCAAGTTTCACATACAACTGCCAGTGTTTGATTTCTTGAGTGCGAGCCTTTGCAAAACCGGGAAGCTGCTCTCCATTTAACACAAGGTCGACGATAGGTTTTAACGATAGTTGCCCTTCAGCGGCGACGAGTTTGGTTGTAATCGTGCGGCCTGCGTACACCAATGCCATCTCGGTAAAAACACCATCATCATTCACAACGGTTTCGCCTTGCTCCCACTCTCCTAGTTCAGCATCAATGAGAAGCTCAAGAGGAATGGGTGTCGTGACCGTCGCTAAGGTCAGTGTTTGCTTAACGCCTCTTCCCGGCAAGCTGTGAGTATCCAACACCAACATCGCTTGTGCATTATCAGGGAAACGGTTCTGACGACCGAGCACCACTTCTAAAACACCATTGGCAAAGGCTTCTTTCCTTTTCAGTCGGCGCACAAACACCAGTTCAGGATGCAGATTCACAATGGTCTTGAGCAATTCAATGCGTTGGAAACGTGACGCGACTTCTAGCTGAGGAAGTTCAAATACCTCCCGCATTTGCTTCGCCAATCCTTGAGCTTCATTCAGAGCCTGTTGGTCGATGTCTAAATGCGGATATTCTCGACCGCGCACAATCTGAATCAACAGGCTTAAATCACACCCTTCCTTCTCTTGTTGCGCGAGCGCTTCAAGATGTTCTGCATTGTTTGGTAACTGATACAAGCGAGCAGGAACGGACAGCGCCGCAGTGAGATCAACCATCGCCTCTTTTAATGCTTTGGTTTTGATTCGAGTAACGATATCGGCATACAAAGCATCAATCGGCAACGGATACAGCTTTTTACCATGCTCGGTAACTTGATGGTCGGCGTTAATCGCTTCCATCGTCAGCAAGGTTTGAGTTGCACTGTTGAGTGATTTCTCTGGAATAGGGTCAAGGAAGGACAAGCTCTCAAGCGGAGATCCACAACATGCTGCGGCCAACATAGGTTCAGTCAGCTCTTCACGCTGCAATTCAGGCGGTGTGACTAACTCTAACGCCGCATGTTCACCATATAGACGCACGCAAACGCCATCCATTACCCTACCCGCGCGGCCAGCTCGCTGTTTGGCACTCGCTCGTGATATGGATTTAAGCATCAGTGTGGTTCTGCCATTACGCTGAACGGTGCGTCTCTCTAATCCTGAATCTATCACCACGCCAATGTCAGGAATGGTTAATGAGGTTTCTGCAACGTTGGTCGCAAGGATGACCTTTTTCAGGCCATTACCTTCAGTATTGATATTACGACCCGATAAGGCTGAATCTCGCTCTTTATCACTGACCGACGCATGCAATTTAACGACTTGGATATCTGGATTTTTCGCCAAGGCTTGTTCGCATTGCACGATCTCTTTTTTACCCGGCAGAAAAACCAACATATCGCCAGAAGAAGCGATCAGCTGATGATTCACTTCTTCCGCGATACGCTGCTCTAGATGTCGGATATCAGGCAGTGTTCTGGATTCATTCGCTCTGTGCTCAATCTCAACTTGATAGGTTCGCCCTTCACAGCTTATGCGATTCGCATCCAAATAATGAGCAAGGCGTTCACCCTCAATGGTTGCTGAAGTGATCACCAAACGATGACTCGCTTTTTGTTTCAGAATCGCCACCAGCAGATCAATGTCCCAGCGCCTCTCGTGAAACTCATCCACCACGATCACATCAAAACTAGCTAATCCATCTTCTGATAACCAACGCAGCGCGATACCGGGCGTCACAAAAACAACGTTAGTTTGCTCGTTGTATTCCGACTCAAGCTTAATCGCATAGCCCACTTTGCTACCCAACTTCTCGCCTGATCGCTGCGCGAGATATTTAGCCAGTGATGTACACGCGATGCGTCTTGGCTCCACCACTAACACTCGCCCATGTTGAGAGGCCCAAAGTGGCAGGCGCGTTGATTTACCTGATCCGGTTTCCGCCTCTACGACAAGGTGAGAATTAGCGATTTGTTCGTGGAATACGTTTTGATAAGCATCGATGGGAAGTAATGACATAAAATGGCGAGTAGCGAAAAAGTGTGAGCAAAGTATAACGAATTATCGTGTTGAAATTCGATAAGTGTGGGACAGAGGTAAGAATATCATTTTGTTTGCTCAGATCGCGGAGAAACTATTTACAATTGAATAACTAAACCGTTATCATTTTTTAGTTACCCTTTCTCCCATATTAGGCATCCAATGAACAACGATAAACGCCCTCTATATATCCCTTATGCTGGTCCTGCTCTACTAAGTACACCTCTTCTAAACAAAGGCAGCGCATTCTCTGCTGAAGAGCGCAGTTCTTTCAACCTTGAAGGTTTGTTACCGGAAACAACCGAAACAATCCAAGAGCAAGTAGGACGTGCATACAAACAATATTGTAACTTCGAAAGTGATATGGATAAGCATATCTACCTTCGTAACATCCAAGACACTAATGAAACGCTTTTTTATCGTTTAGTTCAAAACCACATCTCTGAAATGATGCCTATCATTTATACGCCAACAGTTGGCGCAGCATGTGAGAACTTCTCAAATATTTACCGTCGTGGCCGTGGTCTGTTTATCTCATACCCGAACCGCGATCGTATCGATGACCTACTGAATAATGCGACAAACCACAACGTTAAAGTTATCGTGGTTACGGATGGTGAGCGTATTCTTGGTTTGGGAGACCAAGGCATCGGTGGTATGGGTATTCCAATTGGTAAGCTAGCACTTTATACAGCTTGTGGCGGTATCAGCCCAGCTTACATGCTACCAATCGTGCTCGATGTGGGTACTAACAACCCTCAACGTCTTGCTGACCCAATGTACATGGGCTGGCGTCATCCTCGTATTACGGGTGCTGACTACGATGCATTCGTTGAAGAGTTCATCCAAGCGGTTCAACGCCGTTGGCCTGATGCATTAGTTCAGTTCGAAGATTTCGCACAAAAGAACGCAATGCCACTGCTTGAGCGCTACAAAGATCGCATCTGTTGTTTCAACGATGATATCCAAGGCACAGCAGCCGTAACGGTTGGTTCTCTACTTGCAGCATGTAAAGCAGCAAACAGCAAACTTTCAGATCAACGCATCACCTTCTTAGGTGCGGGTTCTGCAGGTTGTGGTATTGCTGAAGCTATCATTGCTCAAATGGTGTCTGAAGGTATCAGCGATGCACAAGCACGCTCTCAAGTTTACATGGTTGACCGTTGGGGTCTGTTACAGGAAGGCATGCAAAACCTGCTTGATTTCCAACAGCGTCTGGTTCAAACCAACGAAAACACCAAAGACTGGGAAAGCGATGGCACTGGTTTCTCTCTACTAGACGTAGTTCGCCACGCGAAACCAACCGTATTGGTTGGTGTGTCTGGTGCTCCAGGTCTATTCAGCAAAGAAGTCATCAAAGAGATGAACCTACACAGTGAACGCCCTATCGTGTTCCCACTGTCGAACCCAACAAGCCGTGTTGAAGCGACGCCAAACGACATTATTCGTTGGACTGATGGCCAAGCACTTGTTGCGACAGGTAGCCCATTTGAGCCAGTCGTTCACAACGGCACAACTTACCCAATCGCTCAGTGTAACAACAGCTACATCTTCCCAGGTATTGGCCTTGGTGTATTGGCTGTGAATGCTTCACGCATCACTGACGAAATGCTAATGGAATCAAGCCGTGCACTTGCTACGTGTTCTCCACTAGCAATCAATGGCACAGGTGCTCTACTTCCACCATTGGAAGAGATCCACACGGTATCTAAGAAAATTGCTCTTGCGGTAGGTAAAAAGGCGATTGAACAGGGCGTTGCTCTAGAGATCACTGAAGAAGCACTGCAACAAGCGATTGACCAGCACTTCTGGCAGCCAGTTTACCGTCGCTACAAGCGCACGGCATTCTAATAAAGCGTACTGCGCTTGGAATAAAGAGCGTTAACGACTCTTATATGAGCCTCTGCAATTGCAGGGGCTTTTTTCTTTAAACTGTCTTGTCTTTTTAACTGATTTTTCTCATTTTTATTTGGTATTATCGAGCACTCAAAAATTAATGCTCAGTGAAAGGACCATACCGAGAGTGAAATTTGATTCTCACATTATCCGTAGCTACATAAAAAAAGCTTACAAAAAACTGCAAGGTTTTCTGTTTGGCGCTTTCCTCGTGTTCTTAGTAGGCAGCGCTGCGGTTATTGCGATCGATTATTGGGTTTCATGGCAAGCGGAAGATCGCATCATCTACGATATAGATGAAGTGCCCGAGCTTGAGGTCGCCGTTGTGCTTGGCACGAGCAAATATTTGGGTCGAACACTCAACGACTATTATAAGCACCGAATCGAAGCCGCGATTGAGCTGTTCGACCGTGAAAAAGTCGACCAGTTTCTGTTAAGTGGTGATAACGCTCATCGCTCTTACAATGAGCCGTGGACGATGAAACGCGACTTGCTGAAAGCGGGTGTACCCGATGAACGCATTAACCTCGATTACGCAGGCTTTAGAACCTTAGACTCGATTGTTCGCGCTAAAAAGATCTTCGACACCGACAACTTCCTGATCATTACTCAGAAATTCCACTGTGAAAGAGCACTATTTATCGCTAATTCTTACGATATTCATGCACAATGTTTAGCGGTTTCAGGCCCTACTCATCATTCAGGCACCTCTATCCGTTTGCGTGAAGTTTTTGCGCGTACCAAAGCCTTCTTAGATTTGTATATTATGGGGACAACGCCAAAGTTCCTTGGACCTAAAGAGCCCATTCAATCGAGTCCAAAACCGGAATCATTTCCGATCCCAAACCCTATGACTGACCCCTCTGTAAACCCTGTTGTAGATCCTACAACAAACCCTATTGCAGACCCAGCAGAGACAGATGTGTAGAAAACTACACATTTTGAATTTGTTGCCTCACATTTCCCCACTGTTACACAAAAACACACCAACACGCCTTTATTAACTTAAGTAACATTCTCCCAACAAAGTCTGACCCTACATCAAGCTATATACCTCGAAAATAATAAGCACGACTCAATGAAGTCGTGCACCAATAAAACGAGGATAACAAAAGGAGCGTCTTATGACGGCACTTGTTACTACACTGAAACACTGGTTGTTTACCCGCAACAGCATGATATTAATTGGTAATTTCACGCTATTTGCAGTTTTGCTCAATACCCTGCCATTCGAAGCGCAAGTGAATACAGGTTTAAGTATTCTCGTGTTCGTTGCCATTCTATGGTTAACCGAAGCTATTCACGTCAGCATCACCGCTTTGCTCGTTCCCCTATTGGCTGTCTTGTTTGGTGTGTTCAATACGCCCGCAGCGCTGGCTAACTTTTCAAACCCGATCATCTTCTTATTCATGGGTGGCTTCGCATTAGCAGCTGCACTGAACAAGCAAGAGCTAGATAAAGCGATAGCTGACAAAGTGCTGCTGATAGCAAAAGGCAGAATGTCGGTCGCTGTGTTCATGTTGTTCGGTGTGAGTGCAGGTCTATCAATGTGGATCTCAAACACAGCCACCACAGCAATGATGCTTCCTCTTGTTCTTGGCATCATGAACAAGGTTGACCAAAGTGAAGACCGCAACACCTACGTGTTCGTACTACTGGGTATTGCTTACTGTGCTTCAATCGGTGGTATCGCAACCTTGGTTGGTAGCCCACCAAACGCAATTGCGGCGGCAGAAGTTGGCTTGAGCTTCACAGAGTGGATGGCACTTGGCCTACCAATCTCAATGATCTTACTGCCAATCGCGATGATTATTCTTTACGTGATGACTAAGCCGAAGCTTGACCACAAATTCGAGCTAGACCATGCCCCAGTTGAATGGACAAACAGCAAGAAAATCACACTGTCTATCTTCCTTCTAACCGTAACGCTTTGGATATTCGGTAAACCAATCAACGCAATGATTGGCGGATTCTCTAAATTTGATAGCTTAGTAGCGATTGGCGCAATTGTACTGCTTGGCGCTTCTAGAGCGGTGGAATGGAAAGACGTTGAGAAGACAACGGACTGGGGTGTTCTTATCCTATTCGGTGGTGGTATCTGCTTAAGTAACATTCTAAAAGCGACAGGAACCAGCGTATTCTTAGCACACTCACTAAGCGGATTTTTAGAAACAGCTGGCGTACTGCTTACGATTCTAGCCGTGGTAGCGTTCGTGGTATTCCTAACGGAATTTGCGAGTAACACAGCGAGTGCAGCACTTCTGGTGCCAGTATTCGCAACCATCGCTGAAGCACTTGGTATGTCGCCAGTTATTTTGTCTGCACTGATCGCTGTTGCTGCGTCTTGTGCCTTCATGCTTCCTGTTGCAACACCACCAAACGCAATCGTGTTTGGCTCGGGTCACATCAAGCAGAAAGAGATGATGCGAATCGGTATGGTGTTGAACCTAGTTTGTATCCTAGTTCTGACTCTGTTCGCTTGGATCTTCTGGTAAACACTAACGTTCTATAAGCGCATGCTTACAGGAATGCTCCCCTAAACTGGTTGAACTTCCCCCGGTTCAACCAAGACAAAAATGCCCGTTCAGCGTAAGCAAGCACTGAACGGGCATATAAAAACAAGAAACGCTTTCCCTTTTGGTGGCCCCGCGCCACCTTTTTTGTTTTGGCTTTTGGGAGAAGAACCATAAAAACGCCACACGTCACATATGCACGTGTGGCTTATAAACTCATCAAAACAATTTTCAGATTAGTGACTCAAGATCACCTGGTTTCGACCTGAATGCTTTGCTTGATATAAAGCTTCATCAGCGCGAGCAATGGTCTCTGTCACTCGCTCTTGCTTCATCTCGGCAACACCGATACTGCATGTCAGCGGATCGCCATGAACCCAAAGGTGCTGGCTAACCAATAATCGAATGCGTTCAGCTTTTATCTGCGCCTCTCCGGCTTCGGTCTCAGGGCAAAAAACAATGAACTCTTCACCACCCCATCTCACCAACTTGTCGGTAGCGCTGATCGAACTGCCCACCACCATGCTGAACTCGCGTAAAATATGGTCACCCATTTGATGTCCGTACTTGTCATTTACACTCTTGAAGTAGTCGATATCGAGATACAACATACCCAGCTTGCCATGTCCTTGCTTCACATGTTGTGACTGCATTTTCAACCAATCACGAATCGCGTGGCGGTTTAGTATTCCGGTTAACTCATCACGATGGGCCATCTCTGAAAATTCAAAATTCTGTTCTCTCAGTGCGCGATTGACGTTCTTTAAGTGGTGATGTCTTTTCTCTGCGATCACCATGCGTTTTCTTGAACGGTTTAACTCTGACAGCAAGAATACGGTGCCCGTCCCCACCCACACAAACAGTAGGATCATGAACAAGCTTTCTGCGGTGATATACGAACCTTCGAACTCAATACTGCGGATGACGATTCTGTGGTGACCGAGTTTCGCTCCAGACGCAGTAGCAAACTCAACCATATTCACATTCGAAAATTCAGGGGCCGAATGCTCTAACGCAATGTCGTTGTCAGCCAGCCACCATGTCATCACTTGCAGATTTTTGATCGGGATTTCAATCACACCACCATCGATTCCTGGAGAAAACTCCATCCCATTGTACTTGTGCGTGTACTCGTCATCAGGAACTGAATAAGCAGGGTTGTAGTTACGTAGATAGGTTCTCAAACGGCCACTAGAGTCAGCCTCCGCATGGTAATCAATGTTCACTCTAAAGGTGTGGTACTGAGAAAGGTCAAGGCCCGAGGTGATGTCAGGGTTGATACGAATCGACAGCCCACAGTAAGGCCACGGATACTCAGATTCTTTAAGTTCACAATCGAGAGTGTACTGTCCATTTTCATAGGATAACTGGGACGTACTGACTCCCCTATCAACTTGATCACTGGTCGCGATAAATTCATATTTATCAGGGGTAATTGCCGTTATCACACGATTTCCGCTCACACGGTAATACTGCACAATGGCAAGCGTTGCGATAACTAGAAAGATAACAATCTTATGGATCCACTTCACGTCTAAGCTTCCTGCTTAATATCCCTATAGTTGGGATTTCACGATAAAAAACAAGTTAGATAAATTAGTGATCTTAATACCAATAAATCACTAAAAAACGTTATATCACGCCCGAACAAAATGTCATACTATATTTTAATGCATGTATTTGCTGTTGATTATTCACGGCGAGAATCAAGTAATATTGCGTATAAAAACAGGCTCTATTTGTTATACTCATCGCATAATCATCGTTAACCGTACTGCCTGCTCACAGCGCAATCGAGTCGACGAAATAATAATCAAAATACAACGAGTAATGTCATGTCTTTATTAGCAAAAGGAACACTCAAAAAGATGAGTGCTTCCCTTGATGGCGCGGTTACCTACCGTTTGCCTGTAGGCGAAGAGTTTGTAGAGCTAAACCCTCTGATTGGTAAAACCATCAACCTCACTCACACCGGCAATATTTTTTGCTGCTCATGTGGTAAGAAAACTAAGAAGAGCTACTCTCAAGGCCACTGTTTTGTGTGCATGAAAAAGCTAGCAAGCTGCGACATGTGCATCATGAAGCCAGAGACTTGTCACTACGATGAAGGCACGTGTCGCGAGCCTCAATGGGGTGAAGAGAACTGCATGGTTGATCACTTCGTTTACCTATCGAACACATCAAGCCTAAAAGTAGGTATCACTCGTCACACTCAAATCCCTACCCGTTGGATTGACCAAGGCGCGACTCAAGGTTTGCCTATCTTGAAGGTAAAAACACGTCAGATTTCTGGCCTGATCGAAGTTGAGTTAGCAAAGCACATTGCTGACAAAACCAACTGGCGCACGCTGCTTAAAGGCGACGGCGACGATATGGAATTGGTAGAAAAAGCCAAAGAACTGTTGCCGTTGGTTGAGGATAAAATCCAAGAGATCAGAGCGAAGTTTGGTGATGATGCTATCGAGATTCTGAGCGAAAACATCACTTCATTGAGCTACCCAGTTGAACAGCACCCAGTGAAGATTGTGTCGCATAACTTTGATAAGAACCCTGAAGTGACAGGCGTACTTCAAGGCATTAAAGGCCAATACCTAATCCTAGATACTGGTGTGATTAACATCCGTAAATTTGGTTCTTACGAAGTGGAAGTGTCGGCATAACTTGTAGAACTTAAACGTTTCTTATAGTTAGAGGCGTTTCTTATAGTTAGAAGCGCTTAGTGAATAGCCAAAAAATAAAATGCCCTCAAGTGATGACTTGAGGGCATTTTTCGTTGTCGATCCTATTCGCTTTCGATGACGATTTTAGGCGTTAGAGCGCAACCACATCTCCGTCTACACAATTCTTGCCGTTGGCTTTCGCGCGATAGAGAGATTGATCGGTTAAATTCACGAGTGCATCAATCGTGACACCGTCTTCACAGGCTTGGCTATCACTGATTCCGATACTGACACTCGAATTAAATCGTAACTGTTCATCGATTCTGAATTCAACTTGATTGAACTGTTGGCGAATCTCTTCTGACACTTCGTGTGCTGTTTCAAGAGACGTGTTTGGGATAAATATAATGAACTCTTCGCCACCCCAACGGCCTGCGACTCCGCCGGCTTTCTCGGCACTGCGCTTGGTAATATTAGCCAAAGCACAAATGACCTCATCACCGACCATATGGCCGTAAGTATCATTGATCGATTTGAAGTCATCGATATCAAGCAGCATACTGACGACATGAGTATCAGAGGCAATATGTTCCCTTAACCACTCATAAATCGCTCTGCGATTGAGTAAGTCAGTCATTTCATCGTAATTCGCTTGATGAACCAATTGCTTTTCCAACATCACCTTTTGAGTCACATCTTCGAGTACAACCTGAACGGCTGGCTGACCTTTCCAAGTAATCGCATTGTCGTAAATATTGAAGAACCGATGAACGCCATCGAACCCAATATTTTCAACCACAGTGCTGGTTCCCGACAACTCACCCGACACGATCGCTTGATAGTGCTTACTGATGCCATCCGTATTCTGTTTTGGCACCAATGTAAGGATAGAGTCCAGCTTTAAAACTTGTTCTATGGAAGAACCACCCTGCATTTTAACCCACGATTGATTGACCATCAGCGGCTTGAAATCTCGGTGAACCAAGATGCCCTGCCCAGATTGCATGATCATATCGTGGTACATTTTATCTTGTTCGCGCACTACGTTTTGCAGCTGAATCGCAGGGGAAAGATCGATCACCGTGACTTGCAGTGCAGGTCTTCCCTGCCACTCCGTCACATGGTCGATAGAAAACACGGTGAACTCTCTGCCATTACGATCAACATTGGTATAGGTGTGAACCTGCGGGTCGCGTTGACCACTGACCGTTTCAAGGTAATTTTGATAGGCGAGAACATGATAATCTTCTGAGATTAAATCTAGAAAGCTATCGATATTAGAAAGTAGTTCTTCGGGCGATTGGTATCCATAGATGCGAGCATAGTTAGCGTCAACACTAACTACATTCATATCTTGAATAGTTATTACACCGTACGTGGATTCGAAATTTATTGAAGACATTGCCAACTCCGCACTCTAGCTATACTTCATAAACTGGAGCATAACAACATATCCTGCCAACGCTTCCACAGAATCTATCACGCGTTAGGGACATTAATATGGTATCTAGTATATCGTACTGTTGAGGACTTCTCTACAATTCAATCGCTAACACCAGTTATCAAAAGTAGACAAGTCTCTCATTCCTATTACGCGCGTCAAAAAACAAAAAAAGATAACGTATATCTATTTAAGCATTAGCTTTTCTGTTTTCGACCTTAAAGTAGGTAGCTAGCGCTAATCACAACTCTTTTCAAACCCGTTCATTATTCACTTCTATCGTGTTGGTTGTTCGCTTGAAAGCTAGTCAATTATTCATTCCAATCCGAAAAGTAAGCGACTAAGAAGTCGATCGCCAACCGTGCTCTCTGGGGTAAAAAACGACGATTTTGATATACGACCCAACTGCTGGTTCCTGCTCCCCAATACTCTTCTAACACAGGGACCAGTTTTCCATTGCTAAGACTGCCATTGAAACTGCTTTTAGGAAGATAAACGATGCCAAGCCCCTCTTCACATGCTTTCAGTACTGCGCTCGAATTGTTACTGCGCCAGCGTCCATGTACTCGCACTGCATTTAACGGTTTGCCCTCTTTCTCAAATAGCCACTGATCACTGTTGGCGATAATACAGCTGTGCATTTTTAACTGCTCTGGATGAGTCGGCGTACCAAATTGCTCTATGTAGTCTTTACTGGCTGCCGCCGCCATCGGGCGATCGACGAGCTTTCTTGCCACCAATCCTGAATCGTCCAATCGACCATAACGAATGGCAAAGTCGATACCATCTTCGATGAAGTTCACCATCTTAGTATTGAAGTTCATTTCTATGGTGAGTTCAGGATGATCTTTGGCAAATTCCATCAGCGCTGTCGCAACATGATTTTCTGCAAATGCACCCGCAGCACTAACACGTAATGTACCGCTAAGCTGAGTTTGTTGAGACGTGACTTGTTCATTCGCTTGTTGCAGCCCAATCACCAAGTCTTTGCACTGCTGATAATAGGTATGACCCGATTCGGTCAGGCTCACCATCCGTGTTGAACGCGCAAGCAACGCCACTCCCACTCTCTCTTCCAACCTTGAAACCTGCCGACTCACATGGCTGGTACTGCAACCTAACTGTTTGGCGGCCGCTGAAAAGCCGTGGCACTCAGCAACTGCAACAAATTCGTTAATCCCTTCAAAGCTATCCATACTTAATCTACTCGTATTTTATCTTTGCTATATAGCAACAATGTTTTGCCTGTTTAGCATATTATCACCTAATTGGTTTAGAACTAGTATTAGAAACAACAAGACGGCGATAGCTAAGTAACAACGCGATACCAAGCTCTAAGCGCTAGCGCCTAACGAACAGCATCAGTGCTTAACGAAAAGCGTCAGCACCTAAATAAAAAAACAGCAGCTCAAAGGGACGAACCATGAAAAAAATACTAATTCCAGTGACTAACCACGCAACACTAGGCGATACAGATCAAGCGAATGGTACTTATGCGCCTGAACTGACTCATGCTCTCAAAGAGATCATTGCTGCGGGTTTTGAGTACGACATCGCTTCTATCAAGGGTGGTAAAGGCCCATTGTACGGAACCGATATTGAAGGGGATTCAGTAAACGCTGAGATCTTGGCTGATGATGACTTCCAAAACCGCATCAACAATACGATTCCTGTAAACCAAATTAATGCAGAAAGCTACGATGCTATCTTCTACCCAGGTGGTTTCGGTTTGCTTTCAGACCTAGCAACCAACGAGCAATTCGCTGCTATTGCGGCTAAGCATTACGAAGATGGTGGTGTGATTGCGGCAGTATGTCATGGCCCAGCAGCCCTGCTACCTATCGTACTGAGCAATGGCGAAACACTTCTGAGCTCTAAATCGGTGACGGGCTTTACACGTGAAGAAGAGATCGACTTTGGTACCATCAACGACATTCCATTCCTACTGGAAGAGTCGCTTGCTCGTGGCGCAGCGCGTTTCAACAAGGTTCAACCGTGGCAAAAACTTGTGATTGTTGATGAGCGAGTCATTACAGGCCAGAACCCGACTAGCGCACACGCAGTGGGTGTAGCCATTGTTGAGCAGCTTTCTTAATCGAATCGCTGTCTTGACTAGGTCACTGGCGCTAACTAAATAAGCACGGTGAAACGAAAAAGAGCATACTTCCTACTCAATATTCTTGAGAGAAGTATGCTCTTTTCTAATTCTGTAGCGATTATAGTGCTAGTGACTTCTTGCTAATTACTTCTGCTAATGGCTTCGCAAGATCCCTTCAAGCACATTGAACAGCAAGTCGATTTCTTCAATCGAGTTATAATGCATACAACCAATACGCACCACGCCCTGCTCTTCAATACCCAACTGTTTCACCAAACCTAGCGCGTAGAAGTGTCCGTTCCACACACAGATATTATGCTCACCCAGCTTCTTAGCGATGAACTCTGGAGAGTGGTTATCAAAGGTGATGGCGAACGTTGGCGTTCTCAGGTTCGAATCAAACTCCGTTTTACCATAAAGTTTTGCCCCTTCAAGATCAGACAAGCGTTTAAGGAAGTACTCACTCAGTTGGCTCTCATGCTTATTATAAAGCGCGTAGCTTTGCTCTAAACGAGAACGCAATGAGTCGGTTGGCTCACCAAACTGCGCCAAGTAATCTACTGCTGCAATCACACCTGCAAGTCCTTCGAAACTTTGTGTTCCGGTTTCAAAACGGCCTGGACCAATATTAGTGGCAGGCTCTACCTTGTATGGCTTTAACGTATGCAGCCATTGAGGTGCAATGTAAGCAATACCCACATGCGGGCCGAAGAACTTATAAGCTGAACACGCTAAGAAATCACAATTCAGTTGTTGAACATCGATCAAGTGATGAGGAGCGTAGTGAACCGCATCAACATAAACCTGAGCACCGTGCTGATGTGCAAGCTCGATAACTTTCGCCATGTCGACAATCGAGCCCGTGGTGTTCGAAGCAAACGTCACAGCAACAAGCTTAGTCTTCTCATTTAACAGCGACTCAAAGTGCGCCATGTCTAGGCTACAATCCGACTCGTCGACACGAACTTGGCGAACAATCGCGCCTTTGTCGTCTGCTGCTTGCTGCCAGCTTGATACATTCGAGTAATGGTCTAACGCAGTAACGATAACTTCATCGCCCTCTTTCCAATCTCGGCTGATCGCGCGGCTAAGTTGGAAGGTCAGCGAGGTCATGTTCGCACCGAACACAACGTTGCCAGAAGATTCCGCATTGAGTAGCGCTTGTGCCGCTTCTCTCGCTTGCTGCATTAAACCTGTGGTCTTCTGGCTAGAAAAGTAATGACCGCCTAGGTTTGAATTAAAGTGGCCAAGATATTCCATCATGGATGCTAAAACATTTTCAGGAACCTGAGAGCCACCTGGCCCATCAAAAAAGGTCACCGGCTTACCGTTATGGTATTGGCCTAGCGCGCTAAACTGCTGGCGCACATCATTAAGAGTGAAGGACATTGCGCGCATCCTTAGCCGTTAGAACAAACACATCCATATAGCCCATCTCATCGTGGTCTATGGTACGAATCGGTTGTGCGTTGTGCCAAAGCTTGCTGTCGGCCAGCATTGCGACTTCACCGTCTTCAAGCACTTTTCTAAAGAATGGCGCTTCATGTGAATCTTGGTACAGCATTATCTCGCCACCCACAATGTTATGACGGTTAACACCAATTAAAGCGATGTGGTCGAAGCCATCTTGGTGAACACCTTCTGGCGCAACCTGTGTCTCTTCAAAAATGGCAGCGATACGGATTTGGTGGATTTCGATTTCTTGCCCGTCTTCAAGCCCATTGGTTTCAATAAACAGTTCACACATTTCTTGCATGCCTTCACTGCTTAGAATATTCGCTTCAATCGGCTCGAACTGACGAACAACGTCACCTTGAAAGTGATTAATGTTTTCAGACTGAACAAAGTTATGTTTGTCTTGCTCAACGACTTGTCCATTACTGAATTGAACCACCGAGTATCTTCTCAATCGAAACTGGCCATCCGCATGCTCTGTGCTTGGTAGCTTAGAGAATGATGGTGACAACTCCTCAACCGCGTGGTTACTGAGGTGGGTAATATGTAGGGTATTTTCGTGAGCATGTAACATCATCGACTCCTTAATGATTGTTAATTTACTTTCGATATTTAACGCTTTGTTTACATAAAGGATACTTGAAGATCTTGTCAAATCAACATTAAACAATCATTTATCCCGTCAGATTTAATAATTCAGACACTAAATCCAACCTGAAATCAAAAAGCAGTGTATAACACCAGAATAAAAGATGACCAACTCTTAAAACTAGCACACTCCACTAGCTAGTTATAAATCCCTACAAATTTAAATTTAACGATATTATTAACTGGTAAGCCATGTTTCATATTGTGTTAGCCCTTGCACTTCAATACGCCAGCCTCCTTGCATGAACTCAAGCACCACGCTCACCATCATTCATTTCTATGCTTTTGCACAGCAAAATACGACCTACCTATCAATTGCCAAGCTATTGATTATTTACACAACAAACTGAAATTGGTTAATTTATGAGTACGCCAGAAACCAAATGCCTTTGCTTGCGCGTCTGGAACAGGTCGAGTTCGGGGGGAACTCGGCCGCCCCAAATAGAGTGCTTTCTAATAAAACCTACAATTATAAATGATGCGTTTATTTGGAATATGATGGTCTGCCTTTATGTCCTAACTTAGAATTCGTTAAAAATAGGCGACTATAAAGATTGGGAATGTTCTACACAAAACAGATGAGAGGGTAAGCAAGCTTGAAAGGTTGGTTGCTAAAAGAGCCACCTTTGGTGACATTTACACCAAAAGTCAAAACGAAAATAAGTTAACTAGACTTAAAACGATTCACTTAGAAAATAGGGAATTTAGCTAACACTCAATTTCACTGGACTGATTTTTAAAACCGTTCTTCGAGCGCTTCTGCTGGTACATTCGCTGGTCAGCTAAGCTCAAACACTCAGAAAAATTGACACATTCAAAACTAGATGCGCTTCCAAAACTGAGGCCAGACTGAGGCCAATCAGCACTGCGAATTTGCTCTTCCACCTGAGTCACTCTAAGCTCAATCTGAGAATAGAGAGCCTCAACTTGTTTCTCTTTATCCACTTTCAACAACCAGATAAATTCGTCGCCACCAGCTCGATAAACCATTCCAAGGTCTGTAAATTTTTCTCGCATCATGCGGCTGGTGTATTCTAAAAAGCGATCCCCTTCATCATGACCATAAGTATCATTAATCGATTTAAGGCCATCACAATCGATGAAGACGATACAATAGGAATGATGTACTAATTGTTTACTCGCATCATTAAAATCCAGCCGGTTTCCAAGCCCCGTTAAACTATCCACCCTCGACTGGATATAGGTTTTCTGATGTTGATGTTGTTGAATCCGCAACCATTCAGTCAGTGACAATAAAATGCAGGTACAATCTATTGCTAATGCAACAACAACGATGACTTCTGTCGATCTCTGAGTCGGCAATGGTGCAAAATGCGCAAAAATGTAATATACCAAAGCCGTGCCATAACAAAGACCACCGATCAAATAATATTTAGCGACAAAGTTTCGTTGATAAACCATCAATACGCCAGTCACTATCATTGTCGGCACCCAGATTGCCGCAATTAAATGGGACATAACAAAAGTCAACGAAAACGGGGCAAAGACATTAATAAACCCGATAATGACACACAGCCAACTAAAGGCCTGAAAGGTAAGATTAATACGAATAAAATGCTGCGGAAATCCAAACAATAATCTTGTGTAATAGCAAGAAAAAGCAACCGCAAACGGAAACAATACCATTCCAAAATAAACTGGGTTCCAGCTTTGGCTTGGTAATAAGTACCCCCAAGCGCCTGAAGCGGCGAACCATCCCAGGCCATGTAGCCCAACATAACCTGCACAAGCCAGTGTGACTGGATGTTTAGTTTGAAAGTAACAAAAAAGAGCGAAAACTCCCAACGTTAGCATGACAGTAATAGAAGCTAATGTGAGCGTATTGTTGCGGAAAACGTGAATATAAAATGGATATTCAGGTTGAAGAGTGAAGTTAACTGCCTTTGGAAATTTCTTTGCTTCCAAGTAGAGCCAAAGTGTTCCAGATTCCTCCGCATTCAATATTAACGGGAAGCTTTGCCTATGCAGATGCAAGATACTCTTGTTACTTAATTGGCCAAAATCAAGTATTCGCCTTACTTGACCATTTGTTGATTGCCAGTAACCCCAACCTTGATCCAAATAGTTTGCATGGAGTGTAACTATTTGTTGTGACGACTTGATATCGGAGTTGGCCAAATCAACTCTCAACCCAAACGCCCCTTCACCACCAAATATCGTTTCAATCCTTGGAGAGGATTCAATGTGTTTTTTTAATATGGGAAAATCGACTGGATCAGATAACAAAGGCATTTCATACCATCTTACAGCTTCATTAGCTAACACAGATTGTTCCCCGCTGACCTGCAGCGGAGAAGCAAAAACCGAATTCAGGCACACAATAAACACATTGATAAAAAGGATTAGAATCTGCATAGAGTTCAAATGATTCCGTGCAATATATAAATATCAATAATAACACATACAAAAAAATAACAACTGAGAAACACTCAATAGTTCAAGTATTAACCAACATTACACCTGTTTGTAATCATGCCGTTCATACTAAAAGTGCGTCTTGTGGTCGCTTATCTGCACGCTAATTTTGATGAATTCTTGCAGCGTCTTTTAACGCAAACTTTTTAAAATAAAACATAGGATTCAGGTTCTCTTGTTTTTCTACTCATCAATGTATACGCAAAAAAGTAAATACTGCTATAGAAACACCATGATCAAGAAGGCCCTAAAAGTGAGCAATATGCATAGCTGTTTGCAAGAGCACTTTCCTTGACTTATCGCTATTGATCTAAGACACAGGATTACAAGACCATCATTTAGTTCGGTTATGTTCTAACGTATAACGATTAATTACACTTCTGCCCTTGTTTAACCTTTTATTGCCTCCATATTTTCCATACAATCCTAAGCGATTATAAATTAAAACAAATTCAATTTCGGAGTCCTCATGAGCGACGTAAAGCACTGTAATTTATTGATTCTTGGTTCTGGCCCTGCTGGCTATACAGCTGCAGTTTACGCTGCTCGTGCAAACCTAAACCCAGTACTTGTTACGGGTATGCAGCAAGGTGGTCAGCTTACAACCACAACAGAAGTGGAAAACTGGCCGGGTGATGCTGAAGGTTTAACGGGTCCAGCTCTAATGGATCGCATGAAAGAGCACGCAGAGCGCTTTGAAACAGAGATCCTGTTCGACCACATTAACGAAGTCGACCTTTCTAACCGCCCTTTCCGTCTTAAAGGCGATTCTGGCGAGTACACATGTGATGCGTTGATCATCTCAACAGGTGCATCAGCTAAGTACCTAGGTTTAGATTCTGAAGAAGCATTCAAAGGCCGTGGCGTTTCTGCTTGTGCAACGTGTGATGGTTTCTTCTATCGCAACCAGAAAGTAGCAGTTGTTGGTGGTGGTAACACGGCTGTTGAAGAAGCACTTTACCTGTCTAACATCGCATCTGAAGTTCACCTAGTTCACCGCCGTGACACGTTCCGCGCTGAAAAGATCCTAGTGAAACGTTTAATGGACAAAGTAGAGAACGGCAACATTGTTCTTCACACTGATCGCACGCTAGACGAAGTTCTGGGCGACGACATGGGCGTAACGGGCGTTCGTATTAAAGATACTCAGTCTGATAAGACAGAAGATATCGAAGTAATGGGCGCATTCATTGCTATCGGTCACCAACCAAACACTGAAATCTTCAAAGGCCAAGTCGACATGAAAGATGATTACATCATTGTTCAGTCTGGTCTTGAAGGTAACGCGACACAAACCAGCATCCCAGGCGTGTTCGCTGCAGGTGATGTAATGGACCACAACTACCGCCAAGCAATCACTTCTGCTGGTACAGGTTGTATGGCTGCACTGGATGCTGAACGCTTCCTAGATGGCCTTAACGATAAGTAAATCTGAGATTGCAGATTTGATTATCGGTGCTCTCGCCTCAGTAGATGCAGGGCGTCATCACATTTTGTTGTAAATCCCTAGAGCCCAGTGGTATATCCACTGGGCTTTCTTTTGTATACTAGCCGCCCTCAACAAATAATAATTATCATTAAGCCTTCATAATGGATAAGAAAAAACAACGCAGCTTGAACAAGTGGCTTAAGCAACAGAGTAAGTTAGCGAAACGCTGGCTTATGATTGCGATTAGCCTTGGCGTACTTTCAAGCGTGTTCTTAATTGCTCAAGCAGCTCTTCTCGCCTCTATTCTTCACCAGCTGGTCATCGAAAATGTCGATAAATCTGAACTGGTTGGTCATTTCGCAGGCTTGGCATTATCGGTCGTTGGCCGTGCTGGCTGTACATGGGGACGTGAGATCGCAGGTTATCGCTGTGGTGAACAGATCCGTGTCTACATCAGGCAACTCATCCTTGATAAGTTACGTGAGTTGGGCCCTGCTTATATCAAAGGCAAACCTGCGGGTACGTGGGCAACCCTGTTGCTAGAACAAGTCGAAGACATGCAAGACTTCTTCTCTCGTTACTTACCTCAGATGTCTTTGTCGGTAATGATTCCATTCATTATTTTGGTTGTGGTGTTCCCAGTAAACTGGGCAGCAGGACTGATCTTCTTGATTACTGCTCCACTGGTACCAATGTTCATGGCACTTGTGGGTATGAAAGCAGCTGATGCAAACCGTAAAAACTTCAAAGCACTGCAACGTCTTTCTGGTCACTTTTACGACCGTTTGCAGTCAATGACAACCATCCGTCTATTTGACCGCACAAACGCTGAAACAGAAGTATTGAAAGGTGCATCTGAGGTGTTCAGAACGCGCACCATGGATGTATTGAAGATCGCTTTCTTGTCGTCTGCAGTACTTGAGTTCTTCACGTCTATCTCGATTGCGATGACGGCGGTTTACTTTGGTTTCACTTACATCGGCGAGCTTAACTTCGGCCACTACGGCGTTGGCATTACGCTATTCGCAGGTTTGTTTATCCTTATCTTGGCGCCAGAGTTTTACCAACCTCTGCGTGATTTAGGTACTTTCTACCATGCGAAACAACAAGCGGTTGGCGCAGCGGAAAGTATTGTCGAGTTCCTAGAAACAGACATCACTAAAGTTAAATCAGGCGACACTCAGTTAGACCCGGCTCAAGGCATCAATATTGAAGCTCAAGATCTGAAAGTATTGAGCCCTGAAGGTGTTCAACTGGTTGGTCCTATCTCGTTCGCGCTTAACACTCGCCAATCGACTGCGTTAGTTGGCCCAAGTGGTGCAGGTAAAACAAGTTTGATCAACGCTATTCTTGGTTTCATGCCTTATGAAGGAAGCTTGAAAATCAATGGCATTGAACTGCGTGACCTAGACTTAGCCTCTTGGCGTAAAACCATTAGCTGGGTTGGTCAAAACCCGTTGCTACTGCACGGCACAATTCGTGACAACGTCACTCTAGGTAAGCACGATATCACTGACCAAGTTGTCGAGAACGCACTTGAGCAGTCTTTTGCTAACGAATTCGTAAATGAGCACGGCTTGGATTACATGATTTCTGATCGCTCTGGCGGTCTGTCTGTGGGTCAATCTCAGCGTTTGGCTCTGGCTCGCGCAATGATCCAAGACGGTCAGTTCTGGTTGCTCGATGAACCCACTGCCAGCCTAGATACTCGTAGCGAACAGTTGGTAATGAAAGGCATCAATAGCAACATCGAAAGCCGCACTGCCCTGCTTGTGACGCACCAACTCGCTCCACTTCAATCGGTCGATAACATTCTGGTTATGCGCGATGGTGGTCTGGTTGAACAAGGTCATTACTCTCAGCTTTCGACTGCGGGTGGTTTATTCGAAGAGATGCTTAACGCGAACTTAGCTCAACAAGATAATAAGGGTAATTTAGATGCGTGATTTACTGCCTTACCTGAAACTCTATAAAAAGCATTGGTTTGGCCTATCGCTAGGCATGCTATTGGCTTTTGCTACTCTGTCGGCTTCTATCGGCTTGTTAACGCTATCAGGTTGGTTTATTTCAGCTTCCGCGGTTGCTGGCCTGACGATTGCACGTGAAACCTTCAACTACATGCTACCGGGTGGTGGCGTACGTGGTTTGGCAATGAGCCGTACTGCGGGTCGTTGGGGTGAACGTGTTGTGAGCCACAATGCGACATTCAAACTGTTAACTGATTTACGTATCTTCTTCTTCAAGAAGCTGGCTCCGCTGATCCCAGGTCGTATTTCAAACCTTCGTGATGCTGACCTACTGAACCGTTTGGTTGCTGATGTCGATGCAATGGACCACGTTTACTTGCGCTTAGTAAGCCCAGTGACGGTGGGTGTGTTTGGGATCTTCTTCCTGACTCTGTTCTTGATGTGGTTTGATAGCTCACTAGGTTTAATCTTAGGTTCTATCCTTCTTGTCATGCTGTTGGTTTGGCCAATCTTGTTCTACAAGCTGGGTAAACGTAACGGCGGTGAACTGACACAAAACAAAGCGGATCTTCGTGTTACCACTCTGGATTGGATTGAAGGCTACAGCGAGCTAACTCTGTTCGGTGCTGAGGAGCGTTACCGTAATGCGATTCTAGAAACGCAACGCAAGCTGATGGCGAATCAGTTTGTGAACGCTAACCTAACCGGTATGGCTTCAGCAGCGCTAATGCTGTTCAACGGTTTGACGCTGGTTCTTATGCTTTGGCTTGCGGCTGACGGCGTGGGTGGTAATGCACCAGACCCGTTCATCGCGCTAATGGCATTCGCAACCATGGCAAGCTTCGAGCTATTAATGCCAATTGCAGGTGCATTCCAGCATTTAGGTCAAACTCTGTCTTCAGCTCGTCGCTTGAACGAAGTGATTCTGTCAGAACCTGAAGTTCAGTTTGCTGAAGAGAAGCTCGACATCAACAAGCCACTGGATATTACGTTCTCAAACGTGACGTTCAACTACCCTGACTCTGAGCGCAGTGTTCTGAACGCTGTCGACCTAACGATCCCTGCCACGCACAAGGTTGCGATTGTTGGTCAAACGGGTTCTGGTAAATCGACACTGATTCAGCTTCTGACTCGCTACTGGGATCCTAAAAAGGGTTACATCTCAATCGCGGGCATTGAACTGACTCAGTGGAATGAATCACAGCTTCGTGAATCAATCAGTGTGGTAAGCCAACGTGTCGACATTCTAAATGGTACTTTGCGTGACAACTTGTTGATTGCAAGACCAGAAGCGACCGATGATCACTTAGCGAATATCCTAAAAGATGTTGGTCTAGAAAAGCTGCTGGAGAATAACGCGCTTGATAGCTGGTTGGGTGACGGTGGTCGTCAACTGTCTGGTGGTGAGAAGCGCCGTGTTGGTATTGCACGTGCAATCCTTCATGATGCCCCTATCCTGCTTCTTGATGAGCCAACAGAAGGCTTAGATAAGCAAACAGAGCAAAGCATCATGACGCTGTTCGAGAAGCACTTCGAAGGCAAGACGGTTATTTTCATTACACACCGTTTGATTGGTCTGGAATCAATGGATTCTATCGTTCTGATTGAACAAGGCGAGATTGTTGAAAACGGCTCTCACGAGAAGCTGTTAAACGAAGAAGGACGTTATTTCCAACTTCGTCAGGCAATCTAGCTTCCCCTTAAGCTATAAAGAAAACTATTCAAAGCCCGAGTTTATGCTCGGGCTTTTTGTTGTCTGCGATTCTAGTCTCGAGCAACCATTCCCCCCTAAACGGTTGTTCATGCGCTGATTAGTTTTGCCCTTTCCTACAAAAACTTACCATTTACAAAGCAACGAGTTGCACACAATTCAAGTCGTAGCACATTACTATGATCATCTTTCTAGGATAATACGTATCAATCAACCTCATGGAATAACCTCCCCCTAAAATAATGGAGAACAGTGTATGTCTTTACGATTAATCGCAACAACGATAGCGCTTGTAGGTGCTAGCTTTACCGCTCAAGCGAGCTCGGAATGTGAAGTATCGATTGATGCTAGTGATCAAATGAAATTTTCAACTGACACATTAAGCGTTCCAGCGAGCTGTAAAGAAGTGAAGCTGACGCTAAACCATACTGGTTCTATGCCAGCCCAATCAATGGGTCACAACGTCGTTATAACAGACACTGCGTCGCTACAAGCAGTAGGCATCGATGGTATGTCGGCAGGTATCGACAATAACTACGTAAAACCTGACGACAGCCGCGTTTACGCCTTCACTCGTGTTATCGGTGGTGGCGAGTCAACCTCAATCACTTTCAGCACAGAGAAAATGACAGCCGGTGGCGACTACTCTTTCCTATGTTCATTCCCGGGCCACTGGGCAATCATGAAGGGCAAGTTTGAGTTTAAATAACTCGTTAGTCTAGATGGTACAGATACATCAAAGCCCCAACCTAAGTCGGGGCTTTGTTATATTGGCTTCGATTACAGCTTGAAGCGGCTGATTTCGCTTTCTAGCTCGTGAGACAGTTCAGAAAGCTGCGCAGCTTGCTCTGCAGCTTGGTGTGCTTCGTCTGCTAGCTCGTTAGATACGTCACGGATTCCTTCAGTGTTACGAGTAATCTCAGACGTTACTGACGCTTGCTCTTCTGCAGCAGAAGCAATCTGTGTTGCCATGTCACTGATGCGTTCAACAGCAGCATGGATTTGCGTTAGGCTTGCAGCCGCTGAGTTCGCGTCATCAACACTGGTTTCAGCAAGTGTACGGCTATCGTTCATGATGTTAACCGCTTTGCCTGTTGTACCTTGCAGCAACTCAATCGTTTGTTGAATTTCTTGCGTTGAACCGTGTGTACGTTGGCTCAGAACTCGAACTTCATCCGCTACTACTGCGAAACCACGACCTTGCTCACCGGCACGTGCTGCTTCAATAGCGGCGTTAAGTGCAAGTAGGTTCGTTTGTTCTGCAATACCTTGAATGTTAGACAAGATAGCGTTGATGCTGTTGCCGTGCTCTTCAAGCTCGAGAATCACGTTAGTTGCGATTTGAACTTCTTGAGCAAGGTTTTGGATAGAGCTTTGAGTCTGTGTCACTTGACCAGTACCGTGCTCACACGCGCCAACCGCTTCAGATGAGTTCTGTGCAGTGTGGTCTGCGTTACCTGCGATCTCTTGTGTTGCTGCAGCCATTTCGTTAACGGCTGTTGCTACCATGTTGATCTCGTCTTGTTGCATTTGGATACGAGCACTACGTTCTTCAGCTTGAGAAGCCGTTTGACGTGCTTGGTTGCCTAGCGCAGCAGATACTTCGCTTAGCTTGATCACCATGGTGTGCATGTTACCCACAAAGCGGTTGAAGTTTGCTGCAAGCTGACCAATTTCGTCGTCGCTCTTAGGCTCAAGGCGTTGAGTAAGATCGCCCTCACCTGAAGCAATTTCTTCAAGTGCTGCTGAAACGCGGTTTAGGTCGCGGAATAGGAAGCTTACTAACCAAGACACGAGTACGATTACGATGAGCGTAATAACGACAGCAGTGATGATCAGCTGAGTAAGTAGCGTTGAGTGGTTCGCTTCTTCTGTTGCTTTGTCCATCTGAACCGCGAAGATCCAGTTAGTGTTAGGCACCTTCGTGAAGTAAAGCAGCTTGTCTGCGCCGCGCTCTTTGATGATCTCGATGCTACCCGTACGCACTGCGTTTTCGATGATAGGCATAGAGATATCGTTTGAAAGCTGGCTTACCGGCTTCAAGCTTAGTGCTGAATCTGGGTGTGCTAGAAATGTGCCGTCAGAGGCATCAATTAGCATTGCGTAAGCGTTGTCACCAACATCAAGGCTGATTACATCGTTAACCAACTGGTCGATCAGTACGTCTGCACCAACAACACCAACAAGTTGGCCATTGTGGCGAACAGGTTCTGCGATCGTTACTAGAAGTGCTTTGGTGATTGCATCTTGGTAAGCCGTAGTAATGATTTGCTTACCTGCAGCGTTTGCTTCTTGGTACCAAGGACGTTGACGAGGATCGTAATCTGCACGATTACGTTCAGGATGTGAACGGTACATTCCACCTTCTGGAGTACCTAAAAAGATATCGTCAAAGCCACCCGCTACACGAGCTTGTCTAAGGAAAGGAACAACATCATCCTCTCGTGAAAAGTCATTAAATGCTGATGCGATATCAGTACGGATATCAATCCAGTTTTTAATACCTTCAGATGCTGCTTCAGATACGCTTTCAGCTCGTAGGTATACGCCATTACGAGTCTGTTCAAATAATTGGTTTGCTGACAACCAAGTCAACGCTGTAGCCATAACGACAACAGCAGATAGGCTAGCGCCTATCAACTTCTGCTTTAGTGTTAGTTTCATGTCAAAGTTTCACGAGTGGTGGGAAATCTCGCGCATACTACCCAATATTAGTATTAAATTCGAGCGATTTCACAATTTAATATTGGAATATAATTTTAAGCAAACCATAAGCTTAAGTAATGTCAAATCCTTGGCTTATCGCCAAATTTAAGGCGGTGTTGTCTCTACGGTTATTAACATTTTTATCGCACTTCACATGCTTAAAAGAGACAAGAAAACACGGTAAAGAGGAAACAAAAAAGGCAGAAGAGTTTCCTCTTCTGCCTTCATATTATTTACCGTTCTACTGCGTATAAATTGCAGTAGATTTCAGCTTACAAAGCCTAGCGTTTTTCTGTACGCATACCCATTAGCAAGCTCACACACATCAGTAATAGAATGATGGTAAATGGTAATGCCGTCGAGATTGCACCCGCTTGTAGAGCTTGTACTGCTTCAGTACCACCAACCCACAATAGAGCCACAGCAATCGCACCTTCAAGGAACGCCCAGAACACACGTTGAGGCACAGGCGTATCAACTTTACCACCCGCGGTGATGCTGTCGATTACTAGAGAGCCTGAGTCAGACGATGTAATGAAGAATACTAGAACCAATACAACCGCAATGATTGAAAGCAGAGTCCCGAACGGCAGTGCATCAAACATTTGGAACATTGCTAGTGATACATCTGTTAGGCCGTCTTGACCAAGAATACCAACGTTATTCACGATTTGGTCAATCGCCATGCCACCGAATACTGACATCCAAATGATAGTCACTGTAGTCGGTACAATCAGTACTGCTGTGATGAACTCACGAACGGTACGACCTTTAGAAACACGTGCGATAAACATACCTACGAATGGAGACCATGAGATCCACCAAGCCCAGTAGAATACAGTCCAACCGTGCATCCACGTTTCATCTTCACGACCGTGAGGGTTACTCAACGGAATGATGTTTTCAATGTATGCCATCAATGTCGTTGGGATAGAACCTAAAGTCACCGCGTAGCCGATTAGAGCCACTAAGATAAGCAGTAGGAAAGCCACCAACATGTTGATGTTACTGATAACTTTAACGCCACCATCAATACCACGAAGTACTGATACTACCGCCAATAAAGTCACCGCTGTAATCACAATAACTTGCAGACCTAAGCCCGCTTCAATGCCGAATACATGCTGAATACCACTTGCCGCTTGTTGTGCACCAAGACCTAACGATGTCGCCAGACCAAATAGCGTTGCAAGTACAGCAAGAATATCAACAATGTGACCTGCCCAGCCCCAAGCTCTATCACCTAAAATTGGGTAAAAGATAGAACGGATAGAAAGAGGCAATCCCTTGTTGTAAGAGAAAAACGCAAGTGACAGTGCTACTACGCCATAAATCGCCCAAGGGTGTAGACCCCAGTGATACATGGTTGCGCCCAATGCCAGTTTTGCAGCTTCTGGTGTGTTTGGTTCAACACCTAACGGAGTTTCAAACCAACCCGTGAAGTAAGCCGCTGGCTCTGCCACACTCCAGAACATCAAGCCGATACCCATACCTGCGGCAAACAGCATCGATAGCCAAGAGAAGAATGAGTAATCTGCCGTCGCATCAACACCACCAAGGCGGATTTTGCCGTACGGAGAAACAATCAAACCTAAGCAGAAAATTACGAAAATATTACCCGACCAGATGAAAAGCCAATCAAACGAATTGATAATCTGGCCTTTAACGCCATCTAGCGCAGCCTTTGCTGAAGCGGTATCTGTAATAAGAACACCGATCAGGAACAAAGCGATAAGTCCCGCACTAATACCAAATACTGGGTTATGAACATCAAAACCCCATTTTTGGACGTTATCTTGACCGACAGTGTAATCCGTACTGTCGATACTGTATTTATCTATACCTTTAGTCATCATCCCTCTCTACGGAATTCTATTAGGGTCTATTGACCTCGTATTCCTTACTTACCTGCGACTTAATTACAAACTCGAACCTACGATCCAAGTAGTACAAGCTGTTGTCACAATAATTCAAATACTTGGATGTCTGAAGTTTAGCAGGTTAACTTGTTGTTTTCAGTAAACTAGAATCGGTTCGATGGAATTTCAAACAATATTCACGTAATTACTCAAGTTTATGACGAAAAAAAGGTCGACCCTGTCGACCTTTTTATCAAAAATACTTTTAACTCAAAGCATTTTGGTGCTTAACCAATTGATTTTCAGTTCGTAAACCTAGCAATAAGCTTAGGCACATAAGCAATAATATGAAGGCAAATGGTAGCGCCATCGATACCGTTCCAGCTTGCAGTGCTTGAATAGATTCCGTACCACCAACCCATAGTAGAACCGCTGCAATCGCGCCGCCCATCAACGCCCAAAATACACGTTGTGGAACCGGTGCATCCACTTTACCGCCAGAGGTAATGCTATCGATAACCAATGAGCCTGAATCAGAAGAGGTGATAAAGAACACCATAATCAAACCAATCGATACCACTGAAAGCACAGAGCTCATTGGCAGAGCATCGTAAGTATGGAAAAGAGAAAGTGTAATATCTTGCAGACCATTCACACCAATCTCGCCCACCTTGTTCGCCACTTGATCAATCGCGATGCCACCGAAAATAGCCATCCAGATGATGATTACTGTCGTTGGGATGAACAATACAGCAACGATGAATTCACGAATCGTTCGACCTTTAGAGATACGAGCGATGAACATGCCTACGAATGGTGACCAAGACATCCACCACGCCCAGTAGAATACCGTCCAACCTTGCATCCACGTTTCGTCATCACGACCGTGAGGATTGCTTAAGGGAATGAAGTTTTCAATGTAGCCCATTAGCGCGGTTGGGATTGCTTTAATACCCGCCATGCCACCAGCGATGGTAACGAAGATAAGTAAGCCCAAAGCAACCAGCATGTTCACATTACTCAGAAGCTTTACACCACCGTTGATGCCACGAACCACGGACATTGTCGCTAAGAAAGTAACCACTGCGATAACAATCAGCTGCATGCCAATACCGCCATCGGTACCAAATACATGGTTAATACCACTGGTCGCTTGTTGAGCACCTAAGCCCAATGAAGTTGCAAGGCCAAATAGCGTTGCAAGCACAGCGACGATATCAACAATATGACCAAACCAACCCCAAGTTCTATCACCCAAGATAGGGTAGAAAATAGAGCGGATTGATAGAGGTAAACCTTTATTGAAGGTGAAGAAGGCAAGCGCTAGAGCAACAACCGCGTAAATCGCCCAACCGTGCAGACCCCAGTTGTAGATGGTTGCACCAAGAGCCAACTTCGCCGCTTCAGGAGAGTAAGCTTCAACACCTAGTGGTGTTTCATACCAGCCAGTGAAATAAGCTACTGGCTCAGCAACCCCCCAGAACATTAAGCCAATACCCATTCCTGCGGCGAATAACATCGACATCCAAGATAGGTTTGAGTGCTCTGCTTTGGCATCATTGCCACCAATACGTATCTTGCCATACGGGGAGACAATGAGGGCAAAACAGAAAATTACGAAGATGTTTGCTGCCCACATGAAGAAACCATCGAAGTTACCAATGACTTTCCATTTGATTCCATCAAGCGCCGCTTTTGCGGTTTCAGGGTCTGCGACTAGAAGTGCCAACAGGAAGATAATGATCGCCCCTGCACTGATTCCAAATACTGGGTTATGAACATCAAAACCCCATTTCTGAACGTTATCTTGTCCTACTGTATAATCGGTATTTTCAATACTATACCTATCTTTTACAGGCTCCATGCTTCCTCTCTAATTTGCAGCGCACAGTTTGCAACATTGCATTCGGCGCTTAAATTTCGAAAAGAAGAATATCAACCTGTCGCAAAAATACTAAAAAAACCTCCATAAAGGAGGCGTAAATTACACATTTAGTAATTAAATTACACATTTAACGTTATTTAGCGTAAGATCAGTCCACAAGCCCGGAGCTGACCGCATATTTAGCAAGCTCTGCCGTAGAGTGAATATCGAGCTTATGCTTAATATTTTGCCTATGGGTTTCTACCGTTCGATAGCTGATATTCAGCGCCTTTGCGACCTCTTTACTGCTCTCCCCTTTTGCGACTAATTTCAGCACAGCCTCTTCACGTCTGCTCAATGGATTCTTGACAGATGGCGTGGGAGTAATCGGCTGAGTAAACAAATTCTGCGTGACTTTTTCACAGAAATAGGTCGATCCTTGATTGACCGTTTTGATTGCCTGTACCATTTTTTCAGCCGAAATCTCTTTCAACATGTAACCGACAGCACCCGACTGCATCACCTTCATGATGTATTCACGGTTGTTATGCATGGTCAGCATCAGGACCTTGGCTTCTGGGTCTTCTTCTTTAATCAGATGGGTGGCATCAATGCCATTCATGATAGGCATGCTGATATCCATCAACACCACATCAGGGCGCAGAGACTTAACGACCTCTACCGCTTCTAGTCCATTGCTGGCCGTACCTATCACGCTAATATCTGGCTCGAGTTCCAATCTCGCCATAAAGCCATCCAGTACCACTTGGTGATCGTCAGCAATCACAACTCGAATAACTTCACTCATTCATTAATCCCTCTAGTGTCAGTAACACTGTAATTTCCGTTCCGAGGCCAATCTCACTCATCAATTCAAAGTCACCACCGATGAACTCCACTCGCTCTCTCATGTTACGCAGCCCGATCCCTCGTTTTTCCATCGCTTTATAGGTGTTGAAACCGACACCGTTATCTTGAATCAGTAGTTGCAACACATTACCAATTTGCTGAGCGATAACCGTTACTTTGGTCGCTTGCGCGTGTTTCTCGATATTATTCAGCGACTCTTGCACCACTCGATACAAGGTTGTCGCAGCCTCAGATTTCAACTTACCCTGTTGAGTGCTAAACAAGGTTTCTACTTCAATACCCGAATGCGCCTGAAAATCTAACAACAATGAAGACAATGCCGCCTCTAAACCAATATCATCCAACGAACTTGGACGAAGTTGATGCGAGATGTGCCTCACTTCTTCGATTGCTCGCATCAGTGAATGCTGCGACTTATTCAAATGTGCTTTGAGGTCTTCATTTTGTAGCTTATTACCGAGCAGTTCTAAGTGGCAACGACTCGACACTAATAATTGGTTAATACCATCATGTAGCTCACGCGCTAAATGCTTCTTCTCGTCTTCTTGGAACATCACCGTCTTGTGCGCCAGTTCCTTTAGGTTGTTATCCGCAATCCGATGTTCATGCATGTTAATGGCCAAGGTCAGCACGATAATGACCGCAACCGTCACACTCAGAATCACCACAATCGAAAAGAACGTGGTTTCAATATTGTTGTTAATCGCAGCCTGCATCGAAGCCACTTCTTGGTGTACGTCTTCAATATACAAGCCGGTGCCAATCATCCAGTCCCAACGCTCTAACCAAGCGGCGTAGCTAAGCTTAGACACCACCTCACCCGTCGAAGGCTTTTGCCACAAATACTGGTGAAACCCGCCTCCGGTTTGCGCTTCTCTTAACAGAGCCTCTATCAGAAAATCGCCATCTTCATCTTGCAGTTGGAGTAGGTTTTGGCCTATCAATTCTGGCTGAATTGGATGAACCAAGTTGGTCCCGAGACGATCGTATGCGAAGAAGTACCCATCAGAGCCATATCTAAGTTTAGACAATATGGTTCGAACTTTTTTTTTGGCTTGGGCTTCTTGGATATTTGGATCGTTATAGACGTGTTCTATGGCGTCGAACGCGAGATCAACCGTGTCTTTGAGGGCGTTTTCACGCGACTTGATTAGGCTGTCTCTAAAGATCTCGACTTCTTTAGCGCCTAACGTCTTAGTCTGGTGCAGCGAGATCCAACTAATACTCGCCGTTACCAGCAGCAACGGGAGCAACGTCAGCAAAATCAGCTTGGCTTTTAGAGGCATTCCTTTCCCTCACAAAAAACGGCTTACTGAACATCAATAAGCCGTTTTACTTTAGCAATTTATAGATAGCCGTCGAAACATATCATTCACATTCTTGGCTTCACTCACATTCCATAGAAAGATGGGAAAGCGAGAAGTGATCCAAGTACGAGGATTTGAATCAGAATGAACGGCATCACACCTCGGTAGATGTCCTTAGTCGTCACGCCTTTCGGTGCTACGCCTTTTAAATAGAACAAACTAAAACCAAATGGCGGCGTTAAGAAGGAAGTTTGTAGGTTCATCGCAATAAGGATAGCGAACCATGTCATGTTGATGCCCATCAGTTCAGCAACTGGCGCAATGATCGGCACGATGATGAAACAGATCTCTACGAAGTCGATGAAGAAACCCAGAATCAGAATCACCAGCATGGTAATGATCAGGAAGCCCCATTTTTCACCTGGCAGTTGTAGCATCCACTCTTCAACCAGATAGTCGCCACCAGTGTAGGTAAACGCCATTGAGAATGCCGTTGCACCCAACAAGATAGCAAATACCATCGCCGTTACTTTCACCGTCTCTTTCGACGCCTCGTACACCATCGACCAACTAAATTGACCGTAAAGCAGTGCAAGTATCATCGCACCCGCGCCACCTAATGCGGCTGACTCTGTTGGCGTAGCAACACCTGCGAAGATAGAGCCCAGTACAACAATGATTAACGCTAGAGGCGGAAGAATCGCTTTCAGTGCATTAAACACTTCCTGCTTACGGCTGATGGAGTCATCACGTTCAATAGGTTGAGCCGCTTCAGGGTGTAGCTTTGCGTATATCAAGATATAAACGATGTACGCGCCGACCAGCATCACGCCCGGCCAAATCGCCGCTTGGAACAAGTCGCCTACAGGAACACCTAGAACATCACCCAATAGAATCAATACGATGGAGGGTGGAATGATCTGCCCTAGCGTACCAGACGCACAAATAGTGCCGCAGGCTAAGCCTTTGTCGTAATTGTACTTGAGCATTACAGGTAGGGAGATAAGTCCCATAGCAACAACAGAAGCACCAACCACGCCAGTAGAAGCCGCAAGTAGTGAACCTACTAATACGGTTGAAATCGCGATACCACCACGAACGCCGCCAAACAGTCGCCCCATAGACTCAAGCAACTGCTCAGCAAGCTTGGTCTTTTGTAGAACGAGCCCCATAAAAACAAACAATGGAACGGCCATCAGAACCGTGTTTTCCATAATGGATTGAATTCGATATGGCATGAAGGCAAACATTTCAATGCCCTCAGCCCAAACACCAAAGATTAACGCGATACCACCAAAGGTAAACGCCACTGGGAAGCCAAGTAAAAGCGCAAACAAGGCTACGAAAAACATTACTATTCCAATCATGTTCAGCCTCTACTTGTTTTTTGTATGAATATTGTTTGCATGGATAAGATGCGGATTAAAAATCTTATTCAGTGAATGCAGGATCAAACCTACGCCACTGAGTGCCATCAAAAAGAATGACAGCGGGATCATAGCTTTGATGATCCAGCGATACGGCAGGCCACCGGGATCGCCTGAGGTTTCACCCAGTTCATAACTCTCTTTGGCAACATCGATACCAAACCAAGCCACCAGCAGGCAAAACGGAAGTAGAAAGATAAGCGTGCCAAGCAGGTCAATAATCGCTTGTGCTTTAAAGCTCAGTTGCTCATAGAACACGTCAACTCGAACATGGCCACCAGCCTTGATGGCATAAGGAACACCGAGTAGGAAAACGGCGGAGAAAAGGTGCCATTCCATCTCTTGGAAGGCGATAGAGACATCGTTGAAGGCATATCTCATGACAACGTCATACACGACGTTGGCGATAAGTAAAATAAACAACATACTGGAAAGCCATCCCAGTGCGTCACCGATACGATTAAACAGGCGTTCAATATAAATTAGACTTCGCATTCCCGACTCCATGGAATTTGAAAAGACATCGCGCAGCTGAGGTAACGAGCTGTAGGACGTAGAAAAGGTTCTTGAGCGTAATACAGGATTTATCCTGCTTAGTTATTATGTTTTAAATGAACCCTCGGCTTATTCACTCTTAAATACTCAATAAGAAAAGCTTCGGGTTCATTTAGATTCAGTTCAACAACTGTCGATTATTTCGCTTGGCTATTTAGATAAGCTCTATGTGAAATATCCGTCCATGAACGTACTTGCTCTAGGTAGCTTGCTTGTGAAGCTTGAATCTCTTTTGCTAGCTCATCTTTCTCAGCATGTGCAGCCAGTAGGCGATCGTTCGCTTCTTTCAGAGCAGACATAACCTCTGGTGGGAAATCTTTCACTTGTACATCTGGGTATTCTGTCTTCATTGAAACCCAGTTCTTACCACTTTCGTGCGTTGCTTGTGTGTACATGTCGTAAGCCGCAGTACGCATTGCAACACGTAAGATTTCTTGTAGGTCTTCAGGCAGCTTGTTCCATGTACGCTTGTTCACTAGGAATTGAAGCTCTGAACCCGGCTCGTGCCAACCTGTGTAGTAGTAAGGCGCGATTTTGTGGAAGCCCATTCGTAAATCCAGCGATGGACCTACCCACTCTAGTGCATCAATCGTGCGACGCTCTAGAGACGTGTAAAGTTCACCTGGGGCAATGTTCGTCGGTTTAGCACCTAGCTCAGCAAGAATCTCGCCTGCAAAGCCCGGGATTCGCATTTTCAGACCTTGTAGATCTTCAACGCTGTTGATCTCTTTTTGAAACCAACCCCCCATCTGGATATCCGTGTTACCACCAGGGAAAGACATCAAGTTATGTGGAGAGTAAACCTGCTCCATTAACTCCATACCACCACCGTGATAGAACCACGCGTATTGTTCTGCTGGCGTCATACCGAAAGGCATAGAAGTGAAGTAAAGAGTGTTTGGAACTTTACCTTTCCAGTAGTAAGAGCCTGAGTGACCCATGTCGTATTGACCAGACTTAACCATGTCAAAAACGCCAAGAGGTGCTTTGTGTTTGTTTGCTGAATCGATTCTGATTTGCAGTCGACCATTCGACATCTTCTCAGCCATCGCCGCCATGTTTTTGGTTGCATCACCGAAAACTGGGAAGTTTGGTCCCCAAGTTTCCGCAAGTTTTAAACGGTAAACCTTATCAGCGGCTGTAGCACCAGTAGCGACCAAAGCTAAACAAGCCGCAGCAGTTACTGCAACGTTTTTAAAAACTCGTGTGAGGGAGTTAGAAATGAGACTCATGTTCACGTCCTTTGTTGGGTTAACACTCTTTCTATGAGCATTTTTTATGATTCAACATAAGAGTGCACCGTGATGAGGCAACAAGATATCAGGGAGAGCACGCACGCATGGCGTTAACAAAGTTACGTATTAGACCAAAGGATTAAGTAGAACTACGTAGGAGATGATTGAATAGTGTCGATTTCAAAGGAGTTTGGATATTCACCAAGGCAATGCGTATTGATAAATACCTAAGTATTAATAATTAAATACTCTTAACAATTGATTGCCATTTCGTGATGAAGCTCTATTCATTGCTGTATTTTAGGGGAAAAAATCAAGGCTTTGCTCTCTTGATCTACCTAGCTAACGCCCTAATTTAGTGCTTGCTGATTCGAAGCTCTGACACGAGACAACACTAATCAGTTAAGCCGTATATCGAATTGGAATTGAGATTATAGAGCCTAGGTTTAGGCTTGGATTTGGGCTCGGACTTGGCATAATGTGCCAGATACAAAAAAGCCTCGAAAATCGAGGCTTAAAAACTTAACGAAGCGAATGTAATCCCACAGGATTAGATAGCTTTGTAGATAACCTTGTTACCTGCTAGCTGCTCTTTCGCTACTAGGTTTTCTTCAAGAAGTTTTTTCAATGCGCCTGTTGCCCATGAAGCTGCTTTCGCGTCTTCTTGACCAGCTTCTAGGCCGATACCTTTAGGGTTAATGCCTTCAGCATTGCTAACAACGATGTCTAGAACTTGTTGTTGCTTAGGAGTCAGTGCTACTGCAACTTCTTTAGTTGCTGCTACTGCTTTCTCTACCGCTGGTTTTGCTGCTACAGTTTTTTCTGCTACAACTTTCTCTGCGACAGGCTTCGCTTTTTTCGGCGTTGCCACTGCTTTAACTACAGCCGCTTTAGTGCGTTTCTGCAGTTTAGCCTGCACCTTACGCTTATGAGCAAGTCTCATTGAATATTTCTCCAGTTCACTGCTCTTTTCGCAGTGGTGAAAATTTGAAGCGCGATTTATACCAAAAAACAGGAGCTATTTGTAGAGTGAAGCGTCGAAAGTCGACGAAAAATACCGATATTGTCTACTAGCGTCTATTATTTAAACATCGACTTATCAATTCAGGGTCATATACACTGGTTATCCATCCAGACAAAAATATGAAAACTTGGTGTTACCTATGGACACTCGTCACCTTAGTAATTTCTCTTTGCCTTCATTCACTCGCTCGTACCGTATCCTCGCCATTATTTTAGGCTTCATTTGCTTGATCGTTTCGCTCTACAGTGACAATCCAAAGTTACTGATCGTGGGTGCTTTTTGCAGTATTGCGCTTCTGGGAACTGGCTACTATTTGATGCTGCGCAGCCGAGTGATGTTCACACTTACCCCGACTCATTTTCAGCAGCACTTTTACAAAGGGGGTTGGGTTTTAAAATGGAGTAACATCCAAAAAATTGGTCTTTGCACTTATGAACAAGATGGTTGGCATCAACCTCTGCCCTGGGTCGGAATTAAAGTAAAAGATTACTCGCCCTACCTCGATTCGATTTGTCCTAAAATAACTTGTGAATTATTGCTCAGCCAACGAGCACTTTTGTACTTAGGAGCCAAACAAGCAGGCAAAGAGTCCAACTTTGAGGATATGGTTCTCGACTCATCGCATTACCATGCGCGTTGTACTGAAAGTGGCTGTGTCGAACTAAGCCAATACAAAGAGTCGCAGAATACCGACAACGTGAATTTCAACGATAACCAATCACAGGACAACCTTGATTCACCGAATGAGACAAACAGTCCAAACGCGGTGATTAAAAACTATTCTGGATTGCAGGCGATGCTTGCCAACAGAATGAAATATCAAAGGGGCTTCCACGGTTATGACATTTTCATATCAACCCATGATTTGAATATGAGTGGAGAAGAGTTTGTGGGGCTGGCTCGACGCTACTTGGCTGCCGCTGAACGTCTTTCTGATTAAGGTTTACCAGTAAGTTCACACACAATAAAAAAGCTTAGCTTTCAGGACAAAAGCTAAGCTTCATTTTCAATCAATCGACACAAATAATCGGTTGGAAAATCAAAGATTTAATTAGTACAGAGGCATTTCATCTGCGACGAACGGGTTTGATGCACGCTCGCGACCGAATGTCGATTCAGGACCATGGCCCGGAACGAATGTTACGTCACTGCCTAGTGGCCAAAGCTTAGTCTTGATTGAAGCGATAAGCGTATTGAAGTCACCTTGTGGGAAGTCAGTACGGCCAATTGCGCCGTTAAACAACACATCACCCACAAACGCTAAACGAGCTTGCTCACTGAACAGTACAACGTGACCTGGCGTGTGGCCCGGCGTGTGAATCACATCAATCACTTGATTACCAAAAGTGACTTTGTCGCCCTCTTCTAACCAAGTGTTTGGTTCAAAAGCTTTACACAGTGGGAAACCAAACATCTGACTTTGATTCTCTAGACCTTGTAGCCAGAAGTTGTCTGCCTTATGCGGGCCCACAATTTCAACCTTCAAGATCTCAGCAAGTGGTACCGTACCGCCAACATGATCTAAGTGACCGTGCGTCAGTACCAAGTTCACAACCTTAACACCGAGTTCTTCAATGATAGCCGCGAGTTGTTGAACATCACCGCCCGGATCGACAACGATGCCTTCCATGGTTTCATCACACCACACAATCGAGCAGTTCTGAGAAAAAGAGGTAACAGGTACAACTTGATACTTAAGAGACATATACAAACCTTAAAGAGCGAATCTGGTGAACAACTCGAATATCGCTATGTTATTGGCAACAAACCCAACAATAACAAACTAAACAGCAACAAACTGAGCAGCAATAAACCGAATTATTAGAACAAACTGAAATTTGGGCAAACTATGACATTGGATGTCTACTTTGACAAGTGCCTACCGTATCACTCAATAACTCAGCTTAGCTCTACCAGCTGCGAACTGGACCAGTATCAATGTGGATGAAGTTACTACGAGCGTAATAACCAACACCACCTGCTTGCAGACTTTTAGCTACGTCTCTCAGTTCCTTTAAATCAACACCATCGATACGAAAATCGATCGCTTTACCAAGCATGTGATAGCTCTTTTTAGCGACACCACTCGACTTAGAGCGCAACGCTTCGTTGGTTGCTGGAGAGCGGTAGCCAGAGATGATTTGAACTTCTTTTTGAATACCCAGTACATTTTGAATCTGAGTGATCTGATCAAACAGGTTCTTATCCATTGGATGAATCTCATTGCGGCGGAAGTCACGGCACAGTTTGCTAAGGCGTGCCATCTCGTCACCAACATAGTTAGTGCCATCGAAATAACAAGTCTCTAATCGTTCACCAGTGTGAAGATTGTTCATGCTAATCGTTCTTGGTTGATCCGGGTATGAAGCGAAAGCGATAGAAGGA
>NZ_JBGONQ010000005.1:79587-179004 GCF_041439145.1 Vibrio sp. 1F255 | reverse complement strand
GCACAAAAGGCCATCGTTGATGGGCTCATCTGGGCCAGTTTACTTGCGCTGATCATTAGGCGTAGTATTGCGCTTCAGATAATGCCATCGGTCTCATTGTTTAAAGCGGCAAAAAATGTGGATGTCTGGCTGTTACCAATATTTGAATGTATCAGTCACGGCGCATGGTCAGAAATCAGCAATAAAATCGAATGGGCTACCAGTTATATATCAAGGAACGCTCAAAAGTCCGCGCAGAGGAAGTCTAAAAAAAACATTACGTTAGACGGAATTTACGCTGAGCTTAGTGCTTAAGGTTCTGTCTATGTAGGACTATTAGCTTAAAGATAAAAAGCTCATAAAAAACACCTCCGCACTTGCGATAAGTTCGGAGGTGTTTTTATTTATGGCTAGTCATTTGCTATAAGCAACAAACGTCTAAAGCATCAAGCCTAATGCGCCGCTACTGAAATTTTCGGTGGGTTGATGTTGTGCTTCTTAAACTCTTTCATCACACGCAAAGTAATGTCGGTTTCAAACAGCTTCTCATACGCAGTATCCACAACGTAAGCCTTACAAGTTAGCTGTATTGCTAGGTAGTTATCGGTAATCGTCTGTTTAACCAAAACCGTTACAGGTTTCGGCAAGTGGATATAACGACTTGAAGACGCCGCTTCTTGAATCAGATCGCGGGCTAGGGTGATGTCTTCATCCATACCAACGTAAAACGGAATCACCACCTGCATGTCCAACGCACCGTAGTTACCACTGGTGGTCACTTCATTTAAGAACTTGTTGTTCGGAATGGTAATGATGTCATCGTTCAGGGTTCTCATTCGCACTGAACGCAAACCAATGGTAATGATATCACCGTAGTTGCCTTCGAACGTGACGCGGTCACCAACTTGAAAGGGCCTATCAATCATTACCGTGATGCCCGCGATGAATGAAGCTGCCAAATCTTTAAGCGCAAAGCCGACTGACACGGCGAGGGTACCACCAATCAAAGCCAGTATTTGGTCGTTGATTCTAAAGCTCATCATGAACACGATAAGACCTGTGCTCACATAGATAAAGAACTGAGTAAACGACTGCAGTTTCTGTAGCAGCATTCGGTATTGCACGAATTGGCTACCAAAACTGGTCACCATCGAGTTGATAAACTTAAGCAGTAACCACATCGCCGCAATAACGATCATGGAGAAGAACACGCCGCTCCATCGCACTAGACTCGCTATCTTTGAGATGTTTTCTACATTGGCTAACTCTTCCGTCGCAAAGATCGGGAAACTGACAGCACTTGCCAAGCCAACAAATAGTAGGATAAATAACTTCTTCATTTTACTTCACCAGTAGATGTTGACGGTCGAGAACGTTAGTAATGTGGCGGAACCAGTGCTCGGAAATTCGAGCCTTTTCTTCATGCCAACCAATATAACCACGGCTTTCAAAGTAACGCAGAATGCCGGTTATCTCAGCCGTGCTTAGCTGCGTACAATCAGACAAGACTTCCGGAGACGCGATTTCCAACTGCACGATAGAACGAAGCACAGCCAGCATAGGTTTTGGCATGTTTTCTAGTTCTTGTGCTTCTGGAACATGGAACAAGCGCACCACGGCTTGATCGGTATCTTTGTTTCGATTCAATGAGAGTCGGAAGAAGCGCAACGCAACGGTAGGGTTACCATCAGAGTAATGCCACAAGATTCGGTAGAAGCCTTGGCGTGCGCGATCTTCCTCGCTCATGTCATCTTGGTCCCACTGTTTAGGCACCACCAAACCATCAAACGATAACGGCTTCTCAAGCTCCGTATTAATACGGCTATTTAGAAGCTCACCGACTTGTTTCTCTGTCCAACGCGGAAGGAAACACACCAAGTCAAACAGCAAACGTTCGCCACGCGCTCGATCGACAAACCGCCAGCTTGATTTGGCGATCGATATCACGACACGGTGGTTCTTTTTAGAACGACGCAGTAGATTGGTTAAACGTATCAGATCAGACAAGCCGCCAACCATTGGCTTAACTAGACGTTGTGCATTATCGATCGCAATCAAGTACGTGGTCTTGCTTTTACGAAGGTGAGCCAAGATCTGAATCTCAGTCGCTTTCTCTTCCAAGCCGATGCTCACCGCTAGATGCGCTAACAGCTCTTGATAACCAGCGTAAGGGCAACTTACGTAGACAGGTTCAGCGTTAGAGACTTTGTGCAGCAGGGTATAAAGCAGCGTTGTTGCGCCCACACCACGTTCACCTGAAACAATACAGATAGCAGGGCTGTCTGACATCAAGTAGCGAGACAGTTGCTTAACCTCATCACCGGCGTAATCAATCAGCGTGCTGTCGATATTACCCGGAAGAATGTATTCATAGGTTTGATCGCCTTTGATTCGAACCAAGTTTTGCTGATTCTTGTCAAGGTCAGACTGCTTAGCCACTTCAATTCTAAACAGGTACGCCAAAGCTTGGCTAAACAGTGTGTAATTAGACAGCAAGGCCATGATGCGGTGTTGGAAGTTGTAAACACTCAACCATACGATGCCAATGGCCGTCGCCAATATATTAAGTAAGAAGGTATCCTTGCGGTTTGCTGCCCAGTTCACCCATACCGGACGATCAGAGATGTGTTGCAGCGTATCGAAGACTTTCGCACGCCATAATCTAAGCACTGAAATGGTAACCAGTACAAACCAGAAAAATAGGGCGCTGTAGATCCAGCTATAGATAGTGCCTTTGCCTAGCGTGATACTCGATATTTGCAAAGTCACACCCGCAACAATGAAGCTCCAAACATAACGGCGAATGGTCGATAGGCGCAGCGCAATCACTTCTTGATTGGATGTGCGGCCCAAACGATACGCAAATTCCAAAATAAAGCTGATAGCAATCGAACCACCTAGAATCCACCAAGTGAAGATCTCAAGGAAAATCAGGTGTTGCAGGCTAGGGATGCTGGAGAGCACTCTTAGAGAAAGCGTAATCGCAATTAACCAAGCAATCGCACGATCAGCGCGGCTGATGTACCAGATCACACGTACTAAAAATGGAGGGTTCGTTTTCGCTTCAAGAAAATTAATTCTGAACAACTCAATCAAACGAGTGCTATTGGCAAGCCACCACGCTAAACCAAAATAGATAAACAACACTTTTAACGATGCACCAATCACAGGCACTGGCGAAATAAAGATGTCTTTAACGAGCGCTTTAAAGCTACGAATTTGGAAGTAAACAAGATACTCAATGTTGAGCTTGGTTAATTCCCACTCTTGCTTAAATTGAGTTACACCGTAGGGGCCAAAACCCGTTAGGCGCTCTTTATCAGCGGAATTCGTCTGCTCTAACAGGTGTTGCTTGCTCACATTCAAGCTATTCAAAGTGACGTAACTGGTTTGAACGGCAAACCATTGATCGGCGTCGTTGTTCGCTCTGTAGGCTTTTATCTGTTGCTCGAAGGTTTTGATTTCCTGCTTTTGAACTTGTAGCACTTCAGCGAGCAATATATTGACTTGGCGTCTGTCCGACGGTTCCATAAAGAGTGGGTCGGGTAACGAATCAATTCGATCATCGAGATCAACAGCAGAATCGGATACCTGCGGCTGAGATTGTAAGTCATATTCCAAGTTGGCATGACTAGGCCAAGAGAGAATGGCCAAAGTGAGGATTAAGAAGCGCGATAGTGAACGCATAAAAGTCTCTTAGAATTATGAGGTTAGGATTACTATAGTTAGATAATCTGACTTTGTGAAATCCAACCCCGTGTCGGGGGCGAGTACTTTATTCCTGTTTCGAGCGATTTTGTCATGAAATTGTCAGGGATTAGGCTAGTATTTGAGCATCTTTATTATGTCTTCTGTTGCGTTGATCGGGTTGGCTTTTACTGTGACCAATCAGCATACGATATATTCAATGGTTGGCATGATTTGGGACGTTATATACCGCCCGTTATGGTGCGCTGTTCGATATTTTGTTTTTCCTTAAAATCGACGGTTTTACGGCGATAAATAGAAAACCAAAAATGTGAGTCAGTTCAAACTATGATTTGGCTAGGTTATCACTTACTTAATGGCCAGTAATTGCAATCAATACTTGCAGTTAAAGCCCTGAACAAGTAACGTTGCGGCGTTTTTCACATTAAAAAGGTAATGGCATTGATCTCCACAGCAAATATCACCCAACAATTCGGCGCTAAGCCACTTTTCGAAAATATTTCAGTTAAGTTCGGCGAAGGCAACCGCTACGGTTTAATCGGCGCGAATGGCTGTGGTAAATCGACGTTCATGAAGATCCTATCTGGTGAACTTGAGCCAAGTGCTGGTAACGTAAGCTACGATCCAAACGAGCGCGTTGCTAAGCTAAACCAAGACCAGTTTGCTTACGAAGAATTCACGGTAATCGACACGGTTATCATGGGTCACAAAGAGCTTTGGGCTATTAAGCAAGAGCGTGACCGCATTTACTCTTTGCCAGAAATGAGCGAAGAAGACGGCATGAAAGTGGCTGACCTTGAAGTTCAGTTCGCTGAAATGGACGGTTACATGGCAGAAGCTAAAGCTGGTGAGCTTCTTCTAGCGGTAGGTATTGAAGAATCAATGCACTTCGGTCTGATGAGCGAAGTAGCACCGGGTTGGAAACTTCGTGTTCTATTGTCTCAAGTACTGTTTGCAGACCCGCATATCATGCTTCTTGACGAACCAACGAACAACCTGGACATGGACACCATCAAGTGGTTGGAAGATACGCTAAACCAACGTAACTGCACAATGATCATCATTTCGCACGACCGTCACTTCCTAAACTCTGTTTGTACACACATGGCTGACCTTGATTACGGCGAACTTCGTCTATTCCCAGGTAACTACGATGAGTACATGACGGCTGCGACTCAAGCTCGTGAGCGTCTACTGTCTGACAACGCTAAGAAGAAAGCACAAATTGCTGAACTTCAAACGTTCGTATCTCGTTTCTCTGCTAACGCATCTAAAGCGAAGCAAGCAACGTCACGTGCTAAGCAGATCGATAAGATCCAACTAGACGAAGTTAAAGCGTCTAGCCGTCAAAACCCATTCATCCGTTTCGAACAGTCTAAAGAGCTATTCCGTAACGCACTTGTGGTTGAAAACCTATCTCAAGGTTTTGAAGAAGACCTATACAACAAGTTCGACGGTATTTTCGAAGTAGGTGAGCGTGTTGCTATCATCGGTGAGAACGGTGTGGGTAAAACAACACTACTTAACACACTAGCTGGCGCTCTTGAGCCTCGCACAGGTGAGTACAAGTGGTCTGAAAACTCAAACATCGGTTACTACGCTCAAGATCACGCACACGATTTCGAGACAGACATGAACTTGTTTGATTGGATGAGCCAATGGCGCCAAGAAGGCGAAGACGAGCAAGTTGTTCGTGGCTTCCTAGGTCGTATGCTATTTGGTCAAGACGACATTAAGAAATCTGTAAAGGTTATCTCTGGTGGTGAGCAAGGTCGTATGCTTCTTGGTAAGATCATGATGCATAAACCAAACATCCTGCTAATGGATGAGCCAACAAACCACATGGATATGGAATCTATCGAAGCGCTTAACTTGGCTCTTGAGAACTACAAAGGCACATTGTTCTTCGTATCTCACGACCGTGTATTCGTAGACTCGCTTGCAACTCGTATCCTTGAAATCAAAGATGGCAAGATCAACGATTTCCGCGGTACTTACGCTGAGTTCTTGAAAGCACGCGGCTAAGCTTTAAGTTAGCCTTAGTTTTCAACTCTATGCGTTGGAAATTAAGCTATAAATTGAAAATTAAAAACGCCGTCATACTAAAAAGCATGACGGCGTTTTTGTATCTAGTTAAGTTTCTATGTATTTATCCTTGATGGGTCACTAACTATTTACATCAGAACTTTACAATTAGAAGCGGTTAGTGAATCACCAATCAAACCTACGCTTTTTTCCGACTGCTGATTATTCACCTTTCACATCAAAGTCAATCTTGTCTGCACCCGTGAACACTTGGAAGCGTAAACCTTTAGCGCGAGCAATCGTAGTGATGCCGAACTTCTGCGCTAAATCTAAGCCCATTTGTGTAACGCCAGAGCGTGACAGTAGAACAGGGATTCCCATCTGCGCAACCTTAATCACCATCTCAGACGTTAAACGGCCTGTGGTGTAGAAGATCTTATCTTCACCTGTCTCTTTGTTAAGCCACATCTCACCAGCCAATGTATCAACGGCATTGTGTCGGCCAACATCTTCAACAAACGATAGAACCTTGTCGTCTTTGCAAACAGCACAGCCATGAACCGCACCCGCTTTCTTGTAGGTGTCGTTATAATGAGTCAGCGCTTCTAGAGCCGTATAGATTTCAGATTGCTTAATCTTGGTTTGAGGCACTTGGTAATCTTCCAATTGCTTCATCACGTTGCCATACATGGTACCTTGGCCACAGCCAGAGGTAACTGTCTTCTTCTTAAGCGCTTGCTCAAGTTGGCTCGTATCTTCTTTGGTGATAACCGCTGCTGAGCTGGTTTCCCAGTCGATGATGATTGATTCAACGGCTTCTGGATCAGAAAGGAAGCTTTGGTTTTTCAAATAACCCAAGACTAATGCTTCCGGGCGTGAACCCAATGTCATTAGAGTTACGATCTCTTTCCAGTTCAACATAACGGTAAGAGGGCGCTCGCACGCAATTTGTTTCGTTAGCTTTTCGCCATATTCATCAAACACTTCAACTTCGATGGTCTGAAGTGGGTTTTCACTGGTTTTTATTATGTTTGGTTTTACCACAGTCACGTCCTACTTAATGAGATAGCGATTATAAGGGATAAGAAGTTAGGCAAGAGTCATCATACGACTCTTTAGAATACATGCGTTCTCTGTCACTTAGTCAGTCTTAGCTTTAACTCAAGCATTTAGCAATTCTCATTCCAAAATAGCGGCTATTCGAGAAAACATGAAGCATTCGATTAAAATAGCGCAAAATATGAGAGTTCACCGAGACTAACTGTCTCAAACCAGCGCGATCGACTAACGTTATAGGGGTAACTTTACGACAAACGCACTAAAGACGGAGCAGGACTTAAAATGTATTGGCGTGTTTATTGCTTTGTAGAGGGTATATGATTATGCGAAGTACAAAATGTCCTACGTACGATCAGAATAAAGAAAATCAATTGGGTGCAGTATGTCTGAGATAAAAGAATTCCAAGAACACTACGAAAAAACAGAATCAGCTTGGCCAATAGGTGTCCAAAGAATAGAGAAAGAGATCAAAACTGGCATTTGGGTAACAACTCAATGGGAACTCATCGGTTTTGAATTATCACCTGAACATGAAACCCCAGACGTATGTTCGCTTCAGTTGCACAAAGACGAACGTACCGACTACCGCTTCAATCTAAGCTCTCAGCAACCTAAGCTTTTCTTAGTGATGGATAATGTCGATTCAGGCGTTAAGCCCGTCATTCAGTTACTTACAGCATCACAAACCGTTGCAGGGCAATACATGGACGGTGACAACCAAGTCCTTTCATACGACATTCCGTTACCTGTACAAGCTTGGATGGAAGCGTTCATCGGTCGTCATGGTGAGTTATTAGAAGCAAGACGTAAGAAACGTAAAGGCGCGGGTCGATCAAATGGCAACTAACTTTTTTAGCCGTTGGTCTCAACGAAAGCTTGATGAATCAACCGACCAACCTTTAGAAGCGCAACAAACGCTTGAGGAAACTGAGCTTACTTCCGCAAAGACTTCGTTTGCTGCTTCATCTATAGACGCAGAAACATCGGAGTCATTAGAGCGTGATACTTTAGAAAATGGTGCTTTAGAAAATGAGTCTCCAGAACACAATGAAGACGCTCACGCTGTCGATTCTCAAGCTATTGACACTCAGGAGATAGCATCAGAAACGACTGAAGACTTGTCTGTTGCTCAATTATTGGTGTCAGAAGCTTCAGAAAGCGTAAAAAAAGCGGCATTGCGTAAATTATTCCTCTCAGAAGAATTCAACGTTCGTGATGGTTTAGATGATTACGACGACGATTACAGTAATTTGAAGTCTCTTTCTGAAGGGGTTGCGGAAACCTTGCGTGATTGGGTTAAAGACAAAACGGAAGAAGAAACTGCGCCAGAAGAAGAGCAAATCATTGATAATAAAGACGAAGGTGAAGTTTTAGAAAATTCTGAAAGCGATCTTGAGGTATCTGATAATAAACTTGAAACGTCAGAAAGTGCCGAAATAACCGAACAAGAAAAAGAACTGTATAAAAAAACAGTATCGAATAATAACGCTACAATGTCAGACGAAGCAGACCTGAAAGAGGTGGGACAAAATATACCACACAAAGAATAGGTACATTTTGACTAAACACTCAATGAACCGCTTGCGACAAAATGTCCCAAGCGGTTTTTTTATACGCACAATAAACGTTATATAGGATTAAATCACTGAAATATAAGGCATATTAAATTGGCATGGCATTTGCAAAATAACGTTCATTATCAACTTTTTTGTAGATAGACGAGTTCACGGTCTGACGAACGACACACTGGCTAAAGGGTTAGTTGTTAACGGATTACTCAGCAAGTTCTCTCTCGCTTACTACAATAAAGGTTGAACAGATTATCCATGTCCAAAGATGGAACTGAGCAATGCTTAAACAATTATTAGAACAAGCAAATTCAAATAACGCTAAAGCAAGACTGTATGCATTTGAAAATACAGTTGAGTTAACAAATCTGATTCCACCTACTGTTAGCTACGAAAGCGGCGGTAATACACTTGTTATTGGTCCAACTGCGATCATTGAAAGTGCTGCGGCTCAATTACCTCAGTTAACAAGCCTAACACTGCTTTCGACAGATGGTGTGAAGGCAACGAATACTGAGTCAGAGCTTTACTACGCGAACGCGGTTCAAGTTTCTGGTTTCCTTGGTACGTTCGAAGTTCTAATCGAAAACAAAGGCCTAACCAATAACCTTGCAAAAGTAGCAATCAATCATGACTGTTTTGATGTGGTTTTGGACTTATGTCTGAATAGCTGCATGACTGAAGAAGTGCCTGTTCCTGGTTATTACCCAGTAGGTCGTGGTTATCCAAAACTGGCTGAAGCGTTAGAAGAAATTCCTACGTTAATGGGCACGTTTGATAAGCCTAAGTTCTTCCGTTTGGACACAGACCTATGCGCGCACAGTTCTCGTGGCGTAAAAGGCTGTGAGCGTTGTGTAGATGCTTGTCCTGCTGGCGCACTATCAAGTGAAGGCTCTGATAAGACGGGTCACAAGATTGAGATTAACCCTTACCTATGTCAAGGCGTGGGTACGTGTGCAACGAGCTGTCCGACAGAAGCTATCTCTTACGCATTACCTAACCCTGACGATACTCAAAAATTCATTGAACGTACGCTAGCTAACTACGAGCAAGCGGGTGGTCTGGATCCAATCGTACTTATCTGTAGCTCACGTCATGAGACTTACAACGTGATGGCTCTTAAAGCGCTACCAGATAACGTGATTCCAATTGTCGTAGAAGAACTGCCATCTATTGGTATCGATACTTGGTTTGCAGCTTTAGTTAATGGCGCAACTCAGGTTCTGTTTGCCGCATCTCGCTTTATGCCAGAAACGATCATTCGTGTTCTAAATAACGAAGTAGGGATTGCTCAAGAACTACTAGATCAAATCGGTATTCCAAAAGAAACCATCGATATTCTGTACTTAGAATCTCTACGTGAATGTCCTCCAACACTTTGTGTGGATTCATTCGACCTTGCACTTGGCGATCTTCAAGGCAACAAGCGCCAACGTCTATTTACAGCACTTGATGCGATGTCTTCAGCTCGTATTCCTGTTGAAAATATTGTTGAGCTTCCGTCAAACGCACCTTACGGCAACGTTTCGTGTGATAGCAAAGATTGTACGTTATGTATGAGCTGTGTGGCTGTGTGTCCGACACGTGCACTTCATACCGACGGGGCTTCTCCATCACTTAAATTTGTAGAACAAGACTGTATTCAATGTGGCTTGTGTGAAAAGGCATGTCCTGAAAATGTTCTGACTCTTACGCCTCGTATGAACTGGGTAAAAGAAGAACGTCAAAAAGCAGTTGTGATTCATGAAGAGAAAGCTGCGGAATGTGTACGTTGCCATAAACCATTCGCACCTCAGTCTATGATTGACATGTTACAGAACAAGTTACGCGGTCACTCTCACTTTTCAGATGAAGCAGCGATTAATCGTATCGCTATGTGTGAAGACTGCCGTGTGGTGGATATGTTCGATTCAATGGCTCAAGACCCATTGAAACAATTGAAATACTAGGAGTTAGCCTTGGAAACGAATTTGGATCAGGCACAAGAACAGACACTAAGAACTGAGATCTATTTGGTTCTATCCGCACTGTTTCGCAGCGCACCTTCTGAAGAGGTGATCGACTTTCTAAAAACACTCGATATTGAAGCGTCTGAAAGCGCAATGCAAAAGGCTTGGATTGCCATTCAACAAGCGGCAACAGAATCAAACCGTGAAGCTCTTGAAGACGAATATCAAGATTTGTTCATCGGTATTGGGCGTGGAGAAGTCGTTCCATTTGGTTCTTGGCATCGCACTGGCGCCATGATGGAAAAACCATTGGCAGAGATTCGTCATGACTTAGAGCTTTTAGGCATTGAGCGTGACGATCAAGTGAAAGAGCCGGAAGATCATATCGCAGCACTGTGTGAAGTGATGGCGATGCTAACGGCTGAAGAAGAAGCACTGCAACAGGCGGTATTCAATAAGCACCTTGGCCCTTGGTTTAACTCTTTCACGCGTCAGCTTGAAGGGGCAGAAAGCGCGAACTTCTACAAATCGGCCGCTCAACTCTGTGAAGCATTCTTAACGTTAGAACAAGTGCGTTTTAGCGTGAATACAAAAAGCAGTAAGCACAAATTAAAGATTGATGTGAAAAACGTCACTGATTACGAGTAATCGAGCAGTACGCGATTATATCGATAGAGGGGCATTAAGCCTCCAAAAAAAGATCTACCGTAAGGTAAGGAAGCAATGATGAAAGATAATAAAGATATAAATACAAGCCGTAGGGATCTACTCAAAGGCTTGACGACTGCAGCCGTTGCTGGTGCCGTTGTCGCTGGTACAACTAAAGTGGCAACCGCTTCAGAAACTGTTGAAATTTCGACAGAAGACGTGAAGAAGACAGGGTATCGTGAGACGCAACACATTCGCGATTACTACGACACACTTTAGGAGATAACGGATGAAACTTGTCAAACGCTCCGATAGTGTGAGCAAAGAAACCAATCAGCTAGGTGTGTCTCGACGTGCCTTCATGAAAAACACTTCATTAGCTGCTGGTGGCGCAGTGGTAGGCGCAAGTCTATTTGCACCAGGTATGATGAAGAAAGCACAGGCTAAATCAGTCGATCCAGAAGCGAAAACAGAAGTGAAACGTACTATCTGTTCTCACTGTTCTGTGGGTTGTGGTATCTACGCTGAAGTTCAAAATGGCGTATGGACAGGTCAAGAGCCTGCATTCGATCACCCATTCAACGCTGGTGGACACTGTGCGAAAGGTGCAGCACTTCGTGAGCACGGCCACGGTGAACGTCGTCTTAAGTACCCAATGAAATTGGAAGGCGGTAAGTGGAAGAAGCTTTCTTGGGAACAAGCGATTGAAGAGATCGGTAACAAAGCGCTAGAACTTCGTAAAGAGTCTGGCCCTGATTCAGTTTACTTCCTAGGTAGTGCGAAACACAGTAACGAGCAAGCTTATGCATTCCGTAAGATGGCTTCGCTTTGGGGCACCAACAACGTTGACCACCAAGCACGTATTTGTCACTCAACCACAGTAGCCGGTGTTGCGAACACTTGGGGTTACGGTGCAATGACAAACTCGTTCAATGACATGCACAACTGTAAATCGATGCTGTTCATTGGTTCAAACCCAGCGGAAGCTCACCCAGTAGCGATGCAACACATCTTGATCGCGAAAGAGAAGAACAACTGTAAGATCGTTGTTGCGGATCCTCGTCGTACGCGTACTGCTGCGAAATCAGATCACTACGTTTCTCTTCGTCCAGGTTCTGACGTTGCGTTTATCTGGGGTGTGTTATGGCACGTCTTTGCAAACCAATGGGAAGACAAAGAGTTCATTAAACAACGTGTATTCGGCATGGACGAGATCCGTGAAGAAGTCGCGAAGTGGAACCCAGCAGAAGTTGAACGCGTAACTGGTGTTAGTGAAAAAGACGTATACCACACCGCGAAACTACTTTCTGAAAACCGTCCGGGTTGTATCGTTTGGTGTATGGGTGGTACTCAGCACACGACTGGTAACAACAACACACGCGCTTACTGTGTACTTGAGCTTGCGCTAGGTAACATCGGTAAATCAGGCGGCGGTGCAAACATCTTCCGTGGTCACGATAACGTACAGGGCGCAACTGACCTTGGCGTACTGTCAGACACACTTCCAGGCTACTACGGCTTGTCTGAAGGTTCTTGGCGTCACTGGTCAAAAGTTTGGGATATCGACTTTGACTGGGTGAAAGGCCGTTTCGACGACAACGCATACGGCGGTCAAAAACCAATGAACAGTGCAGGTATTCCTGTATCTCGTTGGGTTGATGGCGTACTTGAAGACAAAGACAAGATTCGCCAACGCGAAAACATCCGTGCCATGTTCTACTGGGGTCACGCGGTGAACTCTCAGACTCGTGGTCCAGAGATGAAAAAAGCGATGCAGAAGCTGGATATGATGGTTATTGTTGACCCATACCCAACGGTTGCAGCGGTAATGAATGATCGTACCGACGGCGTTTACCTGCTACCAGCAACGACTCAGTTTGAAACCTACGGCAGTGTAACGGCGTCAAACCGTTCTCTACAGTGGCGTGACAAGGTTGTTGATCCTCTATTCGAATCTAAACCTGACCACGAAATCATGTACCTGCTTTCTAAGAAGCTTGGTTTCTCTGATCAGCTGTTCAAAAACATCCGTGTTGAGAACAACCAACCACTGATTGAAGATATTACACGTGAATTCAACAAAGGTATGTGGACAATCGGCTACACAGGCCAAAGCCCTGAGCGTTTGAAAGAACACCAACAGAATTGGCACACATTCCACAAAACGTCTCTAGAAGCAGAAGGCGGTCCAGCAAATGGTGAGACTTACGGTCTTCCTTGGCCATGTTGGGGTACGCCAGAAATGAAACACCCAGGCACACACATCCTTTACGATACGTCTAAGACGGTTGCTGAAGGTGGTGGTAACTTCCGTACTCGTTTTGGTGTTGAGTTTGAAGGTCAAAGCCTACTGGCAGAAGACAGCTACTCGAAAGGCTGTGAGATCAAAGACGGCTACCCAGAGTTCAGTGACAAACTACTGAAACAACTGGGTTGGTGGGATGATCTAACTGCAGAAGAGAAAGCGGCTGCTGAAGGCAAAAACTGGAAGACTGACGTTTCAGGTGGTATCCAACGTGTGGCAATTAAACACGGCTGTATCCCATTTGGTAATGCGAAAGCACGTGCGATTGTTTGGACATTCCCAGACCGTGTACCACTGCACCGTGAGCCACTTTACACGCCACGTCGCGACCTAGTTGCTGATTACCCAACGTGGGACGACAAAGAAGCTATCTTCCGTGTTCCTACGCTTTACAAGTCGATTCAAGAGCAAGACAAATCTGGCGAATACCCGATTATCCTGACCTCTGGTCGTTTGGTTGAGTACGAAGGTGGTGGTGAAGAAACCCGTTCTAACCCTTGGCTAGCAGAACTACAGCAAGAGATGTTTGTTGAAGTGAACCCGAAAGATGCAAACGACATCGGCTTTAAAGACGGTGACGATGTTTGGGTTGAGGGTGCAGAGAAGGGCCGTATTAAGGTGAAAGCGATGGTTACACGTCGTGTGAAACCGGGTCTGGCATTCATCCCATTCCACTTCGGTGGTAAGTTCCAAGGCGAAGATTTGCGTTCTAAATACCCAGAAGGCACTGATCCTTACGTTATTGGTGAAGCTGCTAACACAGCAACCACATACGGTTACGACCCTGTCACGTTAATGCAGGAAACGAAAGTAACCCTTTGTAATATTCGTAAAGCGTAAGGAGTCTTAAAATGGCTAGAATGAAATTTCTTTGTGACACCAAGCGTTGTATCGAATGTAACGGTTGTGTCACTGCATGTAAGAATGAAAATGATGATGCTCTGGAATGGGGTATTCAACGTCGTCGCGTTGTGACACTGAACGATGGCGAACCAGGTGAAAACTCTATCTCAGTAGCGTGTATGCACTGTACTGATGCCCCTTGTATGGCAGTTTGCCCGGCAGACTGTTTTGAACATACGGAAGACGGCATCGTACTTCACAATAAAGATCTGTGTATCGGTTGTGGTTACTGCTTGTTTGCTTGTCCGTTTGGCGCACCTCAATTTCCTAAACAGGAAGCCTTTGGTGAGCGCGGTAAAATGGACAAATGTACCTTCTGTGCTGGCGGCCCAGAAACAGAGCCAGGTTCTGTGGAAGAACGTCAGAAGTACGGTGCGAACCGTATTGCTGAAGGCAAGCTACCAATGTGTGCTTCTTTATGTTCGACCAAAGCACTGCTAGCGGGTGATGCAGAGAAAGTCTCTGATGTATTCCGCCAGCGTGTTGTTGAACGTGGTGCGAAGGGTGCAGGCTGGACAGACGGCAATGACCTTTCTTACGATGCGATGAAGAGCTAGTTAGGAGAGACATATGCTTACAATGTTTAAGCGTCTCTTCCTTGTTGTGCTGCCAATGTTGGCAGCACTAACAATGCTGTCTCCTTTGAGTCATGCATCTGAGACGAACTCATCACAAACTCAATCGAGCTCTGCTGAAAGAGAAATCACACAACTTGCTGGCGCTGATTTTTGGCGACAAGTAAGAAACGGTGAAGAAGGTTACACCACATCTCAATCGGCTGAGCACGGTGTGTTGATCAGTACCCCAGGTCAAGCGTGGTACATATTGAAAGAGAAGTGGATGTCACCAGCCGGTGCTGTCGCTATCTTTGGCAGTATTGCTTTCGTTACTCTAATGTACGTTGTGATTGGCCCATTAATGCTGAGTGCGCCAAGAACAGGCCGTAAGATCAAACGTTGGTCTCGACTAGACCGTGCCTTGCACTGGAGTATGGCGTTTACCTTCTTAACACTGGCGTTCAGTGGTTTGATGTTGGTTTACGGTAAGCACTTCTTGAAGCCGTACATTCCAACAGACCTTTGGGGCTTCATCGTTCTATTGGCGAAGCAATACCACAACTACATCGGCCCGATTTTCTATGTGCTGTTGATGGCTGTTCTCATCAAGTGGTGGCGCAAGTCTATTTTCAAGATGGTCGATGTACAGTGGTTCATGAAACTGGGTGGTATGGTCGGGAAACATAAAGGTTCTCATCCATCTGCAGAGTTTTCCAACGCGGGTGAAAAAGCACTGTTCTGGCTATTGATTGTTATGGGTAGTGTGGCTGCGATCAGTGGCTTGGTTTTAGACTTCCCAATCTTCGGTCAAACCCGTCGAGATATGGAGCTCTCAAACCTAGTCCACATGTTGGCTGCTTTGATCCTTATCTGTGGTTTCGTGTTCCACATCTACATCGGCTTGTTCGGTATGGAAGGGGCACTAGAAGGCATGGTAACAGGCGAAGTTGATGAGACTTGGGCTAAAGAGCACCATGATCTTTGGTACAAAGAAGTGATGGAACAAGAGAAAAACGGCGTTGAACAAAGCGCTAACGCAGCAACAGAGAAAACGGAAGGGGTGAATAAGAATGAACAAACCTCATAAAGGTATTTGGGTCGCTTACATACTAAGCTGCTTTACGCCATTTACTTGTCTTCTCTCTGGTGTGGTTGCCATCATCTACGCGGGCTATCGTTTAGATAAAGGCGAAGATGGTGAAGTAGTGGATACCCATTACTACGGCTTGATTCGCTCGTTCTTCTTGAACTTGACGTTCTTTGTTGTACTTATCGTGACAGTAGCGACCTCTAATGGCGTGTTGATCGGTGTGAACGATTACTGGTATCAAAATCATATTATCGATGACATCGCTTACTACATACCGTATGTAGGCATGTTGTTCGGTGGTGTTGCGATTGTGGTTTGGTTTATTCGTATGTATCAAGGTATGCAGCGTTTAAGTCAAAACCTACCGCAAAACCCGACAACAGGTCCAAACTTGTAGTCGAGTATCGGCTCACTAGATAGCGAATTATCTAGCACAATAGTCCTTTTGAAAGCCCAATGATTTCGGTCATTGGGCTTTTTGTTTCTAATCAGCAACGAAACTTAATGAAGCATAGTATTGACCGCTTCAATATGGTGCAACTCCCTTAATTGGTGCAATTCTTGTTTCCATTTTCACGCTCATTAAGAACCAAGAAAGTGCACCGATAAATTTATTATCAATTAATCAGTAAGTTAAAAGCAAAAACTGTTGCACGAAAATTACACCACACACTTGGAACGCATCTTGCGTTCACTGTTGAGTCTTTAATTAATTACAACATTGAATCGCACGATATCAGTGCAAATCAAATAAAGCGAAGGAGAATGCTTTAATGAGTGAAACGGTGACTCAAGTTCATAGTGCAGTACAAACCCTTACCCAAAGTTCAGATACTTTATTCCTATTACTCGGCGCCATCATGGTTTTCTTGATGCACGCTGGCTTTGCATTTCTAGAAGTCGGTACCGTTCGAAAGAAGAACCAAGTCAACGCGCTGGTTAAGATCCTTTCCGACTTTGGTGTCTCCGCCATTGCTTACTTCTTTATCGGTTACTGGGTTGCTTACGGTGCACACTTTTTTGCAGACGCAGAAACACTTTCGCAAGGCAACGGATATGAACTGGTTAAGTTCTTCTTCCTAATGACATTCGCAGCGGCAATTCCTGCGATTGTTTCTGGTGGTATCGCAGAGCGTGCTCGTTTCTATCCAATTTTGATTGCGACACTGTTTACGGTTGGTTTCATCTATCCATTTTTTGAAGGCATCATTTGGAACGGCAACTTTGGATTCCAAGATTGGCTAGAAGGTCAGTTTGGTTACGTGTTCCATGACTTCGCAGGCTCGGTAGTGGTTCACGGCGTAGGTGGTTGGATTGCTTTGGTCGCAGTTTACTTCTTAGGGATGCGTAAAGGTCGAATCCGTGCAGGCAAACACACCAACTTCGCACCATCGAATATCCCATTCTTAGCACTAGGCTCTTGGATCTTATGTGTGGGTTGGTTTGGCTTTAACGTGATGTCTGCACAAGCAATCAACGGCATCAGCGGCCTAGTGGCGATGAACTCACTGATGGCAATGGTTGGTGGTATTCTGGCGGCGCTTGTTGCAGGTAAAAATGACCCAGGCTTTATTCATAATGGTCCTTTGGCTGGCTTAGTAGCAATTTGTGCAGGGTCAGACTTAATGCACCCATTAGGCGCTCTGATTACTGGCGGCGTGGCGGGCGCTTTGTTTGTTTACCTATTTACTTACATGCAAAACAAAACACAGATTGATGATGTATTGGGTGTATGGCCTCTACACGGCGTATGTGGTGCCTGGGGTGGCATTGCAGCTGGTATCTTCGGCCAACAAGCTTTCTGGGGTCTAGGCGGCGTGAGCTTAGCTTCTCAGTTGATTGGTACAGTCGCAGGTGTTGCAGTTGCTGTCGTCGGCGCGTTAATCGTATACGGTGTGTTGAGCAAACTAACAGGCCTACGCTTAAGTGAAGAAGATGAGTTCAACGGTGCGGATCTTTCTATCCATAAGATCTCTTCTATCAACGAAGACTAACGTTATTAACTTGGTGGGTTAAAGCACATCAAGTAGACAACTGTTGAACAGAACTAAGCGGCTTCGGTCGCTTTTTTGTTTCTATGGATAGCAAAACAGAGAATTTGAGTAATAACAGCCACAACTATCAAGCGAGTTATGTCACAAATAGCCAATGAATTCAGTTGCCTAAGACTATGGTCTAATCCCCAAAACTATTGTTGGAATTTGAACAGTGCTAAGCTGTTACAAAGTGACATATCTAAAAGGACGTTATATGCATTTCCCATATCGAAATATCGTAATTCTTACTGGCGCTGGCATCTCTGCAGAGTCGGGGATACAAACATTCCGAGCACAAGACGGGCTATGGGAAAACCACAAAATCGAAGATGTAGCGACGCCTGAAGGGTTCGCAAAAGATCCTGACTTGGTACAAGCCTTCTATAACAAGCGTCGTCACGGCCTGCAAAGTGAGAGCATTCAGCCCAATTCAGCCCACAAGGCGCTAGGAGAGCTCGAAGACAAGCTTGATGGCAAAGTTACCATCATCACTCAAAACATCGACAATTTGCACGAGAGAGGCGGTAGCAACAACATTATTCACATGCATGGTGAACTTTTAAAAGCGCGTTGCAGTGAATCCAATCAAGTTGTAGAGCACAAAGGCGATATTGAAACGGGTGAACTTTGTCATTGCTGCCAAATCCCTGCACAAATGCGTCCACATATTGTTTGGTTTGGCGAAATGCCACTAAGAATGGGCGACATTTATTCCGCACTGGAAGAAGCGGATCTGTTTATCTCTATCGGAACTTCAGGTGTTGTTTATCCAGCGGCAGGCTTTGTTCACGATGCGAAAATGCATGGTGCACATACTATCGAGATAAACCTCGAACCAAGTGCGGTTGAAAGTGAATTTGAAGAGAAGCGCTACGGCAAGGCGAGTATCGAGGTGCCTAAACTGGTTGGCGAGTTATTATGTACAGAGAAAGGTTCTTTAACGGCCTAAGCCTTGTCTTTAATAACACACATCAGTTTCTGAATCTGAAAAAATAAAGCGGCTTACGCCGCTTTATTTACTTAACTTCTTAACTAACAATAACTTAGTTGTTTACTTTAAGTTTTTGGAAGTACTCGTCATAAATAACGCTCGCTTCACCAACTTCATCTTGCCACACACCGTTATCCATCACTGATTGTGGTGGGAAAACGTTCTTGTCTTCAGCAAATTCTTTAGGAAGAAGAGGGTAAGCGGTTTTAACTGGTGTCGGGTAACCGATCTCTAGAGCAATTTTCGCAGCGTTCTCTGGGCGAAGAAGGAAGTCGATCATCTTATGAGCCGCTTCAGTGTTCTTAGCGCCTGCTGGAATTGCTAGGCTGTCCATCCAGAAGATAGCGCCTTTTTCTGGCCAGATAATGTCAATCGTTGCGCCTTCTTGGCGTGCCATGTAAGCAGAACCATTCCAAAGCATACCAAGAGACACTTCACCTGCTAGGTAAGGGTTCGCTGGGAAATCTGAGTTAAATACCAATACGTTTGGCATTAGCTTACGAAGTTCTTCGTAGGCTTCTTTGATTTCTTCAGGGTTAGTCGTGTTTGGAGAGTAGCCCAGTTTAGATAGAGCGATATGGAAAACCTCACGAGAGTCATCCATCATCATCAGTTGACCTTCCCACTGCGTATCCCACAGATCGCCCCAGTTTTTAACTGAAGACTTGTCTAGCATGTCTGAGTTGATACCAATACCCGTCGCACCCCAGATGTATGGGATTGAGTAGTTGTTATTTGGGTCAAATGGCTTATCTAAGTAATTTGGATCCAAATCTGCAAAGTGGCTTAGCTTGGTTTTATCAAGCTCTTGAAGCATGCCTTCTTTACGCATCTTAGAAACGAAGTAAGTAGAAGGAACCACTAAGTCGTAACCCGTACCTTGAGTTTTTAACTTAGCGTACATGCTTTCGTTAGACTCATAAGTTGAGTAGTAGACTTTAATGCCCGTCTCTTCTGTGAAGTCTTCTAGTACTTCATTTGGAATATATTCAGACCAGTTGTAAAAATACAGTTCTTGGTCAGCTGCGAAAGAGGGTGTAGAAAGTAAAGTAGCAGCACACAATGCGCCGGTATACAGTGTTTTTTTCATTACTGTTCCGTTCATTTGTTTGATTTGGAGCTGGGTAGTGAACCCAAGGTAAAGGATTTCGAAAAATCGCGCTATATTATAGCAGCGATATAATAAAATAGGCAGCCTAAGCTGCCTATTCATTGATATTCTTATTTTTAACTTATTGATTATCTGCGTTGACCTGTTAAGTAAACTGGTTACTTAGCCACAGTTAGATAATAAGCTAAATTACTGACCTGCTTTAAGTTTCATGAAGTAATCTTCGTACTTCACTGTCTTATCGCCAACCGCAGCTTGCCATTCAACACGATCAAGGTCTTCTTGCGATGGGAATAGCGCAGGGCTATCTTTGAACTTCTCGTTAGACGCTTTAACGGCCGTTAGGTAGCCTGTGTCACGAGAAATTTGCTCAGCAATTTCAGGGCGAAGTAGGAAATCAATCATCTTATGAGCTGCTTCTACGTTTACCGCACCAGAGCTAATCGCAAAGTTATCAACCCAACCGATACCGCCTTCTTTAGGGAAAACCAGTTTGATTGGTAGACCTTCGTTTTGCGCTGCAGCAGCAGAACCGTTCCACAGCATACCAAGACCGACTTCACCAGACATGTAAGGCGCGCCTGGGTTGTCTGAGTTAAATACTAGAACGTTTGGCATAAGCTTTTGTAGCTCAGCGTACGCTTCGTCGATCTCTTTTTCGTTGGTTGTGTTACCAGAGTAACCTAACTTACGCAGTGCGATGTGGAACACTTCACGAGTGTCGTCCATCATCATCAGTTGACCTTCAAGCTCTGGCTTCCATAGATCAGCCCAGCTTTGGAAATCTTCTGGATCGTACATGTCAGTGTTAACAGCAAGACCTGTGATCGCAACTACGTGTGGAATAGAGTAGTCGTTGCTTGGGTCGTACGGCTTATCTAGATAGTTAGTATCTAGATTCTTGAAGTTGTTCAGCTTAGTTTTGTCGATCTTTTGTAGCATACCTTCGTCACGCATCTTAGATACGAAGTAAGTCGACGGCACAACTAGGTCATAGCCTTTGTTGTGTGTTTTTAGCTTTGCGTACAGGGTTTCGTTCGACTCGTAAGTCGAGTAGATCACCTTGATACCAGTTTCATCAGTGAACTGTTCTAGAATCTCACTGTTGATGTAAGGTCCCCAATTCATGAATACCAATTCTTTGTTATCTTTTGCAAATGATGGTGCAGATAACATTGAAAGCGCACATGCACTACCAGCTAATAGAGTAGCCCATTTTTTCATTGACGTTAGCTCCAAACTAAACGTTGCCCGAAGGCAGTAGATAGAAAAACAGAATGGCAATTTACCATTCTGTTTATGATTAACACTTTTTTTGAACTTGAAGTCTCTTAACTTCTTAATCAAGCCAGTCTCTATATAGAGTAGGAGACTTACTTGATTTTTTCTCTCGCTAATGACTGAGAAATGATCACCAGTATTAACGACACCACTAACATCACTGTTGCTAGGGCGTTTACCTCAGGAGAGATACCCACTTTAACCATTGAGTAAATCTTCAGTGGTAAGATTTCATACGTTGGGCCGGTTACGAAAGAGCTAATGATTACATCGTCCAAAGACAGAGTGAAGCTCAATAACCAACCCGCAGCAACCGCTGGCTTAGCAAGAGGCAGAATGATCTGTTTTAGAATCGTCCATTCACTTGCACCTAAGTCTTTTGCGGCTTCTAGCATCTTCACATCAAAGCCATTCAAGCGACTGTATACCGTTACTACAACAAACGGTAGACAGAAGGTAATGTGAGCAGCAAGTAGGGTAAAGAACCCAAGTTGAACACCCATTACCAAGAATAGCGCAAGAAGCGAAATCGCCATTACGATATCTGGAGACATCATTACGATGAACAGCATGCCATTTACGATGCCTTTACCTTTAAATTGGTAACGGAATAGGGCTACTGCTGTAAGGCTCCCGACAATCGTTGCGGCTGTTGCTGAGAACACCGCTACGTTGATCGAGTGCCACGCAGCCTGCATTAGGCTGTCGTTGTTAATAAGCGCGTCATACCATTTAGTGGTGAAGCCACCCCATTTCATACCAAACTTATTGGCATTAAACGAGTTAGCGATCAATACGATAATAGGTAGGTATAGAAAGGCGTATACCAGCGCCATAAAGCTGAACTTAACTGTGCGCCCCATTAGTCTAGCTCCACTTTCTTATTCAATAGCTTACCTGCTCGGTAGTAGGCATACAGCATCACAGCCATTGCCATGGTCAGTGCGATACTCGTCGCTGCACCAAACGGCCAGTCTCGAGCGTTGAGCACTTGGCTCTTAATCACGTTACCAATCAATAGGTTCTTAGCTCCGCCTAATAGGTCAGAGATGTAGAACATACCTAACGCTGGCAGTAGCACTAACAAACAGCCGCCAATAATGCCCGGCATTGTTAGTGGTAGTACCACTTTCAATAGCGTTTGCAGTTTGTTCGCACCTAAATCTTTAGCCGCTTCTAAATACGTATCGTCCAGTTTTTCAATCGCTGAATACAGCGGCAGAATCATAAACGGAAGTAGGATGTACACTAAACCGATCATTACTGCGGTTTCTGAGTACATGATACGTAGCGGTTTATCAATGATATCTAACGCTAACAAGCTTTTGTTCAAGACACCTTGCGTACCCAGTACAATTTTTAATCCGTATGTACGAATCAAAGAGTTCGTCCAGAATGGTACTATCACTAGGAACAACATGATTGGACGCCACTTCGCCGGCATTTTTGCCACGATGTAAGCGAATGGGTAACCAATAATCAAACAAAGTAGGGTTGCGACAATTGCCATATAGAAAGAGTGCATCAACACTTTAAAATACAGCGGGTCAGCCAAACGCACGTAGTTATCGAGAGTGAAGGTCATCTCGATCAAGTTCGCTTCATCACGAGTTAAGAAGCTAGTACCAATGATCATGATGTTTGGAATCATCACGAACAACACTAACCAACCTGTGATTAAAGCAACAATTGCGTTTTGTAAATTAAACTTCTTGCTCATCTTCTAATACCACTTCCCAGCTCTCAACCCAAGTTACTGCAACTTTTTGGCCCAGTGAGTGATCAACATCAGGGTCATCTTCGTTGAAGAATTCGCTAACCATGACACGCATACCAGATTCAAGTTCTACGACTGAATCTAATGTCATGCCTTTATAGGTTCGCTCGACAATGTGGCCAACAATACCGCGTTGCTCTGACTCTTTAATTTCTTCGATTCGAAGATCTTCAGGTCGAAGCAATACTTGCAGTTTTTGACCCGGTGTTACGTCTTTATCGTGATAGATAATGGACTCTTCACCTTCGATTGTCGCAACAATGCGTTTTTCATCTTGACGAGATTTCGCTGTCGCTTCGAATACGTTAATTTCACCAATGAAACGCGCTACAAATAGGTTCTTAGGCTCTTCGTAGATCTCTCTTGGTGTTCCGTCTTGTTCAATCACGCCATCACGCATAACAATAATACGGTCAGACATAGACAGCGCCTCTTCTTGGTCATGCGTTACAAAAATGAACGTGATACCAAGTTGGCGTTGTAATTGTTTCAGCTCGATTTGCATCTGTTTACGTAGTTTGTAATCCAGAGCAGATAGAGATTCATCCAACAAAAGAACTTTAGGCTTATTAACGACAGCACGAGCGATTGCGATACGTTGCTGTTGGCCACCAGATAGCTGGTGTGGCTTTCGTTGTGCCATTTGTTCTAGGCGCACCATTTTCAAAGCATCCATTACACGAGGTTCAATCTCGCTGTTTGGAACTTTCTGCATGCGTAAGCCAAATGCCACATTGTCGAAAACGGTCATATGCGGGAATAGGGCATAGCTTTGGAATACAGTGTTTACATGCCTTTGTTCAGCAGGAACTTGGGTTACGTTTTGTTCAGCTAATAGTATTTGACCACTATCTGCCGTTTCAAAACCCGCAATCATTCTTAGCACGGTTGTTTTACCACAACCTGATGGGCCTAAAATCGTGAGAAACTCACCATGATTTACGTTTAAATCCAGATTGCCGATGACTTCCTTACCATCGAAACTTTTACTGATGCCAGTTAGCTGTACTACTGGCTTTCCTACTGATTTTTTAGCGTTCAACGTCTGTTTTTCTCCACCTTGGTTCTATTTGAGACCTGTTGCTATACACCTTTAAGGCGCGCATCATAATCACCAAAAACGTGAATTCAAAGCATTTTTTACCTTTCGAAGATAAAAAATTTCGCAGGTAAAAGTAAACATCCTTTACCATACTGTTATTTACTGGGTTTACACCCTAACAAGTGTCTAATTATTAACCATCAAGACGCAAAAGCAAGCCTTGTTACAGATTCATATTTTAGTTTGTATCCGACATATGAGTATAATGAAGGTAATTTTTTATCAATAAGTTAGGTGGCTTCGCTTAATCGGCACACCTAGGTATCAATATGAACAACGACATCGAAAAAGATTTTAATTTGGGCGGTAGTATCAACCGTGCACTTTCTGGCGATTATGAGCTCAAAGCAACGGCTGTATTCCAAGAAGCTTGGAAACATACGATAAGTCACTTTCTTTCGTTTTCCCCAGCGATTATTGCTTTGATGTTTGTGCAGCTCGCTATCTTTTATATCGCACTAAAACTACAGCTTGGTGATCCTGCGGTTATCTTGGATGCGGTTATCGACCCAGAGTCGTTCACGCCACAAATCGTTGAATCGATTTTTATTGCGAACTTTAGCTATGAAGTGATCAGCGCGCCTATCTATGCCGGTATCTGTTTAATGGCAATGAGCCACGCCGCTGGCCTACAGACCAAAGTACGCCACATTGGTAAAGGCTTACAGTTTACGATTCCAGTAATTCTTGTGACTCTGTTCAGCCTGATGCTTCAAGGCATCGCAGGTATGATTCTGCCGTTCTTGTCTATCTACTTCTCACTGGCGTTCAGCCATTCGATTCTGCTGATTTGTGATAAGAAAGTGCCGCCAATGCAATCGCTGCTGCTTTCTCTGCGTGCTGTCAACAAAAAAATCTTCACCGTTGCTTCTATCTACCTATTAGTAATGCTGATGTTCATCGTCGCGGCAATGATGTACGGCATTGGCCTTATCTTCGTTTTACCTTTCTTCTTCCACGTGAAAGGGATTCTTTACCGCGAGATGTTTGGCATTAAACTCAAACTGATCGCGTCAGACAGACCAAAGAGCGACGACGACCACAACGGTAGCAACAATAAAGACCCACAGGTATTCGATGCATAACAACTCTAAATTAAGCGCAAGTAAATCACTTGCGCTAAAAGTGACAGCATTAGCCTTAGTTAGCTCGATCTCGTTAGTTGGCCCAATGCTTTACCAACAAGAAGAAGAGCGCAGGCGAGCGGGGCAAAAGGCTCCAGACTCAGAGCAAAACGTTGGTGACTTGACCGTCTCTTCTGATAAGCCAGATTTCGCAGCGATTGAAGATGTAAATAAAAAGAAAGGCACCTTCTTTTCTTATCTTCGCCCAAGTATCAACATCGAAAACAAGCGAATCACCAAAGAACGTGCGTTTCTAACCAAGCTTTCAGAGACGGGGTTGAACAATGTTGACTCTGAAGACGCGTCATACGCAAAGAGACTAGGGAAGCTGTATAGCCTGCCTGTACCTTCATCGGGCTTAGATGACGCTTGGCTGAAAGAAATGTTGAATCGTGTAAACGTGCTACCTGAAGCGCTTGTGTTAACTCAGGCGGCCAATGAATCAGCTTGGGGTACATCTCGTTTCGCCACTAAAGCAAATAACTATTTTGGACACTGGTGTTACACCAAAGGTTGTGGCCTTGTTCCGCTACAACGTAACGAAGGTAGCTCGCATGAAGTCGCAACATTCTCTTCAAGCCAAGAATCCGTACATCGGTATTTCATGAACCTTAATCGTAATCGTGCTTACGCCGATCTAAGAGTGATTCGTGCAAAACTTGATGCGCAAGGTGATGATCTTTTAACAACTGCAACGGCGACAGAGCTCACCAATGGCTTGTTAAAATATTCTGAGCGAGGTTCCGACTATGTGACTGATTTACAAGCTATGATCCGTCACAACGAGGTATACTGGAAAAAGTAACTCATTTTGATACCAACTTGGTTGCCTTCGATAGTCGGCTTATACCAAGTAATATCACAAAAAGAGCAGCTCATTGGCTGCTCTTTCTATTTATAAACGCTCAACTTCGACAAGATTATAATAATGAAAAAGACAGCACTCGCTTTATTAGCCTCATTAAGCCTTGGGGTTTCTCTTCCTGCTACAGCGCAAGAATACATGTTCACGTATTCTAAGCTTTATACTCAGCTGAAAAACAACACCAAAGAAGGGCATGATGATGTCAAAGTTGCGGTCTTCTTTGTTGATCAACAAGCTCAGCAAACCTGTCACATCAGCAAAGCTTGGATGGAAAAAGAAGAGCACTACGAAGAGCTAAAAGTCTCTCCGGCCAATGAACTGCTTCTACCGGTAGATCAAAACCTACGCTCAGCAAACCCTCTTATCTTTGTACAAACTCAAGAACAAGAATGTGCGTATTCTTTGGTCGTGATGACTCAAGAGCCTTTAGTTGGAACTGTTGAAGTTACACAGATAGAAAATCTATTGCCACAGATGCAGGCGATGCTTGAAGACGTCAGCGGCATGTTCTCTGGTTGGTTCACGCCAGATATCCAAGGGTTAACGCTAGAGTTCGCTAATAAGCTGGAAGGCAACATCGAGCTTTCAAATGGTAAGCAACTACCAATCAAAGAAGGGCGAGCGAAATTCACCTTAGAAGAACTTCATGGAAGTGACAGCATCACGTTACCAGAACCAACAGTTCGCGTATTGCCGTACATTCCCGCGCAATAGTTTTTAACGGAATCATTGTTAGTGAAGTAAAAGCTTAGCGGAATCATTCCCCTAAGCTTTTACGACATATCTTAAAGCAGCCTCATCGAATTAGATCAGGCTGCTTTTCTTTATCTGCGATACCAACCGAGAGCATGTGAAACCGCGTTTCTCTACCAGCTAGGGAGCTTATCGAACAATAAAAGCAGAATCTTTCTATTACTCAGCTTGTTTATCCTGCCGTTACTATTTCAACATTAAATAAAAATCCGTATAATCCACGCCCTAAAACAGTCCCACTAGCAATCTACAGTCGGTAATACGACGGTGTGAGAGTCGCAATGAACCAAAACGATAATAGAAAAGAAACACTTGAATTCAACAAACTTCAGAAACGTCTGAGAAGAAATGTTGGAAATGCCATCATCGACTACAACATGATCGAAGAGAATGACGTAGTAATGGCATGTATTAGTGGCGGTAAAGATTCATTTGCGATGCTAGATATTTTACTACGTTTACGTGAAGCAGCACCGATCAAATTTGATGTTGTGGCAGTAAACCTAGATCAAAAACAACCTGGGTTCCCTGAACACATTCTTCCTGAGTACTTTGAAACGCTGAACATTCCTTACTACATCGTAGATAAAGACACGTATTCAGTGGTTAAAGAGAAAGTGCCAGAAGGTAAAACAACGTGTGGCCTATGTTCTCGTCTTCGTCGTGGTACTTTGTACTCATTCGCAGAGAAGATTGGTGCAACTAAGATCGCTCTGGGTCACCACCTAGACGACATCGTTGAGACCATGTTCCTAAACATGTTCCACGGTGCGCGCTTAAAGGCTATGCCACCAAAGCTTCGTTCAGATGATGGTCGTAACGTTGTTATTCGTCCACTGACTTACTGTCGTGAAACGGACCTAATCAAATACGCAGAACATAAAGAGTTCCCAATCATTCCTTGTAACCTATGTGGCTCTCAAGAGAATCTACAGCGTCAGAACATTAAAGCGATGCTAATTGATTGGGATAAGAAAACGCCAGGTCGTGTTGAGAAGATCTTCAAGTCAATCCAGAACGTAAGTCCAAGCCAACTGGCTGACCGCGAGCTGTTTGACTTCGTGAACCTTCCACTAGACCGTAGTGAAGACCGCAAAGCGTACGAATTCGAAGAAGCTGAAATTTCATCTTCTAACATCGATGAGTCAATGTTCATCGACGTAACGAACGTATAATAAGAATAATCGTTGTAGAGCAATAGATGCGCCTACAACAGACAAACAAAAACGCCTCAAGCAATGCTTGAGGCGTTTTTTTATAAGTTAAACTATCCCTGACCTAACCTTTCGAAAGGTTAGGGTCTAGTGGGCTGACGTAACCAGACGGTTTAAGAGCCAACACATCACAGTTAATCTTATCGATAACATGTTCCGCGGTATTACCAATAAACACGGCAGACAAGCCAGTACGACCCGTTGTACCCAGAATCACCATCGCAGCGTTATTTTCAGAAGCGACGCGAGGAATAACATCTTCTGGCAAGCCTTGTTCAACCACAGTTTGTTCTTCACACATACCGTGCTTCTGGCGCAATGCTTTCATTGCCGTTAAGTGATGGCCACGAACCGCATCGGTATAAGACGTTGGATCAAACTCTGGCAGTTCAATGGTAATATTCGCAGGTGTCACAGGGTAGGCATTCACCAAGAACGGTTCCGCATCCAAACGACCGGTGATCTCTAGCAATCTGTCGACCATCGTATCGTTAAGCTCTAAATGAGCTTCTGTTTCAGAACCTACATGAACTGAAGCAAAAATCTTCGCGCGATCTGGCCAGAAATCGTTTTTAACCAATAGCACTGGGCTAGGGCACTTTCTCAACAGATGCCAATCGGTTGGAGTGAAGATGACAGATTCCAAAGTATCGTGTTTACGCGTACCTTTGATTAAGATGTTGTGCTCACCACTGTAAACTTCGGCAATGATCGCTTCGTATGGGCGGTTATGCCAAACCACTTGTACATTAAATTCAATAGAATCATCTAGGTAAGGTTCTGCGACTTTATTCATCCAAATTTCGCGTTGATGAATTACGCCTTTGCGCATTGCGTCTCTTTCATCGATAGAGAGCATAGATGTCATTTCATACGAGAAGTCGTATATCGACAAAAAGAAAGTGATGTGGCTTGTTGAGGTGCTTTTCTTAGCAAGTTGGATAGCACGAAATAGAGCAGGCTGCTCATCGTGATTAATGTCTGCGACAACTAAAATTTTGTTATAGATACTCATAACTAAGCCTACTTTTCAGACCGAACATATAAATAATGTAGCGTAGTTATGGAGAGATTAAGAGAAATATAAGAGGTTTTAAGGGAGAAACATGATGCAGCTCATTATTGAACTACATCATTGATATCTAGACTATTCTTTTGAAACGCCAGCAAGTTCCATCAACGCATCGTGATCTTCGATAGTGATATATTTGCCTTTAACGCTCAAGATGTCTGCTTTTTGGAAGCGACCTAGAAGACGGCTGATTGTTTCAACAGTCAAACCAAGGTAGTTACCAATATCGCCACGAGTCATCGTTAGGCGGAACTCACGCGGGCTGAAGCCACGTTGAGAGAAGCGAGTCGAAAGGTTGTAAAGGAATGCAGCAAGACGCTCTTCCGCGTTCTTCTTAGAAAGAAGCAGAATCATTTCTTGGTCACCTTTAATCTCGTTACTCATCAGGCGCATAATTTGCTGACGCAATTTAGGCATTTTTCCTGATAGGTCATCAAGAATCTCATATGGGATTTCACATACCATAGAAGTTTCTAGCGCTTGTGCGAAACTAGGGTGTTGGTCACCAGTAATCGCATCGAAGCCAACAAGATCGCCCGCTAGGTGGAATGCAGTAATCTGCTCATCACCTTGCTCGGTAATCGTGTAGCTCTTGATCGTTCCAGAGCGAATAGCATATAGAGATTTAAGCTCGTCACCGGCTTTAAATAACTCTTGGCCTTTTTGAATAGGCTTTTTTCTCTCAATGATCTGATCAAGTTGATCGAGTTCAGATTCATTCAAAGTAAACGGAATACAGAGCTGGCTAATACTACAATCCTGGCAATGGATCGCACAGCCACCAGACTGAACACGTTTCGTCACAGGCTTTTCAGAAATCATAACAATCTTTCACTATTTGATATACGTCAATATTTTAGCATTCCTTTATCCAGTTGGGTAGTAAAAAAACCGGATTTAAAGATTACCTATACGGTATAAATAATGAGCTGCAATGCCATATATCCGGTATAGAAACCGTAAAGGAGGATTAAAATTGCGCCTAATTGGCGAAATAAGTCAGCTTGTTGCAGTTTTTTGAGGAAATTAGCGCCCATGCCTACTGTGAGCATCGCTGGAAGCGTACCTAAACCGAAAGCAAGCATGATACCGGCACCGTTGTACCAACTTCCTGATACAGCCGCCCACGTAAGCATTGAGTAAACTAAGCCACATGGTAGCCAACCCCAAATAAAGCCAAACGGCAAAGCATGGCTAGGGTGCTTCAAGGGTAGAAATGATTTACCTAAAGGAGAGATATAGCGCCATAGTTTCTGCCCGACTTTTTCAAAGAACAACAAGCCGAACCACCATTTACCGATATACAAACCTAAGACGATCATAAAGCCAGCTGCAAATAATCGCAGCCAACCTAGCAGAGCGTTAAAATCGCTTAGCTGACCTATCGAAGAGATTGCACCGCCAATCACACCACCAATCACGGCATAACTTAGCAAGCGCCCTAGGTTATAAAGTAGGGGAATAACAGGGGAAGGTTTACTGTTGCCAATCGAAAGAAGCGACGCAATACCACCACACATTCCCATGCAATGGCCTGCGCCGATCAATCCAACAACAAAGGCTCCGATCCAATCAGGCGTCATCGTTCTTTTTGTCTACGTTAGTTTGGCTTTCGCTGTTAGCTTTCTCATTCTTGACAGGTTTACTATCAGAATGGTTGTGAGCCTTTTCGTCTTCATCAAACAGTATATTGTGACCTTGACGTTCTAGGTCTTCAAACTGTTCGCTCTTCACCGCCCATAGAAAAATACCAACAGCGATGCACACCAGTACAATCGCAATGGGGATCAGGATGTATAAACTTTCCATTATTTACCTTGCTCTTTTAAAAGCCTTAACGAGTTAGACACAACAATAATAGAGCTGGCAGACATGCCCACAACGGCAATGTATGGAGCAACCAAACCCGCGACAGCCAATGGAAGGATAAGTAAGTTATATCCTAATGACCAAGCTAGGTTTTCACGAATTATCTTACGTGTTTTTAACGCCAAAGTACGCGACTTAAGTAATCTATCGAGCTTATCACCCAGTAACACCATATCCGCAGAAGCTTTCGCCACGTCTGTACCGCCGCCCATAGCTACAGAAAGGTGGGCACCTGCAAGAATAGGGGCATCGTTAATGCCATCGCCAACCATCATGGTAATGTCACTTGCATCTCGAGAGTTCAGGTAAGCAAGTTTATCTTCAGGTTTCGCGTTAGCAACAATATCAGTAATACCAATCTCTTCAGCAACAGGCTTCGCGTTAATCAAAGAATCGCCAGTAAGCAGAGTTGTTTTGATGCCCGCTTCTTTAAATTGCTTAATAAACTCGATGCTTTCTTTACGGATTGGATCTTCATAAGTAAATGTAGCGATATGACGACCCGCCATCGACAAGTAAATGCCGTTGCTTTCCGATGGTTGAGCTTCACCTAGAATGAATTCACTACTACCAATCGCAACTTCTTGGCCATTCCACTCACCAGTGATACCTGAACCAATCACGTTATTAACTGACTCTACTTCGATCTCATCAGAAAGATGAGTCTTGAACGCTTTAGCGATAGGGTGGTTAGCGTGTTGTTCCAGGCTCGCCGCTACTTTGAGACAAGTGTCTTTATCAAGTTCAGCGAAGGTTTCAACTTGGCTGATACGAATATCACCCTCAGTCAATGTACCTGTTTTATCGATGATCAAGTGATTCACTTTGCACAAGGTTTCGAATACGTGGCCTTTGCGCAGCAAAATACCGAAGTTACCCATGCGAGACGTTGAACAAGTAATCGCCGTCGGTGTTGCCAGTGACAGAGCACAAGGACACGTTGCTACCAATACCGAAAGCATGATCCAGAAAGCGTCTTCTGGTCGTGTTTGGTGCCAGTAAAACCAAGTACCGAATGAGATGATTAAGATCACCGCAACAAAGTATCGAGCCACAACATCAGCAATTTCTGCAATGCGGGGTTTAGACAATTGCGCTTCGTCTTGCAGGCGAACGATATTGGAAATAACCGAATCCGCTTTTGACGTCATTACTTCCAATTCAAATGATTCATCACCATTCAATGTACCAGCAAAGACGGTATCGCCTTCGTTTTTGACCACATGGATAGATTCGCCAGTCAGCATCGATTCATCGATATGAACTCTGCCAGACAATACTTTGCCATCGGCAGGAATGTGCTCACCCGGTAGAACGCGAATTTGGTCGCCAACTTTTAAGGTTTTGACTGGAACTTGTTCGCCATCTAACGTTGTTGCCATAGCAGGAACGAGCTTAAGCAGGTTACCACTAGCAGCGGCGGCTTTACGACGAGCGCGCATTTCAAGGAAACGACCAAGCAGTAGGAAGAAGGTAAACATCGAGATAGATTCGAAGAATACTTCACCTTTCTCTGTCACCGTTGCGACCAAACTTGCAACGTAGGCAAACAAAAGAGCGATCGACACAGGTACATCCATACCCAATGTTCGACCTTTGAGGCTACGCCACGCGTTGATATAGAAAGGCAATGCAGAGTAGAGCAGAACCGGTGTTGCAAAGATTAAGCTCACCCAACGGAAGTAGCTTTTGAATTCGGGCTCAAGGTTACCGAAGACTTCAAGATACAACGCCACAGCCAGCATCATGACCTGCATGGTTGCTAAACCAGCAATACCAAGACGATAGAGATAATTCTTCATCGATCGATGATAGGCGGCTTCTTGTTGATCAGCCTCAAAAGGTGCGGCTTTGTAGCCTAAGGTATGGATTGCAGACAACAGCTCGCTCAGTTTCGTCTGAGTGTTGTCCCAACTGAGCAGGGCGCGGTTAGTCGTGGTATTAACACGAATACTAACAACCCCTAACTTTGAAGAGACTTGCTTTTCAATAAGCCAAGCACAAGCAGCACAAGAGACACCTTCTAGTGACAATGTCACTTCAGAGGTATTTTCAGAGTTACGGACGAACTCCAATTGAACATCTTCGTTGTCGTAATGACTGAGTGCCAGAAGTTGCTCTGGCACGAGATCCGCTTTTTCAGCTGGAGCGGTACGATATTGGTAGTAAGAGACCAGACCGCTATCAACGATTGTCTGGGCTACGGTTTCGCAACCCGGACAACACATAGGTCGCACCGATCCTAAGATTTCTACTTTAAAATCCGTTTCCGCTGGTACATCTTCACCGCAGTGATAACAGGATTCACACATAAGATTTAGTTCGTTAGTTGAGTAGGAGTATCAATAGGGAAGTTCATGCGACCTTGCACTAACCATTCAGAATCATGCGGAGAAAGCTCGATAAACCATGGACCTTGCATTTCATGATCCAGAGTCAACGTGTAGTTGCCTCTCGCATCAGCGGTCAGTAGCTGAGTAAAATCACGGTCAGGCAGCGTTCGGTGCACGAACATTGCGCTAATAGCAGGGAAGTGGTCTAGTTTGCCTTTGTCGAGAGTAATGATAACTGAGTTACCTTTCTCGCTAACTGAAGCTGATAAGCCAAGCTCTTTAGCAACATTTACTTTCGAAATGTCGACATTAATACCTTTACCTTTTTTATAGTAATCTTCAGTGACAACGTTAACTGAATGGTTGGTAAGTATCGCGACTCGAACCAATGTTAGCATAGAAACGCCAACGGTTAGGAAGATCAAAAACCACGGCCAAAACTGCTTATACCAAGGTTGTTCCATATTATTATTCTCAATATATACAATGAAATAAAACTAATTTTTACAAACACTTAAGGTTATAACTGTAAAAGAAAGACAGCCCCTTAAGAAGGGGCTGTTATTATTATGTTACTCTTTATCTGAGTTGCTGAGGCTCCAGACGTAGGCAGAGACGAGCTGAACCTTATCCTCACCAAGGATGTCCTTCCAAGCCGGCATTACACCAGAACGTCCGTACATGACTGTTTCCGTCACATCAGCGCGAGAATCGCCAAATAGCCAGTCGCGGTCAGTCAAGTCAGGTGCGCCAACAGCAGGGTTACCCTTACCATCAGTACCGTGACAGGCTGCACACACTACAAAGCGCGCTTTACCAGCCTCTGCTTCACGTGCGTTTACGCTACGACCAGAAAGGCTAAGCGTGTAGCTAACTACTTCTTTTACGCCTTCTTCGCCAAGAGCGTCTTTCCAACCTGGCATTTGACCGACACGACCATGCATGATGGTAGTAACGATAGCTTGTGGTTCACCACCATATAGCCATGCGTCATCAGTTAGGTTCGGGAAACCTTTCTGACCACGTGCATCAGAGCCGTGACACTGAGAACAGTTTTGTAGGAACAAACGTTGGCCCACTTTGATTGCATCGGCATCTGATGCAATGTCAGGGACAGAACGTAGACCGTTTTCGTCGTGAGCTAGCTTTCTGAAAGCTTCACCAAAGTAGGTGTCAGCATCATCAAGTTCTTTCGCGTATGCGTCTAACTGTTTGTTTGCTTGCGCAGCAGCGATTGCAGAGCGAGACTCTTCTACGCTACGAACTGTTTGGTTTGAACTCGTCCAACCTAGTAGACCTTTAAAGTTGCCAAGGCCTGGGTATAGAGCTAGATAAACAGCTGCAAACACAATTGTGCTAACGAAAAGGTATGTCCACCATTTAGGTAGCGGGTTATTAAGCTCACGAATACCATCGTATTCATGGCCCATATCCTGACCTTCTTCTACACCTGTTTTATCGTTGGAACACCAACGAAGTAAGGCTGCACAGCCAATCAATGTACCGATTGTGATTACTGTTACCCAAATACTCCAGAATGTACTCATTACTTCGTCACTCCTTGATTTTTATCTTTCGCAGGTGCTTCATCAGCGAACACTAGGTTTGCATCTTCGTCGAAGCGCGACTTACGATTTTTACCGAAAGCCCACCAAACGATGCCGATGAAACAAGCAAAAACAGTAACAGTCCAAACACTTTGAAATGTAATAATGTCCATAATTATTCCTTATTTCATTGCGTGGCCAAGCGATTGAAGGTAAGCGATGATTGCATCCATCTCTGTTTTTCCTTCAACATCTTGTTTAGCGTTAGCAATTTGTTCGTCTGTGTAAGGAACACCAAATTGATTACGGAAGATTTCAAGCTTCTGTTTAGTCAATTTGCCATCAAGTACATTCTCAGCAAGCCATGGGAAACCAGGCATGTTTGATTCAGGAACAAGTTCGCGAGGGTCGATAAGGTGAACGCGGTGCCACTCATCAGAGTAACGATCACCAACACGCGCTAAATCAGGACCAGTACGCTTAGAACCCCATAGGAATGGGTGTTCCCAAACGCTTTCGCCAGCTACAGAGTAGTGACCGTAACGTTCAGTTTCAGAGCGGAAAGGACGAATCATTTGGCTGTGACATACGTTACAACCTTCGCGAATGTAGATATCACGACCTTCCATTTCCAGAGCAGAGTAAACACGTAGATTTTCTACAGGTTCAGTAGTCTGCTTTTGGAAAATAAGTGGGGTAATTTCTACTAAAGCACCAAAACTGATAGCAATAACGATAAGAATCGCTAGTAGGCCAACATTCTTCTCTACCAACTCATGGCGATTATTTGAATTTGAGCTCATTCTAAATCTCCTTAAGCCGGTTGAGGGATAGCTTTAAGGCTATCTTTAGGTGCAGAAACAGTTTTGTACGTGTTGTATGCCATTAAGAACATACCAGATAGGAAGATGAAACCACCTAAGAAACGTACAAAGTAGAACGGGTAAGACGCTTCTACAGATTCAACGAAGCTGTAAGTTAATGTACCGTCAGAGTTAACTGCACGCCACATCAGACCTTGCATCACGCCAGAGATCCACATTGCTACAATGTAGAAAACCGTACCAATCGTTGCTAACCAGAAGTGAACATTGATTAGGGATACAGAGTACATACGCTCTTGACCAAATAGTTTAGGAACTAAGTGGTAAACCGAACCGATAGAAACCATTGCAACCCAACCTAACGCACCAGAGTGAACGTGACCGATAGTCCAGTCCGTGTAGTGAGATAGTGCGTTAACCGTTTTGATTGCCATCATTGGGCCTTCGAAAGTCGACATGCCGTAGAATGATAGAGAAACGATTAGGAAACGTAGGATTGGGTCGTAGCGAAGCTTATGCCACGCACCAGATAGAGTCATAATACCGTTGATCATACCACCCCAAGATGGAGCAAACAGAACCAAAGACATAACCATACCTAGAGATTGAGTCCAGTCAGGAAGTGCAGTGTAGTGTAGGTGGTGAGGACCAGCCCAGATATACAGAGACACGAGAGCCCAGAAGTGAACAATCGACAAACGGTAAGAGTAAACAGGGCGACCAGCTTGTTTAGGAACGAAGTAGTACATCATGCCTAGGAAACCAGCTGTCAATAGGAAGCCTACCGCATTGTGTCCGTACCACCATTGCACCATTGCATCGATCGCTCCGGAATAAATCGAGTACGATTTAAACGCAGAGACAGGAACAGCTAGGCTGTTAACGATGTGCAACACGGCAACCGTGATAATGAAGGCTCCGAAGAACCAGTTTGCTACGTAAATGTGCGATGTCTTACGTTTAATCATGGTTCCGAAGAACACGACCGCATAAGCTACCCACACAAGAGTAATAGCAATATCGATTGGCCATTCAAGTTCTGCGTATTCTTTACCAGAGGTTAAACCTAACGGTAAAGTAATTGCAGCGGACAGGATAATCGCTTGCCAACCCCAAAAGGTAAAGGCTACGAGAGGGCCACCAAAGAGACGCGTCTGACAGGTACGTTGTACAACATAATATGATGTTGCAAACAGCGCACTTGTACCGAACGCAAAAATAACCGCATTAGTATGCAGGGGACGTAAACGACTGTACGTCAACCACGGCGTATCAAAGTTTAGCTGTGGCCAAACTAATTGAGCGGCAATCAAAACACCAACGCCCATACCGACAATACCCCACAAAATTGTAACTAGGGTAAATTGACGGACGACCGTATAGTTGTAGTTTTGTTCAAGCTGCTTTTCTTGGCTCATTTGCATGCTTCCAATTTCTTATTTACTACACTTTACTTCCAACACGACTCACGTCGTAATGCCACCCAAATTAGAAAAGGAAATTCAGCCTATTCAGGGCTTTATTTCCACTTGCTGATTTTAAAAAAAAGTGGCATTTTCAACGCGACACTATACTTGAATTAACAAATCAATGACAGAGTAGTAACCTTACGCTTGGTCTGGAATTGGATTTTTATTTAAAAACTTTGAACTTTGTAACAAGGAGTAAAGATTATAATGGCGGCACAAAAGCTAACAAAAGGCAGGCTTGTTCAAATTATCGTCATGTTGGTTATTTTAATAGCTGCATTTACTTGGAGAACAGTAACATACGATAATAACGAAACAGTAAACTGTATAGTTTCAAAACCTTGTAAATTTGGCATTGATAATCATAATGTTTCAGTTTCAAGCAATAACCTAGGGTATTCGATCGAAACATCTAAAACTGGCAAATTTATCATTAGCTATAATGAAAGCGGAATTCTGGAAGAAAAAAGACCATCAAATTGGCTGTTACAAACTAGTGATAAGACCTCCTCAATAACGGTTACATTTCCACAACAGGTGAGCACGTTTTCTGTAAACCTTTCTAAGGAGTAACAGAGAGAAACTGGGGCACACCTCGGTTCTTTTGATAGAAACATGTACCAAATCAGTGAAACACAATGCATTAAAGTGTTATAAAGAGAGCATTAATAAAGTTACCCAGAATCTATGAAATTTCTATCAAAAGTCTCTTACTCCCTAGACGATAAAATCGCAGTAGATGAGTTGCTCAGCGGGGTGGAAAACCCTGACGATATTGCTTGTCTTATTTGCTACTGCACAGAAGAGTATTCGACACTCGCTGTGCAGAGATATTTCGTAGATGCTCTCCCGAACACTCCCATACATGGCTGTACTACTTGTCACGGCATTATGACCGAAACTGGTTTTCATTCTGGTCCAGTCATTGGCGTCCTCATTATTTATGACTCGGGGATCAACGCCTATGGTACGGGAATCGAACATTTCAGCGACTCCATAGACCGCAGTACCTTCAGCGCGATAGACAAAGCACTCAAGAACGCCAACCGAGAAGGTGAAATTCCTGATCTTATCTTGCTGCATTCCACACCGGGTAACGAAGAAAAGGTGATGGCGGCTATCGATAAGAAATTTGGTACTGAAGTGCCAATTATTGGTGGCAGTGCTGCAGACAACCAGGTTTCCGGAAATTGGAGTATCTTCACCGAAGAGTCGCTGTCTATAAATGGTGTGTCTTTAACGGTAGTGTTTGCGTCTCAGTCCATCTATTCCTCTTTCAGCGCGGGTCATACGCCTACGCGGTATTCAGGCACCGTGACCAAAGTAAGAAACCGAATTTTGTTGGAGATAGACCACAGGCCAGCCGTCACCGTTTACAACGAATGGACTAATTTCCACTTAGATGGCAGTGATGATGGCTACATATTCGAAAAGTCGTCAGTCTACCCATTAGGCAGGAAAGTCGGCTCTTCTTACGATTACCCATATTTCAAATTGTCTCATTCGATCAGAGAGACGGAGTGTAATGGGATTGAGCTGTTCACAGACATCAGTGAAGGCGACACCATCTACCTGATGCAAGGGTCTAAGCAGCAGTTGATTAGCCGCGCCGCGAATATCATTCACTCCTCATACTACAACGACATGGATCTTGAAGAGAAACTAGGGGCGATCAATATCTTTTGTGCAGGCCCAATGTTGAACCTTAAACAAGATATGGATGAGGTTTGTGACCAAATAAATCAAGCACTTAATGGGCTCCCATACATATGTCCATTTACGTTTGGTGAACAAGGCAGGCTCTCTGGTGACGAGAATGCACACGGGAATTTAATGGTATCGTCTGCAACGTTTTATAGGTTGAAAAAGTAATGGTTTCTGAAGGTCAAGAAGCGCTGCAAGAAGCACGTATTGAACTGCAAAAACTAAAAGCCCGTGAGCGAAAGCTGGCTGAAGAGAACAGGGTGATCTTATCAACCATCTCTGCGATCAGTAAGGCAAGTAACATATCTGAGATATTCTCCAGTCTCGAGTTCGTGCTCAAAAAATACATTAAGTTTGATGACTTTATCGTGGTATCAAGGGTAGGGAACGAAGGCAGTTTCAAAACCCTGCTAAGCAATAACAAAGTCTTCGAAGAGATGAATTGGAGTGATTGTGGCAAGTTATCTCGAGTGATCAATGGAGAATGCGCCATCCTTTTTGAACCCAAGTCTCTGGGTGAATTCAATTCCTTACATCCCATTATCCTCGATCAAATCAACTCTGTTCTAATTACTGGTATCGATAGCGGACTAACACAATCCGTCATCATCTTTATCCACTCGAATACCAAGCACTTTAGTATTGAAACTAAGGCCACACTAAACCGTTTTCGACCGTTGATAGAGCGTGCTGTTTTCGATATTGAGAACAAAGAAAAGCTTGAAGCAACCGTTCGAGAACGTACCGCAGAGCTTGTCACAGCAAGAAAAGACGCAGAAAGAGCCAACAAGGCCAAGTCTGAATTCCTCGCGATGATGAGTCATGAATTAAGAACACCGCTAAATGCCATAATTGGCCTAATAGACGCCCTAAAATCCACATCATTGAACGAAGAACAACAGTCTATACTGCTTAATATGAGCACTTCATCTGAGCTATTGTTGGCAATTATCAGTGACGTATTGGATTTTTCTAAGATTGAATCTGGGTGTTTCTCGTTGGCTCCTCAATGGAGCAACGTAAGAGACACTGTAACTTTTGTATTATCTGAACAAAAGAAGACAGCAGACGATAAAGGTTTGCCGCTAACAGTAACTAGCGATATCCCTGAAGGTGAACTTCATTACATCGACCCAAGTCGCTTGGCACAGATCCTATTTAATTTGATCGGTAACGCGATTAAGTTCACTGAGCGTGGGCATGTCCATGTTTCTATAAAGTACCAGCAGAGCTCTTTCTATATAACGGTGGAAGACACAGGGATTGGCATTAGCTCGCAACAACTTTCGTCGCTGTTCAGTCCATTTGTGCAAGCTGATAGCACAATCACACGTAGATTTGGTGGCACAGGTTTAGGCTTGGCCATCACTAAAAGACTGGTTGAACTGATGCGCGGGCGCATATCGGTAAAGAGTGAGCCTGGAAAAGGCTCCAAATTCGAAGTACAGTTGCCAGTGCTTACTAGAGTTACGAATAATCTGGCTAACAAAGAAGACGAATCTTCACGAGAGTTAAGAAGCCGTTATTCCGTGTTAGTTGTCGAAGACAATCCAACGAATCAAATGGTGATAAAGTTAATCCTTACAAGACAAGGCCACGAGGTTTTCATCGCAAGTAATGGTGAAGAAGCGATTGGCTTTATTGAAAGAGGCAACGAATCAATAGACATTATCTTAATGGATGTGTCGATGCCGGTCATGGATGGATTAACCACAACCAAATACATGAGAGACGCAAACATCAAAACACCAATCGTTGCGCTAACAGCACACACATCAGTAGAAGACAAATGTTCGTGCTTAGATGTCGGCATGAATGATTTCGTGACCAAGCCAGTAAGAACTAAAGAGATCACAGAAGCAATTGATCGATTAATGCTTGAAGTCTAATAAACGTATTCTTAATCGAAGATTAGGATATATGTTTATTAGGTATTTTATGGTAAATAGCCTTACTGTTAAATAGAACGCCAATTTGGTAGATAAACAAAAGGCAGGGCATCACACAAAGACCTGCCTTGTAAAAGCCAAAGTCAATTTAACATAATATACATAATACGCACTGAATCTGAGTGTAAGCCCCAGATAGTAATGTCACTTTTGAGCTAGATTAAAATGTCACCTTAGTACTGGTTGCTGACTACATTTCATGTACCAGCTTCGGTTACTAAGGACTACTGAGATGTTGATTGCCATGAGTGAAAAAGAAATTAGTCGATTCAAAGTTATTCAAGACGTCTGTGAACATCGTTTGCGTCGTACTGATGCGGCAGAGATACTTTCGTTAAGTGAGCGTCAAGTTCAAAGGTTAATGAACAAACTACGTGAACATGGTGCGGCTAGTTTAACCCATGCTTCTAGAGGTAAACCCAGTAATCGGCGTTATTCTGACGAATATCGCAAAGAGATTCTTTCGACTATCCATAAACACTATTCTGATTTCTCGCCCACATTTGCACGTGAAAAGATCATAGAAAATCATAATTTAGCTATCTCGTTAGAGACACTTCGCCAATGGATGATTGCCGACAATCTTTGGATCCCGCACTCACAACGAAAACCTAGAGTCTATCAACCTCGTTACCGTCGAGACTGTCTTGGAGAATTGATTCAGATAGATGGCTCACATCATGACTGGTTTGAAGGCCGAAGCGACAAATGCTGCCTATTGGTGTTCATTGATGATGCAACTGGCCGCTTGATGAACCTAAGATTCAGTTATTGATTAAGCTGTTTATACGTCGCTACGCTACCGATCACAAGATTCAGTAACGCGCTAATCATGGGTACACCAAACGATTCAATTCAACGTGTGGACCATCTCTAATGCTTTTCCATTCACCGCCCCAAAAGTCCAATGTCACGTTGTTGTTTTCATCGTAAGCCACGAAATCAATCGCATGCCCGGATTGATGACGACTTGGACGTTTGTGGCCGTCAAGTTAGCTTAAGCCCTCCTGATTGAGTTGGTATGAGCATTTGTTTTTATGTAGCAAAGAACGAGTCCTATCAAAAACACGGTTTCTCGATTCAATGAACCAATCAATACCACCAATCAGGTAGTCAAAATAACCATTTTAAATCAATGATATAAAAGTAGTTGCAAGTTTCATCTATACTCCGTCGCTGTATTAAATCGGAGCCAAAATTTTGCAAACAAACAATGACCAAAAGCAAGCAATTATCTTATGCGCACTACTAATCATCGGATCTACTTTCTTTAATGTTGACCTAATGGTGGCGAGTACTGGTGAGCAAGTCATCTCCTTTGTTTCTGCGTTTATCACATACGTTGCCATTATTTGTTTGTTCTTACGATTCACTAATGTGGACGTTATCAGTTCTAATTATCGAATCTTGATCGGTGTTAGTTTTGTTGGCATGACGATCTTAGAGAATGTTTACCCGGTCATCCTGTACAGTGACCAAATATTTATTACTGAGTACTACGTTATCTTTTGCATCGAACTCGTTCTAAGTATCTACGTTACGAACGTCATAATTAATGTATCCAATATACTTGGCATGTTGGGAAGGCTCTCTCTACTCGATTCATTGCAGGCGAAGAGAAAAGTAAGACGAGATTCAAAAGCTGAAGCAACTCGGGTATATAAAAAACTCTATCCAGTATTGGAGCTCCTTCTTGATCAAGGCTATAGTTTTGATTCACTGGAAGTTAAAGGTATTGTTAAAGTGTTAGGCGACTTGCCAGCATTGGGAAAGAAGCGAAAGAACTTCGCTAAATCTTATCTCAGAGATGAATTCACATTACGTAAGTTACCGCGTGATCCTTCACACTTAAAAGGGCAAACGCTGTGGCATTAATATCTTCAGATAAAACACTGACACCTAAATCAATTGTCCGTTAGCGCACTTCGGCATTGCATCAACAGACGTGTCAGACCAATCGACTTACGTCATCGCTAGATAAAGCGTTAAACACACTATCGCACTCTCATTGGTAAGGCCGTATGCCATCAATTTTCGGCCTTTCTGGGCTGTAGCTAGTTTCAGCCTCAAGAAGGAGTTGTTAAAACTTCCGAGCAATCCAACAAGTTACGTTGTATCTTCTGTAAAAAGTTACAACTTGAACGCTTTGCCCCTAACGCAAAATAAACCACTTTAACAGGCTACTATTTCGTGTTTAAATTTTTATCTATCAAACAGTTATACGAATAAATTTGGTGATTAAGCAATCAAATGCTATGCATTCAATCCTTAAAAGTAAATTAAAGTGTTAACATCAGGCAATTTTGTAAACTAGGTGTTTGATATGTTGCCTAAACTTTATAAGTTCAGATCGCTCCACGACAGAAACATACAATCTATTTCCGAGTGTTCGTTGTGGTTTGATTACGCTAAAACTTTTAATAACCCTTTTGAATCTAACCACGCATTCAACAAAGAGCTTCAACAAAACTTTAAGATCATGTGTTTCTCTCAGTCGAACGACCACCCAATACTATGGTCGCAGTATGGTGACAACTTTAAAGGCATGTGTATCGAGTATGATCTCAACTGCTATAACGGCGAGGCCAATCTCAACTGTTTTGAAGTCCAGTATGAAGACGAACCGAATATGTTCCGCCCGGCATCGCTAAGAGGTTTACAAACATCAAGACTGGGAGCTGAGATATTCAAAATTAAGCATTCTAATTGGCGTTATGAAAAGGAATACCGCTGGGTATTACCTGATGACGAGATGATCGAAAATAAACTCTACCTTAATAGAGAGTGCCTAAGCTCGGTGATTCTGTCAGAGCACGCTCCTGCCGACAGGAAATTGAAAGTTCTGATGACTTGCCAGCGCCTTGGTATCCCTGTTAAACACGCAATAGCAAAGCAAGAGTCGTTTACCTTCGAAGTGGTCAGTTAAGTAGAGTGTAATCCTACTGTTTAGCGCCAAAACAAGACATTCACATAAAGTTACAGCGCAACAAAAAAGAGAGCGACATTAATGAGACTCTCTCTTTTTATTACATGTTCACCGTAAGCTTTCCCAGTACTTTATCTTGCATCTGCTCAATCGTCGCGATAGACATTTGAACAGTTGAAAACCAATAAGGTCGGTGCTTAACGTTAAATAGTTCACTATTATCTAACGCCTCGAAAACAGAATATTTTCTACCTTGAGCCAAAGCTGCACCATAAACCGTTCGCTCAAGTACTGGAATGTCATTCACTTCCTCTAGAAGTGCCCTCTTGATGAACTGATTTCCAGGGCTCCAATCTATAAATTCAACGAGGTTTTTTAGTAGCTTAAGCTCTAGCTGCTCGACCATTGATTCAAGAAACTGTGTGTTTGGCATCACCTCAGTACAAGCATAATATTCGTCATGCTTGTCACTTGCTTCACGATAACCAAGCATCGTTTTTACCAATGCGTCTTCAAACGTTGAAGAAAAGTGGTTACAAATTAAAAACAAAGGCAGAACTCTCAACACACCAAGTAAAATGCCTACGTTAGGATCTTTAACCGACGTTTCTTGAAGTCGAATTCGAGTCGCATTTGACGTCACGACCAAGTGTTGCCAAACCTTAGGTGTGATGTGTTTAATGTTGCCATCATTCCACTTAATCAGCTGTTGACTCATTAACAATGGGAACAATAAACGACAATTTTCTATTCCTATTTGTCGTGCTGCAACTTTTGGATCGAGAATTACCTTAGATTTCTTTCCATATTTATCTGCAAACTCTTGATTGGAAACAAACTCGATTAAACTTGAGCTCAATGGCCTACTTTTCGCGGATATTTCATGGAGTTTGGAAAAGTTTAAAGATGGCGAATACGCAACACTAGCGAACTGATTGTAATCGGGTAAGTCTGAAAACAACGAACTTATTAAGGTACCTTGAAGCTTCTCAAGCATTAGCGCAGAAGCGGCATTGCTGACATCATCGATAACGTATCGTAAGGTTTGTTGCTTCGCGTCGACTTTTTCACGATGAGCATTGACTCTATCCTGCTCGCAGCGCAATAAAATACGTTGATTGTGAGATATGCGGTCAGATTCATCAAATATGACACTATCACAATACCTATTTTCCAAACTTAGTAACGTGTCTACTGTAGATTGTGCGAGCTTATATTCAGGTGAGATTAACCATCGATTAAAGCGAGCTTCAACATTGATTGAGACCTTCCTTGAGATCTCAACTACTTCAGGGGTATAACTTTTATTTGCTAACAACAACCGTGACTTTCCTTTGCCGTAAATGCTCTTGTATCGGCATATCCTGCCTTTATAACAAAACTAATATTAATAGAAATTAGAGATTGGTTCACGAAATTGTTTCAATAAAATCAAGGATATTTAGTTATAGTGCGTTGAGAGTGGCTAGTGTGTGATATGTAGCCGGATATACTTTTCTGGAAAGCTGTATTTGAACCTTTTCTTCGTCGGTAGGTGTTTTTTCGCCTGCTTGCAAACTTTACTATCTCCAGACGTTCTCACCTTTTTGATTCTTGCATAACCTTTAGAGTGCTTCATCTCAATCATCAGATCGCAATAACCCTCGAAATCAACATTACTCTTGTTGAGCCCTTTCATGACGGTGACTTTTATCTTTTTAGCTACAGGATTAACCAATGCATCGTCGGGAAAAGCGACTGGGGATAAAAAACATAATAGTAATACTAGATATCTCATACTGCTCTCTCTTTGTTGAGGGTGAGAACAGTATGCGGAGATTTAAGAAAAATGAAGGATTAACTTAGTATGAATATTGACCAGCTAACGCGTAACTCTCAACGATTACGCTTTCTTTGAGCCTTTAGACTTAAAACCATTATGCGGGAACACGTTACGAATACGTTGCTGTACGTTTTTAGGAACATCTTTAGTGAACTTGAGATTGTAACCAGAACGTTTTGCATACACTTTTAGCTCGCCTTTAAAGGTATTGTTATGACCAATCTCTTGAAGGTTGTGTTTAAAGCTCGGTGGAAGATGCCCTTTAACTTGTTCGATCGCCCCGTCGCTAAATTTAATTTTCAATACCGGTCGGTCGACTGCTACTAACCAAAAAACTAATACCGCACCGATTAAGATTACGTACATCATAATGTCACCACTACTGTTGATGGTTATTTATCGTCAGAAAGGAGCTTGCTTAAGTCTTCTTTGAGGCTAGTCACCGTCTTGCTGGCCTTCTCACTACGAGACGCTTCGCTAACCAAATACTCGATGGCATCTGAGAGCGTACAACCTAGCTCGTTCGCACGTTGAGATAGCTTTTCCCATACACGGTAATCAAGGTCGATTGATTTCTTCTTTGTATGAACTTGTTCAGCATTGAAGTGGCGTTTTCGCTTAGCTCTGATCGCTTGTTTAAGCTTGTTATCGAGCTCAGGAGACATGTTGTTAGATATCCACTCAGGGACACCTGTAGGTTGGTGTTCAAGCTTCAATAAGGCTTTAACAGCAACGTCAGCTTCACTTGAATCTATGTGGCAGGTGATCGACTCGCCTTCTTTCCATTTTTTGACCAGATAGTTCCATTTCCAACCACATTCCAAGTTTTCAAGTTGCTGATATTTCATGTCTAATCTCGAGAGTTAATCCTAGTGACAGCGTAACCCAAAATAGGCTATTTAACAATTATGATCTTGAAAGAATAGACCAAGATCATACTTATATTAGCTTAGTGATTAGTAACTACAACATAGAGCTACAAGCGAGATCGGTTTTTCTATATACTCCCTACCTCATTATCATAATCAGAAACTTAAATGACTCAAGTAGATTGGCGACATGTTACGCCTCAGTACGACGAATATAGCGCTCAATTAGAGCAATTCCCTGACATCTCGCCTTTCCCGTTTTCAGATATTCAACATAGATTCAAAGATGCGCTAACCCGCTTTGTCCGTTTGTCTAACCTTTCGCGTGTTTTACTTGTAAACGCTCCAGACAATTCGATCTATCGTCAAATGATTGTTGAATCTCTAGTCACTGCTTTAGATGATCACACTCTACCGGTTATAAAAACTGAGTCTTTAAATGCTGTCTCTCTGTTTGACCAAGTTCAGTCAAAAGACGGTAAGGTTGTAGCGACAAAGCCCGGCCTACTGGCTAGAGCAAACAACGGCTATCTGATCGTTTCAGCAAACTTGATCTTGGCCAACCCAGGAAGCTGGTTACTGCTTAAATCAGCACTGCTTGGTGAAGCCGTAGAACCAATCAGCAGTAATCCAGAGCACTTGAACCAATCCCCGACTTTGCCTTTGACTTACAACATTAAGTTGATTGTGGTTGGAGACAGAGCTCAACTAGGTGACCTTGATTACCTAGACAGCGATATTCAAACCGGTTTTTGCCTATTCAGCGAAATTGAACAGGACATTAAGCTCTCAGAAGACACTCTGACTCAATATCTTGGTTACCTTAAGTGGCTTCAACAACGCTATGAATTACCAAACATCACGCAACAAGCGTTGACTGGCATTCTTACTGCCGGAGCAAGAGAAACCGAAGATCAAAGCTATATCCCACTGTGCCCTATTTGGCACAACGCGTTATTGAACGAAGCTTTGATTGAAGCCGACAATGGTGAGATTGATATTCACCATATCCAGCAAGCTCAACAGCACAAATACAACCGTGAATCTTATCTACCAGAACGCGCCCTTGATGATATTCGTGATGGCCAAGTCATTATCGAAACTGAAGGTGAACAAGTTGGTCAAGTTAATGGATTGACGGTCATCGATGTACCGGGACACCCAATATCGTATGGTGAACCTGCACGAATTTCCTGTGTTATTCACTTTGGTGATGGTGATATTGCCGATGTTGAGCGCAAAGCCGAGCTGGGTGGTAATCTTCATGCTAAAGGCATGATGATCATGCAAGCATTTGTGAGCAGCGCACTAAACCTTGAAGATCCATTACCATACGCAGCTTCCGTAGTATTTGAGCAGTCTTACTGCGAAGTAGATGGCGATAGTGCTTCTCTTGCGGAGTTGTGTTCTCTGGTTAGTGCTTTGTCTGAATACCCTATCAATCAACAAATTGCGGTTACAGGTGCAGTTGACCAATTTGGACGTGTGCAAGCTGTTGGCGGGCTAAACGAGAAAATCGAAGGCTTCTACCATGTGTGTAAGCACAACGGCTTAACAGGCGAACAAGGTGTGATCCTTCCAAGATCGAACTTAAGGCATCTTGCACTAAAGCCTGACCTTATTGAAAGCATTAAGAATGAAGAATTCCATATTTGGTCTGTGTCTAATGTAGACGAAGCAATTCCTCTCATTATGAACAAACCATTTAGAGACGATGAACAAGAAAGCGTTCTGAGTAAAATCGCGGAACGTATTGAAAACTTTGAAAGACATGAGCACCCTATTGGAATCGTTGGACGCATTAAAAACTGGTTTGTCTAGTACTGATCGGACTTGTTTAGCGTACACCTGTTCACTAATATGCACCTATCAAAAATCGGAGTAATTGATAATGCAAAACAAACGTGATTCTTACACTCGCGAAGAGCTTCTAGCATCAAGCCAAGGCGAACTATGGCCACAAGGCCCTCAACTACCAGCACCGAACATGCTAATGATGGATCGCATCACTAAGATGTCTGAAACTGAAGGTGACTACGGTAAAGGTTTAGTTCTTGCTGAGCTGGATATTACTCCTGACCTATGGTTCTTCGACTGTCACTTCCCTGGTGATCCAGTAATGCCCGGTTGTCTAGGTCTTGACGCAATGTGGCAGCTTGTTGGCTTCTACCTTGGTTGGGTTGGCGGCAAAGGTAAAGGCCGTGCTCTAGGTGTTGGCGAAGTGAAATTCACTGGTCAAATTCTACCTACTGCGAAAAAAGTAACTTACGAGATCCACATGAAGCGTGTTGTTAACCGTCGTCTAGTTATGGGCCTTGCGGATGGTCGCGTACTTGTTGATGGTAAAGAGATCTACGTTGCTAAAGATTTGAAAGTTGGCCTTTTCCAAGATACGTCAGCATTCTAATCTAATAGTTAGATTTTTAGTAAAGCAGCCCATGGCTGCTTTATTTTCGTTCCAATAAATTTAGTTATAGTGCATTAAAATATCCCGTATTAAGCTTGAAACAGGATAAATCCACCAGCGATACGCTTATGATAGCGAAACTAGAATGCTACATAGCTCTGGGAGTCTTTGTATTGTTCTGAAACTAACAAGGCTCCAGCCGTTGTAATCAACAGACAATGGAGCCCTGACCTTGAATTCTTTACGCCCTATCTACTTATAGAGACCTGATTGCTTGTCATCTTTGGCGTCACGCCATCCACCTAACCAATAAGACCGAGAATCCATTTGGCTATATGGGCAAGCTTCTTGCGACCGTCCATTTAAACCAGCCTTGTAGCCTTGAGATTGTGCTCGTTCTAGTCGATCACGCTTTTGTCTCTTCATAGTGCAGTCCTCATACGGGTGTTCCATTTACTAACATACAATGATTACAACTTTACGGAGTTTTTGTGACTCCAACTTTAAGAATCGGTCAAATTTTCACTTTTCTCAAGGCGAAAAAAAGCCCGAGTTCAGAATTGTGAACTCGGGCCCAAGAGATAAATTATTTAAATTTTCTGCGGAACCCTAACAGACCAAGCACAGTCAAAGTTAACCAACCTAGGCTACCACCTTGACGATCAACTTTCTCTGAGTCGGCACTACGAGTTTGGATATCAGCTTTAGTTGCACCGGCAATTGGTACAAGCTTAACTGCAACAACCTCTTCTACCGCGTTAGATGACGCGCCACCACAGTATGAGTTGTGAGACGTTGTGTCATACGGTTGAGTCGTTCCTCCAACTGTACATTTGATAGCAGTAGCAGAGATCACACCAGCATCGTTAATGTCAGTAGCATCAATAATTCGGAACTTGTTGTTCTCTCCGGAAACATTGCCATCATTTGTTAGATCATCTAACCACCAAGCCTGACCGTTAAAGATGTCTACACGACGAGCTTCAGTTGATGAAGACACGTTATAAGGATATATAAAGCCTCTGTGTCTTCTTTCACTACCATCAACCTCACGAGTGGTTTCTGCATCTATTTGGCCAACAAACTCATTAAAGTTGTTAACTGCTTTAGCTTCACCGCTCGAACCGCCGAAGAATATACCACCAGACAAATACGTTGCTGTCGGGTTTTTAGCATCAGTTACAACAAAAATCTTGTTACCCGCACTACCACTTTCTGGCACATAACCATTACGCTTAGAATAACCAACAGCAAACAAATTCTGGTTAATATCAGTCGCAACGGAGTTACTGTATCTAGCATCGTCATTCGATGAACCAGACTTAACCTCTGCACCGCTAATTTGTGTAGTTGTCCATGTTGCGCTGGTAAGGTCAAGTGAATCGCTCACAAAAACACTGGCATTCATGTCTTGTAGGTCGCCATTGCCATCTGCTGTATTATAGCCAACACCATAGAAAACAGAGTTTGATTCAACAATTGAACGCATACTGCCTTGGGCAAAGTATTCATCTTGTTGAGCATTTCCACTTCTGATCCAATCAATCTCTTTTGTTGTAGTACCATCCCAGATAGCAGCTTTTGAGCTAAATGTTGTATCCGAAGTGTCTGTTTTTGGACCTGCCGTAGATACACTACCTACATTATAAACAGTACTGTTGCTTGCCGTAATCGCTTTCCATGCACGAGTTTCAGAGGTGCCAGTAGGCCCAGCCGTCGTCGTAAACATCGCATTATTACGGATACCACCTTCAGATTTAACACCTAGTGGTTGAGCATTATTATCTAGAGAGTTAATGACCGTATTGCGAGTTTCAAAAGTATCCCCACCTTCAACAAACGCTTTCGCATTTACGTGAGTAAGGTCATTTCTTTCCTTACTCCAAGTATCATTCCAACGGTTTTCAGCCCAACTTTCACATGTAGAATATCTCAGCTCTCGATAACAATAGTTTTCGAAATCATCACGCTCTTGAATGTACTGAAATGGTGCATCCATTGCGAATGGTACTTCTTCACGATAACTTACCGCTTCAAGCGTATCGCGAGTCTCACCAGCAAGTTTAAATGCACTATCGGTACAGTTGGTTGCAGCTGAATCGAAGCAACCTAACGCAAGCTCATTCGTTCCGTCTGTCGCAACACCAGGTTGAATCGCCACACCATAGATTTCAGAGGCACCTGTAATTGAAGGAGTGACTTCAACGACCTTGTAAAGCGCAGCATTGGCATTAGTTGCAGCTAAAACTAATGCTGCAACTGTAGTTAATTTAAATTTAGTACAAGTCATTATTACTTCTTAACTTTCCTGTTGTAGTGCCTCGAGCTCTTCCCAGCGCTCAAAAGCAACTTCAAGCTCCTGCTCTGCTGCAGATAGCTTATCTAAAACTGGTTGTGTCTGCTCTACAGATTTTGAAAAGAAGCTGGGATCGTTGACTTCTTCCTGAAGAGTTTCAATTTGAGTTTCCAATTCTTCTAAACGCATTGGTAGCGCTTCTAGTTCTCGTTGTAGCTTATACGATAACTTCTTAGGTTTAGCCTTAACTGGCGCAGTTTTGGGAGTTTCCTCAACTACTTTCTCGGGCTTTGATGGCTTTTCAACCTGTCGGTACTCTAATGCTTGCTTTCTTTGCTGCTGAGCATCGTGGTAACCACCAACAAATTCTTCAATAACGCCATTACCCTCAAAGATCCAACTTGTCATCACTGTGTTATCAACAAACTGACGATCGTGACTCACTAAAAGCAGCGTACCCTGATAGTTGGCAAGCAAATCTTCTAAAAGTTCCAAAGTTTCGATATCTAGATCGTTGGTTGGCTCATCGAGAATCAACAAGTTGTTCGACTTAAGGAAAATACGCGCCAATAACAGACGGTTTTTCTCACCACCAGATAGTGCTTTAACAGGAGTGCGAGCACGTTTTGGAGAGAATAAGAAATCTTGTAAGTAGCTTAGAGCATGACGCTCACGGCCACCTACGGTCACTTCTTGCTTACCATCCGCGAGGTTATCAATTACAGACTTCTCAGGGTCTAGAATTTCGCGGTATTGGTCAAAGTAAGCGACTTCAAGCTTAGTACCACAATGCAAACGACCTGAATCAGGCTTAAGCTGGTCAAGAAGCAGCTTAAGTACCGTACTCTTACCACAACCATTAGGACCGATCAGAGCAATACGATCACCACGCATGATGTTGAAGCTAAAGTCTTTAACAATCTCTTTGCCTTCAAAACCAAAGTTAAGATTTTCTGCTTCGAATACAATCTTGCCTGAACGCTGGCCATCGTCGATTTGGATAATCGCTTTGCCCTGCACTTCACGACGGTTCAAACGTTCTTCACGTAGCTTCTTAAGCGCACGAACACGGCCTTCGTTACGAGTACGACGAGCTTTGATGCCCTGACGAATCCAAACTTCCTCTTGAGCAAGCTTCTTATCGAATTCAGCGTTTTGCATTTCTTCAACACGAAGCGCCTCTTCTTTCTCAACAAGGTAATTTTCGTAATCGCCCGGGAAAGAGCTCAATTTACCGCGATCAAGATCGACAATACGTGTTGCCATCGATTTAATGAACGCACGGTCATGCGAGATAAAGATGATTGAACCGCGGAAGTCTTTCAGGAAGCCCTCTAACCATTCAATGGTTGCAACATCCAAGTGGTTAGTCGGTTCGTCGAGTAGAAGCACGTCAGGGTCACATACAAGCGCACGAGCAAGTGCCGCTTTACGTTGCCAACCACCAGACAAATCTGTCAGTTTGGTTTCAGCAGTCAGCTTAAGTGCTGCCAATACGTTACTTACACGATCTTCAAAACGCCATGCATTAGCATGATCCAGTTGTTCTTGAACGCGAGTAAGGCGGTTTAGATTCTTTTCACTTGGGTCTGTCGCGATGAGATCCAGAAGATCATGATAGATCTTCAGCTGTTCACCGATTTCAGCTAGGCCACCAGCAACGTAATCATAAACGGTACCTTGCTCATTGCGCGGTGGATCTTGTTCTAGACGAGACACAACCACATCTTGCGTGATTTGCATCTTACCGTCGTCCATGATGATGTTTCCAGATAGGATTTTCATCAATGTCGACTTACCAGCGCCATTGCGCCCTACTAAACACACACGTTCGTTTTCTTGCAGCACGAAGTCCGCACGATCTAATAATGGGTGATCACCAAACGCTAATTGCCCATTATGAATTGTAAGTAATGCCATTCTTCTTTAACCAATCATTAAGTTCTAACAAGCCAAATGGCCAGTTAAGCTCTGAGCTTTGAGAAAGGTCAGAGCTTTCAAATTTGAGCACCGGAATAGTGACCCCGTAACGGGAAAAGAGCTCATCATCAAATGCAATGTCAACAACGTTGACGTGATGGCTAATGTTTAACTGTTCCGTGAGTTGGAATGCCATCTCACATAGATGGCACCCTTCTGTACTGTAGAGAGTCAGCACTATATATCCTTATACGATCTCTTAACTACTTATGTGTAATCAACCAGCAGTTATGAATGTGCTTATTGCGAGAGAAGTCCAATGGAAGTGTCTTCGCTGAGATATTCTGAGCCTTAAGACCTAACTCATCTAGAGCTTCCAAGTCCATTTTGAAGTGACGCTTGTTGTTAGAGAACACAATCGTGCCTTCTTCACGAAGAAGACGTTTAAGGTTTTCCATCAGCTGAATGTGATCACGTTGAACATCGAAAGATTGATCCATACGCTTTGAGTTAGAGAACGTAGGTGGATCGATAAAGATCAGATCATAAGAACCCTGCTCTTTAGCTAGCCATTGTAGACAGTCAGCTTGAACAAACTGATGTTGACGACCAACACGACCGTTAAGCTCCATGTTCTCTTTCGCCCACTCTAGGTAGGTATTAGACATATCAACAGTAGTTGTAGAACGAGCACCACCCACAGCAGCATGAACAGATGCACTTCCTGTATAAGCAAACAAGTTTAGGAAATCCTTACCTGCGGCCATCTCACCGATACGACGACGAGTGATCTTATGATCTAGGAACAACCCGGTATCTAGGTAATCATGAAGATTAACAATCAGCTTAACGCCATACTCGTTCACTTCTAAGTTCGATGAGTCTTGAGCCAATTTCTGGTATTGAGAACGGCCTTTCTGTTTCTGACGAACTTTAAGCACAACGTTGTTTGCTTCTACGCCTGTTACTTGAATAGAAGCACGGATGATATCGGTTAAGCGACGTTTTGCCTTCTCTTCCGGTACATCTTTAGGCGCTGCGTATTCTTGAATCACAAGGTGACCTGGGTATACATCAATCGCTACATTGTATTCTGGTAGGTCAGCGTCGTAGATACGGTAGCAATCTAATTGCTCTTTCTTAGCCCACTTGCCAATTTTACCGATGTTCTTTTTAAGACGGTTCGCGAAATCAGGTGCAATCAATTGTTCTTGCTCGCCTGATGGACGCTCTGACATCGGACGATCTGAAATTGAGTAGTTCTTTTGGTGACACGGTAACGCACCGTTGTTCAACTTGAACTGTTTATCTGCACGCATGCGTAAGCAGCTTAGTAGCTCGTCTGAGCTAGAGAAGATAGATGCGTTACAGCCACCAAATTCAGCTTTAAGCTGTGCACCGAATGCTGTGTAAAGTGCAATAAGACCCGGCTCGGTACCAAGACGTTCACCGTAAGGCGGGTTAGAAACAATCACACCATCAGTAAACTCTGTGGGACGCTTAAGCTTTGCAGCATCGCCTACTTCGAATTCAATCAACTCTTCAACACCGGCACGACGAGCATTGTCACGCGCAGTTTTGATCATACGTTCATCATTGTCGTAGCCATAGAACTTACATTCCACTTTCTTAACACCACGACGACCTTGAACGTTCGCTTCAGCTTTCACTTCAGCCCATAGCTCAGGCTCGAAATCTTCTAGTGATTCAAAACACCACTTCTGACGTTTAACACCTGGAGCCATGTTTGCAGCCATCATCGCCGCTTCAATCACTAACGTACCTGAACCACACATTGGATCTAGGAAAGGCTTAGTTGCGTCCCAACCACTACGAAGAAGAATCGCGGCAGCAAGAGTTTCACGTAGTGGTGCTCGACCTGATTCAGGACGGTAACCACGTTGGTGAAGACCGCTACCTACCATATCAACACCAAGAATCGCTTTATCACGGTGTAAACGAACGTGGATACGAATGTCTGGGTTCTCTTTGCTAATAGAAGGACGAGGTAAAGACTTCTTCTCAAAGCAATCAACAACGGCATCTTTTACTTTCATCGCACCGTATTGGCTATTACGGATTTCGTTGTTCGTACCATTGAAGTCAACAACAAAACGCTTAGAGCTATGGAATTGATTTACCCAGTTAACCGCAGTGGTTGATAGGTACAAATCCATGTCGTCCATACAAGTGAATTCAGAAAGGACACGTACAAATCGAGAAGCCAAACGGCTCCACAAACAACAACGATAAATTTGCTCATTGGTCGCTTTGAATTTAACACCTGCTTGAACAGGTTTTGCGTTTGTAATCCCTAGTTGGGTTAGTTCTTCAACTAATAAATTCTCAAGGCCGTTTGAGGTAACCGCTAGATATTGATTCATAGTGTTCTTTTATTGATAAAAATGAGTTCGATTATACCTGAATTTATAACTAGAGCATCACACTAAACACGTCTTTTCATTGAATCTTTCGACTAACTGGCTAGCAAATGCACAGTCTTGAAGCGATCGCTTACCCACATCCCCTTAGAACATAAGACCTATCAAACCGACTTCATTTCTGACCACTTATTAACCAAAGTAGCAATGTGAATTTATATTCACCTCAAAACTGGTATATACCAAAGGAGATTTATGGATGAAATTTAGCTACAAAAGACCAAAAACAGGGAATAAAGACGGTAGATTTACTCTTCTGGCGATGAAAACGGGCAGAAATTAAGGTGAAAAAATAGTCGTAAGTTCACTATTTAAATGGTTAAGCCGTGATGTATTTATCAGGATGAGGTTTTTTAGGCACAAAAAAATCGGCTAATGAGCCGATTCTGAGGAAGGTTTATACGTTTGTGTGCTGCGATGCGTGGTTGAAATGATGTGCTAGATTAGAGGTTAACCTACCATCGCTATGTGTGTCTGATGAAGGATAGCGTTCGCGTCTACCATTCTATCGTGCATCACCTTGATTGAGTCTCCAAATCGCAGTCCTTTTGAAGGCGTTAACAGGAACTCTTCTAGGTCAACAAATGCACATAGGCTCGCACACTCTCCCACTTCTAATACAATGAAATACCCTAAGCTATGCTCGTTATTCATTTGTACAATATCCCCTTCTTGAGGATATTCATGGCCAGTACCTTGTGAGTCGAAGAACCAACTCTTAGGCTGTACAGGCTTATGGAAACGCTTTGCTGCCACACAATAGAGTGCTAATTCAGCTTGACGAGGCTCAGACAGTTCTAAGCCAGAAATTTGTTCTTTGAAGGTTTGGTATGAAGATGCGTCATCAACGGTGAATTCATTATCTCGAAACGCGCAGTCCACCAGCTTATTGCGGACCAGATTCGTTTTGAAAATCATATCCTCTCCGAGGTTTAGCATTAATGAACATTGCTGCTCATCGTAATACCAACTCCATGTATCGCTAGGTTTAAGCATCATTTCGTCTCACACTGTTGAACCATTCCATTAGGTAAAACGCAAAATTACCTTCAATTACAGTAATTTTACTGAGCAATAGGCAAAAAAAAAGAGGAAATGAATTCCTCTTTCTTGTCGCTTTTCTCTACAACTCAGTGAGTTACAGTGTCTCTTTTATTAAGACGATGCCAGATTGTCGCTTTTCAGAAATAAAAGCGTCTTGCCGTTTAAAGATTTTTAACGATGTCACCTACAAGGCCTGGACCTTTGTAAATGAAACCAGAGTAAACTTGTACAAGCTTAGCGCCTGCCATCATTTTCTCTTTTGCAGCAACATACGAATCAACACCACCTACCCCGATGATCGGCAGTTGGTCACCAAGCTCTTGATAAAGTTTACGAACAACTTCAGTACTGCGAGATTGAACTGGACGTCCACTTAGACCACCCGCTTCGTCGCAATGCTTCATGCCTTCAACGATTGAACGATCCAATGTCGTGTTTGTTGCGATCACACCATCGATCTTATTTTTGATCAATGATTCACAAATTTGGCTGATTTCATCGTCACTTAGATCCGGAGCAATCTTAAGAGCAAGAGGAACATATTTACCATGCTTCTCTTCCAGTTCAGTTTGTTTCGTTTTCAGTTCAGACAATAGATCGTCTAGTGCTTCGCCATATTGCAGAGAACGAAGTCCTGGAGTGTTTGGTGAAGAGATGTTCACAGCAATGTAACCAGCGTATTGATATACCTTCTCCATACAGATCAAGTAATCTTCAGCGCCCTTTTCAATTGGTGTGTCTTTATTCTTACCAATGTTAATGCCTAAGATGCCATCGTAGTTCGACTTCTTAACATTCTCAACAAGGTTGTCGACGCCTAAGTTGTTAAAACCCATGCGGTTGATGATACCTTCAGCTTCAACAAGACGGAATAAACGAGGTTTGTCGTTACCCGCTTGCGGACGTGGAGTCACTGTTCCTACTTCTACGAAACCAAAACCCATTGCGCCAAATGCATCAATACATTCGCCGTTTTTATCTAGGCCAGCAGCAAGGCCAACTGGGTTTTTAAAAGTAAGACCCATGCACTCTACAGGTCGGTGAGGTAATTGTTGGCGATACAAAAGATCAATAGGTGTGCCTGTGAAGCGCTTGAAATTTTGAATTGCAAGATCATGTGCCTTTTCGGCATCAAGTTGGAAAAAGCCAGTTCTGGCTAGACGGTAAAGCATTGTGCCTCCGATAGAAAAAAGCCCCGTGTAAACGGGGCGCTATTATTTACTTATTTACCCAACTATTCAATCTATTACTGTCTGTAAGGGTAAGATAATCAAGTTTGCTAACGAATGAGGTTCATTATTAAGCAAACGTTATCGTTTCTTCAAGTTATTAAGCCATTTCTAATCTCAACCTTAGTACAGCCATCAGGTCACTTAACAACAAACAACGTTTGCGTCGAAGTTTGTTCTTCAAAAGTCGTTAGGCCTATTGTTTCCACTTTACCGAAACGAAAAAGGCAGACCTTTTGGCCTGCCCTTATACTTTTTCGTCTTATCTAGTAACTAGTCTTTTGACATGCAGTTTAGATTCAACAGCATCAATTCACGCAGTGCTACTGAGAACTTAGCAAACTCATGAACAGAACCTACTTTGAATTCGTTTAGGATGCTTTCCCAACGATGTAGAGAAACAGAGTTACTTTCCATCCAGTCATCAAGCGCTTTAATCACATCGATATCTGAAGCACAACCACAGTTAAGTACTTGACCAGTTAACTGGCGTTGCTGCCAATCCAGATCTTCTCTGAATGCTGCACGCGCCAGTGCTTGCCAGTTGTTGTCTATAGCTTGGCCATTGATTTGCTTCAAGAACCAGTGCAGTGACAAACGGTCGCCTAGGTTGAAGTAAAGCTTAGACGCTTGCTGTACTGTTTTACCTGTTTCACGAGCCACTGTAGATATATCCAGTGCTGAGTACAGGCTAGACAAACGAGCCACTGAATTAGCCAGCTCAGCGTTTACACCTTGGTCAATCCATACTTGAGCCATTGCTTGATGCTCTTCTACTTCTGAAGCCACTAGGTTTTCATCCAGCTTCTCAGTAATTGCGACGACATCACCTTGGTAAAGCTCAATCAATGCATTCACTGACTGTTTACCGGTACGGTTTCTTAGCAACCAGCGTGCTAGACGACGAAGCGTACGACGTACATGGTAAAGCAATTCGTATTGAGCTTCAGAACTTGAGATGTTGTCCAGTTCACGGATGCTCTTCAATACCTTACCCAGGCCGTAGATTTCACGTGATGCCGCGTAAGCATTCGCAATATCAACAATGTTCGCGCCCGTCTCTTCTTGCAAGCGAGTCACGAAGTTACAGCCCATCTCGTTAACCATTTGGTTAGCAAGCGCAGTCGCAATGATCTCTGCACGAAGTGGATGGTTATCCATGTGCTGAGAGTAGTTACGGCGTAACTCTGTTGGGAAGTATTGCATCAGTTGTTGAGCATGGAACTCATCATTCGCAATGTCATCACTCACAAGATCTTCTTTTAGAACCATTTTACCGTAAGCGATCAATACTGATAGCTCTGGTCTTGTTAGTGCTTGGCCCTGCTTCTCACGTTCTAGCAGCGTTTCGTCATCTGGGATGTATTCCAAACCACGGTCTAAGTACCCGGCTTTTTCCATTGTGTGGATAAAGCGGATTTGCTCTTTCACTAAGCCTACACCTTGATGCTCAGTAACAGAGATAGACTCAGCTTGGCAGTAAGCGTCGTCTAGTACGATTTCACCTACTTCATCTTCCATAGATTCAAGAACTTGGTTACGTTGCTTAACGGTAAGATCACCATTAGACACCAAGCCATTCAAGAAGATCTTAATGTTAACTTCGTTATCCGAGCAATCTACACCACCAACGTTATCGACAAAGTCAGTATTAACTCGACCGCCCGTTAGAGCGTATTCAATACGACCCAATTGAGTCATACCCAAGTTACCGCCTTCACCAACAACCTTAGCTTTCAGGTCACGGCCATCGATACGTAGCACGTCATTTGCACGGTCACCCACATCGGTATGAGTCTCACTAGAAGACTTAACGTAAGTACCAATACCGCCGTTCCAAAGTAGATCAACTTTCATAGACAAGATCGCTTTGATCAAGTCGTTTGGTGCCATTGATGCTTTCTTGGTACCCAGCATTTTCTGAATTTCAGGTGTCAAAGAGATAGACTTCGCTCGGCGAGAGAAGATGCCACCACCTTGAGAAATCAGGTCTTTATTGTAATCTTCCCAACTTGAACGAGGCAGATTAAACAGACGGTCACGCTCTACCCAGCTTGATGCTGATTCTGGATTCGGGTCAATGAAGATGTGCATGTGGTTAAACGCAGCTTGCAAGCGAATGTGCTTAGATAGCAGCATACCGTTACCAAATACGTCACCCGCCATATCACCCACACCAATGGCAGTGAAGTCTGTGCTTTGACAGTTAATACCCATTTCGCGGAAGTGACGTTTAACCGATTCCCAGCCACCTTTCGCCGTGATACCCATGGCTTTGTGGTCGTAACCGTTAGAGCCACCCGATGCAAACGCATCACCTAGCCAGAAGTTGTACTCTTCAGCTACTGAGTTCGCTAGATCTGAGAATGTCGCGGTGCCTTTATCGGCTGCAACAACCAAGTATGGGTCATCTTCATCGTGACGAACAACGCTCTTAGGTGGGATAACCTCACCTTCAATGATGTTGTCTGAAACGTCTAGCAATGCACGGATGAAGCGCTTGTAACAACGTTGACCTTCAGCAAAGATCTCGTCTCGGCCAGACATCATGTGTTGACGCTTACAAACGAAACCACCTTTAGCACCAACCGGTACGATAACCGTGTTCTTAACTTGTTGCGCTTTAACTAGGCCTAGAATCTCAGTACGGAAGTCCTCTTGACGGTCTGACCAACGTAAACCACCGCGTGCTACTTTACCGCCACGTAAATGCACACCTTCAATGTCTGGTGCGTAAACGAAGATCTCAAACGCAGGAACCGGCGCAGGGATATCTGGAATCTCGCTTGGTCTCATTTTCAGAGCCAACCAAGGTTTAGACTGCTTATTCTCGTCTACTTGGTAGTAGTTAGTACGAAGCGTTGCAGTGATCATTTCCATGTAGCGACGAATGATACGATCATCATCCAAGCTTTCTACATGATCCAACTGTTCAGTGATCTTCTTAATAAGATCTTGTTGGCCTTTTACGCTGCCCTTCAGTTTCGGGTCAAAACGCTTGCCGAATAGGCTCACTAGCCCTTTCGCTAATTCTGGGTAATGAGACAATGTGTCTTCAATGTATTGTTGGCTGAATGGGAAACCAACTTGACGCATGTAACGAGCATAAGCACGTAAGATTGAGATTTCACGGCCAGAAAGACCAGCGCCAAGTACTAAGCGGTTGAAACCATCGCTGTCTAACTCACCCGCCCAGATTGCCGCAAAGGCTTGTTGGAAAAGATCGCGAGCTTCACGAAGATCAATGGTCTTATCGCTCTTGTGCAGCATAGAGAAATCAAGGATCCAATAGGTCACACCGTTGGTTTTACGCACTTCATATGGAGATTCACCGATAACGCGTAGGCCAAAGTTTTCAAGCATTGGCATAACATCAGAAAGGTGAATTGGCTCATCGCTGTGGTAGAACAACTTCAAACGAACGGCTTTTGAATCTGCCGCTTCTTCTTGAGGACGGTAGAAAAGCATACCCAGTTTGTTGTCTTCACTTAGCGCTTCTAAACGTTCAATGTCGGCAACAGCAGAACCTGGCATCATGTCTTCTTTGTACGAACGTGGGAATGCACGCATGTACTCTTTCGACAATGGAAGACCTTTGCTTTCACCGAAGTTTGCAATGATAGATTCAGACAGACGGTCATCCCACGTAGACGATACTTCCATTAAATTTTGCTCAATTGTTTTCACGTCCACATCCATGTTGTTGTTATCAACACGAACAATATAGTGCGTTCTTGCTAGCGGGCTTTCAGAGAAGTACGTTGTAAATTCAACCTCTTCTTCACAACCAAAGTACTGTTTCAAGATGCGCTGTGTTTGGCGACGAAGCTCAGTGTTGTAACGATCTTTTGTTACGTAAACCATGCAGCTAAAGAAACGACCAAACGGGTCTTTGCGAACAAACAAACGCAGGAGATCGCGATCTTGCATTTGTACTACGCCCGTACCGACTTCTAGTAGCTCTTCTTCTCGAGCTTGCAGCAGTTCATCACGTGGGTAGTTTTCAAGAATGTTGTGCAGCGCTTTGTAAGAGTATGAACCTTCACGGTAACCACTCGCATCCAAAATACGTTCTACTTTCTCGCGAACAAGAGGAATCGTTTCAACGGTTTGGTTATAAACGGCAGATGTGTAAAGACCAGTAAAGCGGTGCTCACCAATGACCTTACCGTTCTTATCGAACTTCTTAATACCAATGTAATCGTTGTAAGCTGGGCGGTGAATGCGTGAAGCCGTGTTGCCCTTGGTTACGATAAGCACATAAGGCTTTTTCGCTTCAAGACGTGCCGAATCAGAAAACTCAGATAGCTTAACGTTACGTACACGATCTGAGTTCGCAAACAAACCAAGACCTTGCTCCTTGGTCGGTTGCAGTTCAGTGTCGCCGTTAACTGAAACTAGGTCATATTCCTTATAACCCATGAATGTAAAGTTGTGTTCACCTAACCAACGAAGAAACGCCAACGTTTCATCAAAACGTTGGCCATCTACAGGAATGCTCTCTTTCTGCTTTTCTACTTGATTGGTTACTTCTTCAAGTCGTTCTACCATCTTCAACCAATCGTTCACAACTAAGCTAGTATCGGTAAAGATATCCAGTAGCTCCGTTTTAAGAGCTGTCATTTCAGCTTTACTGCTAAGACGGTCAACCTCAATATGGAAAAGCGATTGGAATGCACCTTCGTTATTGCTTACACCGACAACACTGCCCTTATCTGAGCGAGAGATTTGTGTTGGGTTATGAAGCATAAGGTGAGAAGAAAGGTCTAGGCGAGTAAGTGCCATTTTTACGGAATCAACAAGGAATGGGCTGTCTGGAACGACTATCTCAACGATAGTATGAGTAGACTGCCAACCTTGACGACTTACCGTCGGGTTGAAAACGCGTACAGAGATTTCGTCGGCTTTCTTTTCATTGATGTGATGCCATAAGCTAACTACAGCACCGTATAAATCGGATTCGTTTCTCTGAGTTAGATCGTCGTGAGAAACGTTACTAAACAAGTGTTGAGCAAGTTGAGTTACGAGAGGTCGATGAGCAAGGTCAAGTTTGTCTTGAATCAGCTTGTAAACTTTTTCAAGTAAAACTGGAACCACAGTTTCACGTGCGGTCATAGTCACACTCCACAATTAGAATTATATTTTATTATTAGGGGGATCACTTAATCTGGTGTTTGAAACGTGCCGTTGAGCGCTTTTCTACTAACGAGTTAAGCAAAGGTAATGCATTCATTTATTGTAAAAGCATTATTGAAAAATAGTTAATTGTTTTGGAGGTGGTAAGAGCTGAAATGTTTGATTATGTGATTAAGATTCCTTTTAACTCACTAGGCATGCCAAGGTTTACAGAGCTTCTAACTTAATAAACTTATTTTTTTGGTCAGTTGTCAGCCTAAACTGCCCTCTAACCCCTATTTGTGTAAGAAATGGTCTGAACCGAGTTGCAGGTAACTGTAAGCGTAAACCTGTTGTTGTTATCACTTGAACTTTACTTGCCGTACCAGAATAGCTGGCCAAAAACTGCTGATATGAGATGTTAAGTTGGAAAATATAGCGATTCATACGATACCTGTATAAATATACAGTGCCAGTGTTTTTTGGCACTTTTAGATGTCTGACGGTGAAACTGAACTTGAAGCTGCTCTAGCTTATCGAAAATTCGATGAACCAGAAACAAAAAATCAGTGGCAGATATTCTCTACCACTGATGACCTTTCGTTGTAGCAAACAGTTTATTAGTAAACCGCTTATTAGCAAACAGTTACCTGAATGCGCGCTGACTTAAGCCTCTAGTGCTTTCGTCACTTTCTCAAACAAGTCTTTTGCTAGGTTGTCCATGTTCTTTAACGTCTCTAGTTCTTTTTTGATAAGAGCTTGACGTACATCATCGTACTTACGGAACTTAAGTAGCGGGTCAATCAGACGTGAAGCCACTTGTGGGTTGCTGCTGTTTAGCTCACGTAAGATCTCGCCAGCAAATGCATAGCCTTGACCAGACTTGTCGTGGAATTGAACCGGGTTCATGTTTAAGAATGAACCGACCAAGTTACGGGTACGGTTCGGGTTCTTCAAACTGAACGCCTGGTGCGACATCGACGCTTTGATCACTTCAAGTGCGTTTAAACTTGGGTTTGTACCTTGCAATGCAAACCACTTATCCATAACAAGACCATCGTGTTTCCACTTGTCACTGTAATCCACCATCAAGGTTTCACGACATGGTAGTTGTGCACTGTTTGCCGCGCCCATTGCTGCCATCGTATCTGTCATGTTATTCGCTTGTTGATACATCGCAACAACCAAGTCATTACCCTGCCCAGTATGAGCTAAGTAACTTAAGCAAACTTTACGTAGAGTACGCTTACCAATCGAATCGTGATCGATCGTGTATTCTGTTAGTGCGTGGCTGTGATAAACCGCCGCTAACTCGTCTTCAAGTTCTGCAGCTAATGTAACTTTCATCGAGTTAAGAACCGATGCGACCGCATCAATATCAACACGCTCATACCAACCTGATACTTCATTGTGGCTTGGTAGAGAGAGCATTTCTGCAATAAACGCAGGCTCTAGTGAATCACTCAGCAGTACGCCACGGAATGCATCAACAACAGAATCAGAAAGCTCAAACGCTTGACCCTGTTGAACCTTCTCAACGTTACTGCGGATGTACTTCGCTAATAGCATTTGACCCGCATCCCAACGAGAGAACTCATTGCGTGCATTTACCATTAGGAAGATCAGTTCTTCATCTGAATAGTTGTACTCCAGTTTCACTGGCGCAGAAAATTCACGAAGTAATGATGGGATCGGTTGCTCAGAAACGTTTTCAAACACGAACGTTTGCTCTGCTTCTTTCACATCTAATACATTATGAACTGGCTTACCGTTACATTGTAACTCAACAACTTCACCCGCAGCTGTGTACAGCTCGATATCAAGAGGAATATGCAGAGCCTGCTTTTCCGTTTGCTCATGAGTTGGCGCTGTTACTTGGCGAGTTGTTAACGTGTACTGTTTCTTCTCTGCGTCGTACTTACTTTCAACAGACAGCGTCGGCGTACCAGATTGGCTGTACCATAAACGGAACTGAGATAGGTCGATGCCCGACGCATCTTCCATTGCCGCGACGAAGTCTTCACATGTTGCCGCCGTACCATCGTGACGTTCGAAGTACAGCTTCATGCCTTTTTGGAAACCATCTTCGCCCAACAATGTGTGGATCATACGGATCACTTCACTGCCCTTTTCGTACACGGTCAAAGTATAGAAGTTATTCATTTCTATCACTTTTTCTGGACGAATTGGATGAGACATTGGGCTAGCATCTTCTGCAAATTGTGGACCGCGAATGATACGTACATTGTTAATACGGTTTACTGCGCGAGAACCAAGATCAGATGAGAATTCTTGGTCACGGAATACCGTTAAGCCTTCTTTCAGACTTAACTGGAACCAATCGCGACACGTCACTCGGTTACCTGTCCAGTTGTGGAAATATTCATGGCCGATTACTGCTTCAATACCTAGGTAATCTGTATCCGTTGCAGTTTGGTCGTTTGCTAGAACGAACTTCGAATTGAATACGTTCAAGCCTTTGTTTTCCATCGCACCCATGTTGAAGAAATCAACGGCTACGATCATGTAGATGTCTAAGTCGTATTCAAGATTGAAACGTTCTTCGTCCCACTTCATTGAGTTAATCAAAGAAACCATCGCGTGGCTCGCACGGTCTAGATTGCCTTTATCAACAAAGATTTCTAGGTCAACTTTACGACCCGATTGTGTAGTGTATGCGTCACGAAGTACATCAAAGTCACCCGCTACTAAAGCAAACAAGTACGCTGGTTTTGGATGTGGGTCTTGCCACTTCACCCAATGACGACCGTTTTCAGCTTCACCTTCATCTACACGGTTACCATTACTTAATAAGAATGGGTTCTCTGCTTTGTCTGCAATTACCGTTGTAGTGAATTTCGCCAACACATCTGGGCGATCCATGTAGTAAGTGATACGGCGGAAACCTTCAGCTTCACATTGAGTACAGAACGCGCCACCCGACTTGTACAAGCCTTCAAGTGCACTGTTCCCTTCAGGGTTAACTTCGGTAACGATGGTTAGAGTAAATTCTTTTGGAAGGTCATTCAGCGTAAGTTGAGTTTCAGACTGTTCATATTGAGTCCACTCTTTACCTTCTACCAAAACAGAAACCAACTTCAAGCCTTCACCATCAAGTACTAATGTCGTGCTGTCTTTCTCCTGCTTAACACTAGAAACAGCCGTAACAATGGATGCTGAGTCGTACAAATCGAAAGTAAGATCGATTTCAGAAATCGTGTGAGATGGTGATTGATAATCTTTACGATACTTGGCTTGAGGTGTATGTGCCATGACGGGTTCCTTTTGATCGTTATACGTAATTATTTTTTAACTGTATATATCTAAAGGTTGAGCGCCAATAAAACAAGGGGAATATTAAAAAAAGGAGGCATTGTAAGAAAATGCCTCCATGTTTTGCTATTTTATCAATCAAATCAGACAGGAACGCCTAAGAAATGAACTGTGCACAATATTATCAACGAGTACGCCGTTACTGCTAAAACTCACGATTATCGAATGCGATTGAGTACCGCAAACATATCTCCCTCTTCACCTTGCAGCGTTAACACATCGCTGTTCAGTGTATATCGAGTGCCGTGTTCACCGTTCTCATAAAGTAACACTAGTTGATCGCCTTCTGTGTAATACACCCCGCGACGAATGACTTCACCACCTTCTTCATCTGATACTCGGAACATGAATATAAAGTCCGGCTGAAGGACTAAATCCATTTTTTGAATGTTACTCGCACGTAGATCGCTTCCAGACAGTTGGGCACTGGACCAGATTCCCGCCAATGCATTTGGCAAGGCCTTGGTGAACATAACACCGTTAAGATTCAGCATGTTGTGATTACTGCTGTACGCGTAAACCTGAGGTTCTGAGGTATTCAAACCCAAAATAATCGTGTCTTCATTGGCGTTATACAAACCTTCCCAATGATCGACACTGTAGTCTTTCTTTTGGATATCGATAGTGAATGAGTAGTTTGAATCAAGAGTGAGCTTGATCGCTCTAAAGTTTTCAGTGCCTTGCTCAGGATCAGGATTCATCAAATACCAATCACCAAGCAGCAAAGGAAGGTCAAAATGAGATAGATTACTATCACTTTTTGATTGTTGGCTACTCGAAGCGACCTCGCTCCCAAAAGCCACAAAACTTAAACAAGATAAAAATAGTAGAATCCATTTCATAAGCGTCCCCTCGTTTTCTTTAAGCTTAGGCACGTAATGAATAGAAAGCGAAAAAATATGATCTAAGTCACTAAATTTTAAGTGCGAAGTAACTTAAATGTCATTATCACTCGAAAAATAATACTTAAGTTTAGTTATTTTTACAGTGTACTTCACAGCCGAAAATCAAATAACAGTGGTTCTGCAGCAAGTTAAAAAGCGAGGAAGCATGCCGTTAACATGACATTATTCGAGGCAAGAACACAGGTACAAAAAAAGCGAGCCTAAGCTCGCTTTTCAAATAGTACGTCTTTAAACAATCACCTTATAACAGGTATTTTGTTTATTTCTTGATCATATCCAGCATGATAGCAACTGATTCATCAAGATAAGCATCCGGGGCTTCGTAGTCTTTTGGAATATCATCCAACGTTTTAAATGCCTCTAACTTAGCGGCTTTTTGACGTTGGTTAATACGCTCTAGACGAAGCGCATCCGCATCATCACTCTCTTGTTGACGAACCTTTTCATTCAGAGAAAGGTCATTGTCGTCTTTATCTGCCTTATATTTTTCAATATCTTGCGCGATAAAGCCAAATTCCATGTCTGTTGCGATACGAGCTTCGTGTTTAGCCGTCAACGCTGCGATCTGCTCATCGTTACGCTGTAACACTGAGTACTTCGCTTTGTCGATGCTGTCCCAAGGAAGAGCGTTGTCTTCAACACTTTCACCAGTATCTGCAGGATCAATTGGCGTTGGGTAAGCAATATCAGGTATTACACCCTTGTTTTGCGTACTACCACCATTGATTCGGTAGAATTTTTGGATTGTGTATTGAACGTAGCCTAACTCTTTATCGAACAAATCATAAATATGATTCAAAGAGCGATGCTGTTGCACCGTACCTTTACCGAAAGAGTTTTCACCCAAGATAATCGCACGGCCATAATCTTGCATCGCTGCTGCAAAGATTTCAGACGCTGAAGCACTGTAGCGATTCACCAATACCGTTAACGGGCCTTGGTAACTGATTTGACCATCAGTATCGCTGTTCACTTTGACACGACCGTAGCTATCACGAACCTGAACAACAGGTCCTTCTTTGATAAACAAACCAGAGAGTTCAGTTGCTTCAGTCAGTGCACCACCACCGTTGTTTCGGAGGTCAACAATAATACCTTCAACACCTTGCTCTTTAAGCTCGGTGATCAGTTTATCGGTATCTTTAGAAAGGCCAACGTAGAAACTTGGTACTTCTAATACACCAATTTTCTTGCCGTCTTTCTCGATCACTTCTGATTTAACAGCGCGGTCTTCTAAACGAATCTTATCGCGAACAATTGTGACAACGTGACTTTTTGCATCTTTACCATCTGGCAAGATCTGTAGCTTAACTTTGGTCCCTTTAGGGCCTTTAATAAGTTGTACTACATCGTCTAAACGCCACCCGATAACATCAACAATTTCTTCGCCATCTTGACCAACACCAACAATGCGGTCTCCATCACTCAATTGTTTGCTGTTTGACGCAGGGCCACCAGCAACTAAAGAGCGAATAACGGTGTAGTCGTCTGTCATCTGAAGCACAGCACCAATACCTTCTAGAGATAGGTTCATCTCAGATTGGAATTGTTCTGCATTTCTTGGAGAAAGGTAACTTGTGTGAGGATCAACTTCACGCGCAAATGCGTTCATGTAGATCTGGAAAGCATCTTCATTATGCGATTGCGTAATACGCTTCATCGCATTGTTGTAACGCTTTTCCAAAACTTCTTGAATCTCTGGCCACTCTTTACCAGTAAGTTTTAGATTCAACGCATCATATTTAACGCGTTTTCTCCAAAGCTCATTCACTTCAGCGATATCTTTTGGCCACTCAGCTTCACTACGATTGAGCTCAATACTTTCATCGGTATCAAACTTAATCTCTGTATCTAGCAAAGACAATGCATATTGAAAACGTTCAAAACGCTTCTGCATAGACAGATTATAAACATCGAATGCAATCTGGTTATTGCCCGATTTCAGCTGATCATCAATTTGTTTAGATGACGCAGAGAAAGAGTCAATATCAGCTTGAGTGAAGATATTACGATTATAATCCAGCATCTCTAAGTAACGATTAAAGATAGCTTGAGAGAAATCATCGTTGAGATTGAAGTGTTTATAGTGAGAACGAGTAAATCGAGAAGTAACACGTTTACTAGCAGTTTCGTGTTGGACCTCAGGAGCGAGTAGAGGTAAATCGTCCTGATCTAATTTGGCTTCAAGAGCCTGAGCTGAAGCTGCTAGCCAAAAGCTAGCAGCAATCAGTGTCAATTTTGAACGGCATTTCATGCGTAGGAGTATCTCCTTTAAGCGCGCAAGTGCTCCGCTTTAACAACCATTTGTAGGCCGTTTGCTAACTGAACACGCACATCTTCCTTATTGATTTCAACAATGGTCGCAGCCATGTTTCCTTTACCCATGTTCACATTTACTTCTTTGCCAGCGATGAATTCGTCAGCGTTCAAAGCGCGTGTTTCTACAGGCTTTTCTACTTTTGGTGCTTTAGGCGCTTGACGACGAGGCTGTTGAGCTTTCTTCGCCTTAGGTTTCGCTTTGCCTTCTTCACGAGCTTTTTGTGCTTGTTCTTTACGACGAGCCTGAACTTTCGCTTTGCTTTCTGCAAGTGTAGCTTTAGCGTGTTCAACGTGCTCTTCTTCTAGTGTGCCACACGCGTTGCCGTCTAGGTCAACACGTTCTGCGCCAGCTTTTACGCCGTGCAGGTAACGCCATGATGATGTGTACTGTCTTAACGCTGCACGAAGCTGAGTCTTACTTACTTTTTCGTCTTCATTTAGACGTTCAGCAAGATCTTGAAAAATACCAATTTTAAGTGGCTTCGCTTCACCTTCTAGAGTAAAGCATTTAGGGAAACATTCAGCAATATATGCGATAACTTCTTTGCTGTTTTTTAACTTTTCAGTGTTTTCCATGTGGGTTCCTGGTTTTTGCGGTTTTCCGCGAGCATTAAGAAAATATTTTTACGTATTATAAAGAGATGCTTGGGAAAAACCACAGTAAGAGAATAATTTATGCCTTGTTCGCGTGCGAATTAAGCAGCTTTTCCACTTCTGCCATGAAAAATGTCAATCCGTCCTCGTCAATTTGAGAAAAACGACCAACATTTGGGCTATCAATATCAAGAACGCCCGCGATTTTTCCGCCAATCGAGAACGGAATAACGATTTCTGAGTTACTTGCAGCGTCACAAGCGATGTGACCTTCGAACTCATGAACATCATGAATGCGCTGAACTGTATTCGTCGCAACCGCAGTTCCACACACACCACGCCCGACCGGAATTCGCACACAAGCAGGTTGACCTTGGAAAGGGCCCAGTACAAGTTCGTCTTTTTCCTTAGCTAAATCCTGCTTCATTAAATAGAAACCCGCCCAATTCAAGTCATCCAATTCCATGAATAATAATGAACTGATATTAGCAAGATTAGCAGTTAGATCGGTTTCTGATTCAATTAATGCAACGGCTTGTTTGGTTAAGCGTTGGTAATGTTCTATTTTCATATTAACTTCCAATTAAATTGAGACTTCCATTATCAAGAGAACGCAGTAGAATGCGGCCATCAAACTAAATAGGACTTATTCTCATTACAATGAACAATTCAGAAGACACTATTAGCCGTTCTTGGTTAATAACTCAAGTAAAAAAACACAAGTCCAAATTACTGTTTGCTAACATTATTGCCATATTTGCAACTCTCATTAGTGTCCCTATCCCGTTGCTCATGCCATTAATGGTTGATGAAGTATTACTCGATAAGCCCGCTTCAGGCTTAGAGATGATGAACCACCTACTTCCATCTTCATTACAAACACCGACTGGCTATATAGCACTAACTTTGTTGTTAGTGATTATCATGCGCTCCGTTAGCCAAGCGTTGAACATTCTGCAAGGGCGCCAGTTTACGCTTGTGTCCAAAACAATTACCTATCAAATGCGCAGCAAGATGATAGATAAGCTTGGTCGCATCAGTATTAGACAATACGAAACCAAAGGCAGCGGCGGTATCAACGCCCACCTAATAACAGACATAGAGACAATAGATAAGTTCATTGGCTCGACTCTTTCTAAATTTATCATCAGCTTCCTGACCGTGTTCGGTACAGCGATCGTGCTGTTGTGGCTAGAGTGGCGTTTAGGGTTGTTCATTTTACTGGTCAATCCTGTTGTGATTTATTTCTCCCGTAAACTAGGCAGCAGGGTCAAACACCTTAAGAAATACGAAAACCAATCTTTTGAGCGCTTTCAAAACCGTTTGGTGGAAACCTTAGATGGCATTTACCAACTGCGCGCGGCGAATAAAGAACGTATCTTTCTCGATGAACTTAAGGTTCAAGCAAACCAAGTAAGAATCGATGCAGACAAATACGCTTGGCAATCTGAAGCTGCTGGCCGTGTTTCGTTTCTGCTGTTCTTACTAGGTTTCGAGCTTTTCCGTGCCGTCGCTATGCTAATGGTGTTATTCAGTGACTTAACCATTGGTCAGATTTTCGCGGTATTTGGCTACTTGTGGTTCATGTTAGGCCCGGTCCAAGAGCTACTAGGGATTCAATTCTCTTGGTATAGCGCGAAAGCGGCACTACAACGCATCAACGATCTTCTTCAGTTAGAAGAAGAGAAGCGCCCTATCAGTAAAGTGAACCCATTTACTGAAGATCAAGAAGTGACAGTTGACATCGAAGACGTTACATTCTCTTACACATTAGAAAACACTGTTTTAAATAGGCTATCGCTGCACATCCCTGCAGGTAAAAAAGTCGCTTTGGTCGGTGCGAGTGGAGGGGGTAAATCTACGTTAATCCAGTTGCTGATTGGGGTTTACCAAGCAGACTCAGGTTGCATTCGCTATAACGGTGAAACAACCGATGACATCAGCTTTGATGTAATACGCAATCAAATTGCCGTTGTTTTACAACAACCTATACTCTTTAACGATACATTAAGGCATAATCTGACCCTTGGTGCTGAATACGACGAAATGTCGTTGTGGCGTGCGCTTGAAGTCGCTCAAATGCAAGATGTCATCAAGCAACTGAGCAATGGCTTAGATACACAAATTGGTAGGAATGGCGTTCGACTGTCTGGTGGTCAACGACAACGCTTAGCAATAGCTCGTATGGTGCTGAGCAATCCTAAGTTTGTTATTCTTGATGAAGCGACATCTGCACTCGATACAGCAACAGAGTCAGCACTGCATAAAGCGTTGAGCGAGTTTTTGAAAGATCGCACAACTTTGATAGTGGCTCATCGATTATCAGCGGTGAAACAAGCCGATCTAATCTATGTTTTAGAAGATGGACAAGTCACACAGACGGGAACACATGGTGAATTGGTTGAACAACAAGGACTCTATCAAACACTCTACGGTAGTGTGCAATCGCACGCCTGATGTTTGTGGCTCTGAGTCTTTAAGTCGGGTTGCTAACCTAACTTACGTTTCAACTTGGGAGGTCGCGTGACCTCCCCATCCGTAACCAACCCTTTATCAACAAAACACCAATGCGACAGCAGCTCAGTGCGTCTTTGCCAGGGCTGCGAACTTCCCGTAGATAAAATGGACATCCCTTTAGGGAAATCAGCTTACTGCCCAAGATGCGGAACTCAGCTTTATAGAGGCGGTACCCCTAGCCTCTCTGGAAACCTAGCAATCGCAATTACCTGCTTATTGCTGTTTATCCCATCGCACTTTTTTGAATTCATCAGTATTCGCCTGATTGGCGTCATGATACCCGCGACGTTACCATCGGGTGTTTTTACCTTAATGGGCGAAGGCTTTCCTCTACTTGGTTTGCTGATCCTGTTCTGCAGTTCGATCGCTCCGTTGCTCGTGTGTACATCGGTACTCATTACCCATTTATCATTGCGATTCAAATTTTTTACACCATTTAGGTATGCGTTAGCCATCATCCAGACATTAAAACATTGGATGATGTTGGATGTGTTTCTGGTAAGTTTGGCGGTCTCATGTTTCAAACTGCAAGATTACTCAGATATTTTTGTCGGCCCTGGATTGGTTGGCCTCATTCTTCTGCAGCTTTTCAGTGTATTGTTGGTAAGCCGCATCAGCGTGCGTCGCTACTGGGAAGCTTGGACAAAAGAATCTGACTACTCATTTACTGAAAGTAAGAACGTACACTGTCACAACTGCCACCTATCTCAACCGGATGGGCATACTTGCGTGCGTTGTCACCATGACTTATACCACCGCAAGCCCTACTCTATACAGAAGACATGGGCACTGTTGTTTGCCGCATCAGTGGCTATTGTGCCAGCCAACGTCATTCCGATTTCTATCCTTATCACCAACGGACAAAGGCTAGAAGACACAATAATTTCCGGTGTCGCGTCGCTAATAAATAGCGATATGTATGGCATTGCAGCGATCATTTTCATTGCCAGTATCGTCGTTCCCGTCGCGAAAATACTGGGCCTCGCGTACATCTTAATCTGTATCAAGATGAAGCGTACGATTTACCACAGACAACGTATGACCATCTATTTCATCGTGAAATGGGTGGGAAAATGGTCGGTTATGGATCTATTCGTTATTTCGATCATGATGACCTTGGTCGACCGCGGACAAATTTTAAACTTTACACCAGGTTATGGTGCAGTCGCTTTTGGCGTCGTGGTTGTTCTCACGATGCTAGCAGCGGAAAGCTTAGATCCTAGGCTAATTTGGGATAACTACACCTCTAAAGATGAGTCAGTGAATGAACAACGATAACCAATCACAAACGTCATATTCACCAGAAGTAAGGAAAAACAAAGGCATCTCACCTTTGTGGATTCTGCCGATATTAACCGTCGCATTAGCCGGTTGGTTGGTCATGAAATCGATCCACGATGCAGGCCAACGTGTTCAGATATACTTTTCAGATGCCGCAGGTTTAGTCGCAGGTCGAACAACGATTCGTTACCAAGGCTTAGAGGTGGGTATGGTGCGCGACATCACCTTATCCAAAGATCTATCGAGCATCTATGTCGATGCTGACATCTACCCAGAAGCGAAGAAACTACTATCAAAAGGCACACGTTTTTGGCTCGTAAAGCCAACGGCCAGTTTGTCTGGTATCTCTGGGTTAGATGCACTTGTTTCAGGTAACTATATCGCTATACACCCTAGCGAAACTAAAGAAGAGCCAGAAACCGTTTTTCAGGCTTTAGAGTCGTCTCCTTCTGATTTGCTGGCTTCTGAAGGTTTGAATATTTCACTGACGACCAAAGATCTGGGTGGTGTGTCTGTTGGCTCTCAAATCGTTTATCGTAAAATCCCAATTGGTGAGGTTTACAACTACCAGTTAAACGACAACGCGAAATCCGTTACGATTCAAGCGTCGATTAAAGATGAATACAGCCATATCATTACCGACCAAAGCCGTTTTTGGAATGTCAGTGGCTTAGGTGCCAGTATTGGCTTTTCTGGTGTTGATGTTCGCTTAGAGAGCCTAAGTGCATTGCTTGGCGGTTCAATTGCGGTCGACTCTCCAGGAGAAGGCCAACCGGTTGAGATGAATACTAAGTTCAAACTCTACCCAGATCTGAAAACAGCGGGTCGAGGTATCTCTATCAAGATTGCCGTTCCCGATGATAATAAAATCAGTGCAACGGGTGCTCCGATCATGTATCGCGGCATTGAAATCGGTCAAATCACTGATTTATCGCTAAGTGAAGGGCGTGAAAACGTCGTTGCATCTGCCGCTATCCAACCGGCATTCAGTGACTTTTTAAACAGCGGCAGTAAATTCGTTCTAGAAGAGGCTGAACTGTCGCTTACTGGCATGAAAAACATCGCCAATTTAGTGACAGGTAACTTTTTAACCTTGGTACCGGGTGAAGGTGAAAAGGCGCGTCGATTTACTGCAATCCGCAAAAATGAATTCAGTCAGGAACAAGAGAAATCCGTTGCGATTCGCTTAACGTCGAACAATTCGTTCGGGTTAGATGTCGGTACACAACTTCTCTACAAAGGCATTGCCGTTGGCTCTATCATCCATGTGGGATTAGTTGATGGTGTTGGTACGGGCTCTGATAAACACGAAGTCTTCATGGATGCACTTATCGATAATGAGTACGCGCACCTTATCAAAAGCCACAACCGTTTCTTTGTGACAGGTAGTGCGACTGCAGAGCTAACCGAATCAGGCTTGAGTGTTACGGTCCCACCAGCAAAACAGCTTCTTACCGGCTCGATTAGCTTTGTGAGTGAAGGTAAATCTGAAGCTCGAACGGACTACCAACTTTTCCAAAGTAAGTCGTTAGCAGAAATTGCTAAGTTTAATCAGTCTGGTTCAAAGACACTTTCTTTGTTTGCCAGTGAGTTACCTTCAATTTCTAAAGGCAGTCCACTCCTCTACCGCAACCTACAAGTGGGTAGTATTTCTGATTTTCAGCTTGCCGACGGTGGCGTAAGAATCAAAGTCACAATCGAAAATCGTTACACGCACTTACTCAACAAGCACACTGTTTTCTGGAACCGATCAGGCGTTGAGGTTGATGCGTCGCTATCGGGTATCAGCATTAAAGCGGCACCAGTTAAAACCCTTATCCAAGGCGGTATTGCTTTTGACTCTCTGCCGGGAATCGACAACAAACTTGGTGACGTGTGGAAGCTTTACAAAGATTCAAAATCTGCTCGAAAATTTGGCCGCGCGATTACTATCACCTCTTCTGGCGATCAAGAAGTCAACAAGGGCATGGCGATCAAATATCAAGGTGTCACTGTTGGTGAGGTTACTTTGGTGATTCCGAACTTCAACAAGGGCGGCATTGAAATTACTGCGCGTATTTTACCTGAGTACGTCGACAAGATTGCCGTGACGAACAGTCACTTCTGGTTGGCAGAACCTGAGATTGGCCTTAATGGCATCAAAAACGTCTCTGCGCTGCTCTCTAAACACATCAACGTAGACCCGGGCAAAGGTGAAAGAAACACGAAATTTGAGCTTAGCAAAGGACCTGTACAGCCTGAAGGCAAGATATTCCAACTGCAAAGCGAAACGCGCGGCTCAGTATCTGAAGGTACACCTATCCTATTCCGTGAACTAGAAATTGGCAGTGTTATAGATGTTCAGCTGGGCGAGTTTGCTGATCGCATCATATCTACGATTCAAATAGAACCTGACTACGCGTATCTAATCCGCGCAAACACCGTGTTCTGGAACGTGTCGGGCGTCGATGTCTCTATCGGCCTGTCAGGCGCAAACATCAAAGCCGGAACGGTAGACAGCTTGTTAAGAGGTGGTATTACATTCTCAACGCCACCGACAAATGAACTTCAACCAGTAGCAAGCGAAGATCAGTCTTTCTACCTCTATCCTCAAGCCGAAGATGAGTGGAAATCATGGAGAACCGCAATTCCTCGTCCATAGAGTGAACTCTCTGACGTTTCTGGATGATTAATTCTTCATCAAAATGCAGCCATTAGGCTGCATTTTTGTTGTTTGCTGCAAATATGGTTTAGGACGGCCTCATTTTGCTTTAAACTCCCCGCATTAATGCAATAAATCGAGATACTCTTTTGCACGCTAACGTATATATTCCTGAAGAATTCCTAACGCACATCGAAGCAATCATGCCTAGTCATCTAGATATGGCTTCTTTTGTTGCGTCATGCCAAAAACCACTTCGTAAAAGTATTCGAATCAACACATTGAAAATCAGTGTTGAAGACTTCCTAGTACGAGCAAAAGAGAAAGGCTGGGAACTGGAACCTGTACCTTGGTGTGAAACGGGCTTTTGGATTACAGCGGACGATAGTGAAGCGCCACTAGGTAATACGGCAGAACACATGTCTGGTCTTTTCTACATCCAAGAAGCCAGCTCGATGATGCCACCCTCGGCACTTTTCCAAGGCGAAGCTGATTACCAAGCGGTGCTAGACACTGCGGCTGCACCCGGCTCTAAAACAACGCAAATCGCTGCGCTAATGAATAATCGCGGTGTATTGGTTGCCAATGAGTATGCAGCAAGCCGTGTGAAAGTCCTTCACGCTAACATCGAACGTTGTGGCGTTCGTAATGCCGCTCTAAGTAACTTTGACGGTCGAGTTTTTGGTGGTTGGTTACCAGAACAGTTTGATGCTGTGTTGCTAGACGCACCCTGCTCTGGCGAAGGTACCATTCGTAAAGACGCCGATGCGATGAAGAACTGGACGTATCAATCTGTGGTCGATATTGCCGACACGCAAAAAGATCTGATTGAAAGTGCATTCCATGCTCTTAAACCTAATGGTGTTTTGGTTTACTCAACGTGTACGCTTAGCACCGAAGAGAACCAACAAGTGTGTCATCACTTAAAAGAAACCTTTGGTGATGCGGTTGAATTTGAATCTCTTGAATCACTATTCGACAACGCAAAAGCAACCACGACAGAAGAAGGCTTTCTTCACATCTTCCCACAGGTCTATGACTCTGAAGGTTTCTTTGTTGCACGTATCCGTAAACTAGCGTCTGTTACTCCACCAGAAGTTAAAAAACGTATGGGTAAATTCCCATTTGAAAAAGCATCAAAGAAAACTCAGCAAGAAGTCGCTGAACAACTAATGAGTACTCTCGATATCGAATTGCCAAGCGATACTCAGGTTTGGATTCGCGACAAAGACGTTTGGCTATTCCCAGAAGCGCTAGAGCCGATGATCGGTGAGTTCCGTTTTTCTCGCATGGGAATCAAGATCGCTGAAACCCATAAAAAAGGTTACCGCTGGCAGCACCAAGTAGCGACAACGCTCGCAACAGGTAATGAAGCTAATGTTGTAGAGCTTAGTATTGAAGATGCTCGTGAATGGTTCATGGGCCGCGATGTTCGCCCTGAAAACTTGTCAGGAAAAGGTGAAGTACTAGTGAAGTACAATGGTGCAATCATCGGCCTTGGTAAGTGGGTTGGCAACCGAGTGAAGAACGGTTTACCACGCGAACTCGTGCGCGATAAGAACCTTTTCTAAAAGCGTTCGCACTGAATACACCTTAATAAACAAAAAGCCCAAACAACGTTAATTGTTTGGGCTTTTTCTATTCTATCGGCCATATAAGTCAGTGTGCGAGCGCTTGTAAATCAACAGCTAATTATATAAATATCAATTCAAGTCACTATTTCCAAAAAGAAAAATCGCACTTTAGAGAATCTAAACTATACTTCAATCTAACAGTCAAAAGATTAAAACGATTAGCGTAGGCTCTTCGGAGCCCTTTCCCCTAAGCCCAAACAGGAAGGTTTGGGCTTTTTTTTGACCGAAAGGACCGCTTACTTAACTAAGCTGATACCTTCTTTGTCGATAGTGATCTTGCCAGATTTGTATAGACCACCAATTGTCTTCTTGAACGTACCTTTGCTGGTTCTGAATGCAGAGAAAATAACTTCAGGAGAAGACTTATCATTCAAAGGCAGGTAACCGCCTTTCTTCTCAAGCAGGTCAAGAACCTTAGTGCTTAGGTCATCCATCTTAGCCACACCAACCTTCTGAAGAGACAAATCAATCTTACCGTCTTCTTCACGAACGTTTTTAATGTAGCCTTTTAGTGTTTTACCAATGAACAGCTTACCGATGATGTCAGATGGGAAAATCATACCCCAGTGTTCACCGTTCACGATCGCTTTGTAACCTAACTGGCTGCGCTCAGCGATAATGAGATCGACTTGCTCATTTTGCTTATAAGTCGCAGGCGTGTTGTCTAACCATTTGTTGAACTTCGTTGTACCAACGATACGGCTCGATGCTTTATCGATATACACATATACTAAGATTGACTGACCTTCGTTTAAACGGCCACGCTGCTCGCTGAAAGGAACAAGAAGGTCTTTACCTTTCACGCCCCAGCTCATGAATGCACCAGTGCTGTTAACACCTTCAACCGTCATCAAACCAAACTGGCCTACTTGAGCTATTGGTTTTTCAGTCGTTGCAGCGATCTGGTTGTCAGAATCTATGTATAAGAAAACATCTAGCTTTTGACCAATTTCAACACCTTCAGGAGTAAATCGTTTCGGCAGCAACACGGTTCCATAGTCGCTCGCGTCAAGGAATACACCGAAGTCTGCTTGTTTTACTACTTCTAAGTTGTTTATTTGACCAATATTAATCATCAAGGTTGTCTCTACTTTAAATTTGGCGGAGATTATACGTGATCTCTGATATGCTTTCGCTAGTTTCATTCATATTTTTACATTCTAGGAGACATCGTTGATCACCGTTGATAAACAAGATGCGATAACACTTAAAATTAACCATGCCATGGCTAAGACCAAAAAGCTCGACATGGACGTTTATCTATTCATTCCCGGTGAACTTGGACTGACTCCTGAAGTGCTTTCTGAAAGTGCCTTTTTCTACAGCTCAATCACTCAAAAACGTGCCTACTATAGTGACAAAACACTTTTACCTTTGGTACACAGTCGCTTGGCAAAACGTGGACGCTTATCTACAACACAGTATCGTGTCAGTTTGAGTCTGTTTGCCTACCAATATGTTATCGCGTTAGATAAAGCAGTCAGCAGCTTAAATAAAACTGATAGTGACGACGTAACGGCTGATGAAGTAGATGAAGTCATTGAATTGGCTTTAGATATCTTGAAGAAGCTACGCCGAAGCATCCCTTACGAAGAAAATCTCAAGCGCTACTACGCTAATATCGATAACTACCTATCTTGGTATACCGAGCAAAAGTTCCTATCGCTAGTTTCACACATGCCACGAGGTAGTGAGTATTCAACGATTAAAGAACGACTCTTAACGCTTTGTGATAAAGAGACCGCGCACCGTAAACTGAACCGCTACAACTCAGCAAGAGTTCGAGAGGACGTTACCCGCTTGAGTAACAAGATGCGTTTGCTGCGTCGTTTGATTGAACACCCTATCGTGCTTAAAGAAAAGACAACGTCGATGGGTAAGAACGTTAAGCGTGCCGTGAAAGGCATCGCGACCGGTTTGGTGATGGTTGTCGTGACCACTACTGTGATCTTGGCTCGTGACTTTCTTGGTGAGATTACCGCCTCTTTCATCGTGGCAATGTCTTTCATTTACGCACTGCGTGAGATCTTTAAAGATGACTTGAGAGACATCCTTTGGCGCTGGCTGCGTAAAGGCAAGCCAAAATGGAAGCGTCGTTACTATGATCCAACGACCAACAAGTCAGTAGGCCATAAACTGGAATGGTTGGACTACGCAAATTTTTCTAAGCTTGCAGATCGCATTCAGTCGATCCGTAAAAAGCGTGTGGTACAACGTGAAGAGCAAATCTTGCATTACCGCTCTCATACTGAGATGTCGACATCGACCTTTATGAGTGGTTATGAGGAGACTCGTGAAACGTTATCGATCAGCCTCAGAGCGCTGACACGGTTGATGGATAAAGGCTCAAACAAGATCTACCGCTTGAATGAAGGACAAGTGAGCCGCGAATCAGTAGAAAAGCGTCATCTTCTCAACCTGATCATTAAAGAGAACAACCATGATAACAAACCAACCTACTACCGTTGGAAGATCGTTATGAACCGTTCAAAAATAGTTGATATTGAGCAGATCACTCAAGAGTCATAGAGCCGTTATAAAGTTCTCTATAACGGTATGTGGAAACCATTCACATACCGTTGTTTTATCTCTTCAACGTTACCCATGACTTCTAAACCAAAATCTATTATTTAATCGCTATTTTCTTGAAGGGACTTTCTTAATTGAAAGCGTAAGCGTGAACTCCGCCATCGGCTCGTCACCATGTAAAGATGGGCAAGTCGCGATAATGGTTACGGGTTGATTGACCCGTTCTCCGGTCGACATGGTTTCTGCCAGCATAGTGTTGATCAGCTCACCGTCGTTACAAGTGAAATGCACATCACCTTCAGGGCGCTTCAAAAAGTTACCCGTCACCTCTTTAAAAGCCAACGAGATCTTTTCACCTTGCTGCTGAGATTTGCTCATCGCAAGAAACCCACCCGCGACATCCGCACCTACAGCCAAAACGCCAAAGTACATACTGTTAAGGTGATTCTTAGTACGCCTTCTAAGCGGGATTTTCACTTCAACATGTTGGTTGTCCAACGCGAGTAGTTTTGGTCGGCACAACCAGATAAGTGGGACTTTGAAAAAGCCAAACATGCTTAAGTAGAAATTTGCTTTTTGTAGAGGGGTCAACATTCGAATTACCTAGCCAAGTTAGTCATCAGACCAGTTAATCGACTAGCGATAAGAATGTCAAAAAAATGTTACAAAAAAGAGATATCATCGCACAATGATATCTCTTTCATTCTCAAAGCATTAGCGCCTTAAGTCGGCTTATCAGGCAAGCTAATCGATTTACGCAGTCACGACCGTTTCAACACCTTCAAGGTCAGCAATGTAACCTTGTAGACGTGGATAATCGACTAAACCTTGCGTAACTAGCAGCACTGGCTTCTTCGCGTTCAGGGTTGCTTTAACAATCATATCCAACAAGGTAATAACCGCTTCGTTTTGTGGATCAAAAGCGTGTTGCTGAGCTTCATTGTGTTTGTCTACGCCTAAAGTGAAAGACGCTAAGCTATCAACGTTTACCACTACACCATCGAAGTAATGCAGTAAACGTTCGCTCAGTAGCACTGCAGACGGCACATCGCACGAGAACAGTACTTTCAAACCGTTAAGGCCGCGTGGTAGCCCTTGCTCGGCAAGCAGGTCAATAATCTTAGCGGCATCGCTTAATGTTCGTACATAAGGCACAACCACTTCAACGTTAATACCCTGCTCTCGCAATGTTTTAATGACCTGACACTCTAAAGCGAAAGCCTTGCTGTATTCTGGTGTTGCATAGCGAGCAACGCCACGAACGCCTAGTGCTGGGTTAATCTCTTCAGCTTCACAGTTCCCGCCAAGTAGCGAACGGAAGCCATAGCTGTCTGCACTACTTAATGCGATACGAACAGAAGTGTGATTTGGCTGAACGGCAGCTTGAATGGCAATCACTAAGGTCGAAACAAAATGCTCATCGACAGTTTTATCGCCAAGGATCGCATCTAAAGACGTTTTTTCAATATCAGTCAAAGTATCTAAGTGACTCTCGATACTTGGGTGATAAAAGACACGATCCATCACCAATTCTGATAGTGAAACGTATAAGTGGTTGGAATTATTATTATCGTTATAAGAAGGCAGCACATCACCTAAGACAAGTTCTGGGTGCAAAGTGCTTTGATTTTCTTGAGTCATTGCTGCTCCAGCATTTTTATGTTGTGTTCAAACGAAAATACCGATAGCTGCCTGTTAATACAAGTGAAAATCCCTTATTTGACGCTGGCCTGCTGATAAAAATAAGAATATTAGCAATAACTGAGATAACTTTGACTCAATAGAGTTTATTCCTCTGTTCAATTCCGTTATCTTAACCACTTCGCAATAGAATAAAAAAGCTATCACATGCCATTAAAAACTGATGAGTTGAGAACCCAAGCTCTGGGTCCTATGCCAACTCCTGCCGAACTAGGCAATGCACACCCTATTACTGACGACGTTGCTGAGCGCATTAAAAATTCTCGCCGCCAAATCGAAGATATCCTAACTGGTCGTGATAACCGCCTATTAGTTATCGTAGGCCCTTGCTCTGTTCACGATACAGATGCGGCACTTGATTACGCTGAGCGCCTAAGCAAAATTCAAGACCAGTACAAAGATGAACTGTTCGTTGTAATGAGAACCTACTTCGAGAAGCCTCGTACTGTTGTAGGTTGGAAGGGTTTGATTACAGATCCTAACCTTGATGGTTCATACGCACTTGAAACAGGCTTGAACAAAGCTCGTAAGCTTCTGCTAGATATCAACAAGCTTGGTCTAGCTACCGCGACTGAATTCCTTGATATGATCACAGGTCAGTACATTGCAGACCTTATCACTTGGGGTGCGATTGGCGCTCGTACAACTGAATCTCAGATTCACCGTGAAATGGCTTCTGCACTGTCTTGCCCTGTTGGCTTCAAGAACGCGACCAACGGCAACATCAAGATTGCTATCGATGCAATTCGTGCAGCACATGCTTCACACTACTTCTACTCTCCAGATAAGAACGGCCGCATGACGGTTTACCGTACTTCTGGCAACCCATACGGTCACGTTATTCTACGTGGTGGTGATAAAGGCCCTAACTTCGACGCTGAATCTGTAGATACTGCATGTAAGCAACTGGCTGAATTCGATCTACCTCAACGTTTGGTTGTAGACTTTAGCCACGCTAACTGTCAGAAGCAACACCGTAAGCAGTTAGAAGTTGCACAAGACATTTGTGAGCAAATTAAATCTAACAAGAACCAAATTGCAGGCATTATGGCAGAGAGCTTCATTATTGAAGGCAACCAGCCAATGACAGACATTAACAACCTAGAATATGGCAAGTCGATTACTGACCCATGCCTAAGCTGGGAAGATACTGCAACAATGCTAGACATGCTTGCAACAGCAATTAAAGATAGAAACTTAGCTTAAGGAAACAACACAATGCCATCATTTGACATTATCTCTGAAGTAGAAGCAGTAGAACTGCGTAACGCAGTAGACAACGCAAACCGTGAACTATCGACTCGTTTCGATTTCCGCGGCGTTGACGCAAGCTTTGATTACAAAGATGAATCAGTAAAATTGACTGCTCAAGACGATTTTCAACTGAAGCAAATGCGCGATATCCTTCGCAGCAACCTAACGAAGCGTAATGTTGATCCTAACGCGATGGAAGCGAAAGCGGCAGACCAAACAGGTCGCACTTGGCACCAAACGGTTATCTTTAAGCAAGGCATTGAAACTGATGTCGCTAAGAAGATCGTTAAGCTAATCAAAGACAACAAAGTTAAAGTTCAAGCTTCTATCCAAGGCGACAAAGTTCGTGTTACTGGTAAGAAGCGTGATGACCTACAAGCTGTTATGGCTCTAGTTCGCGGCGGTGAACTTGGTCAACCTTTCCAGTTTGACAACTTCCGCGACTAATTTTTGAGTTTGAGTGACCGCCTATTTGGGTTGCTCATTCATCAGCACAATGTCGTGTTTGAAATAGCAAAAAGCCACTTCTTTTGAAGTGGCTTTTTATTTATCTGGTCCAGCTTTAGTTTTATTCCGAGCCTCTAGCCGATTTAAAACAACCAGAAAGCTCTCATTTCAACTAGAAGCAACAGCCTCAACTGAGTACTTGGGCTGCTGACAATTTTAGGTCTTTGCCGACCAACAGATTAAACTCTACGCTTGCTGGTGGAATAAACACACACACTCGTAATTTCTCTGCTCTTGCTTGCTCAAGCTTTGTTGATAGCTCTCCGCTGTTGGCGTAGCTCTCTCTTTCTGCATCTCGGCGGCACAGGTCGATAAATTCAAATGGACAATCGCTCGGTGAAAGTACGAGCTCTGCCTCCTGCATCAAACGTAAAGCCTTCATAGACAACAGCTCGACATCTTGCTCGAATTCAATCCAAGTGACCTGCCCTTCGCTATCAATGCCTTCGGTTAGCGCTTGCTGGTAGTAAGACTCTAACTGCTCTCTGTCATTCACCTGCTCGATAAAGCTGGATGACAAGAAACGCTCCCAAAATTTACGACGCTCGTCGACGGTTGGGAATGACTCTTTGATTGAATTGCGTTTTGATGCACCGAAGTCTGCTATCAAACCTATGTTTTGTGGCAATACCGTTTCGAGTTTTTCTCTGATATTTCTTACTAAAACAGGTGATGCCCCGCCACTAGAGATGGCAATTTGGATTCTGCCGCGATTTATCATCGAAGGTGTGATGAAGTCGCAGTAAGGAAGATCGTCAACCACATTGACTAAAATGCCCAGTTTTTTCGCATCATTATACACTTGGTGATTCAAGCTTGGGTTGTCTGTTGTGGCCCAAACCTGCAAGTAATTTTTCGATATGATCTGTGACGAGTAAAAGTTTTGAACCCAGTGAAGCTTGTTCTCGTCCACAAGCTGCTTTAAGTAAGGCGCTACCTTGGGAGAGACCAAAGTCACATCCGCTCCCGCTCGTAGTAAGCTATCGACTTTACGGCAAGCAACCTCACCCCCACCAACCACTAAGATTGGCTTATTTTCTACATCCAAAAACATTGGGAAATAACGCATGTTCTTCCTTGAGACTACTTCAATAACTATTCAGCCATGCTACCAAATTTGGAGCATATTCATAACTATCGAAGTGTAATAAAAATATTTATTGACCAAATTTCAACATTTCTTAAGTTTAATATTTCATCATTGTGATGTGGATTCAGAATATTTATCTAGTCGATTATCAATATAAAAATCTAAATCTCGTTGCACCAACAGTGTGAACCGTTGCACTATTTACATTCACTTAACATTTGGTCATTCTAATTGTGTTCGGATTTGTGATTTCATTCAAAATTCTTTTTAAATTATACATTTGTGAAACTACGGATCCTTTCCTAACCTTATAAACAGTTGTTTAAATCGCACACAGTTTCATTTGCAAAATGCAACTCGTTTAATTTGAACAACAAGGTCATAGAAAACGCAACACATAAGAGAAACTCAAACGAGCACGAGTATCAGGTGTCACCTGGTTAACAAGGAAGGATACAAATGACAAATAAACTAACACTTCTTGCTTCAGTAGTAGCTGCATCAACTGCGATGATGGCAACATCGGCATCAGCGGCAGAAAGCACTCTGGACAAAGTCACATCTCAAGGATTTCTAACTTGTGGTGTAAGTACCGGTCTTCCAGGGTTCTCTAACCCTAACTCAAAAGGTGAATGGGAAGGAATTGATGTTGAGTATTGTCAAGCTCTTGCAGCGGCTGTACTCGGTGATAAGACTAAAGTTAAGTATGTACCTCTAACAGCAAAAGAGCGTTTTACTGCGCTTCAATCTGGCGAAATCGACGTACTATCTCGTAACACAACATGGACATTACATCGTGACACTGCTCTAGGTCTGAACTTCGTAGGCGTTAACTACTACGATGGTCAAGGCTTCATGGTTAAAAAAGAACTTGGCCTAACAAGTGCTCAAGAGCTTGATGGCGCTTCTGTATGTGTTCAATCAGGTACAACAACTGAACTTAACCTAGCCGATTACTTCCGTAACAGTGGCATGTCTTACAAGCCAGTGGTATTCGATACGGCAGCACAAACATCGAAAGGTTTCGACGCAGGTCGTTGTGACGTGCTAACGACTGACCAATCTGGTCTATACGCACTTCGCCTAAACCTAGCTGATCCTAAATCTGCAGAAGTACTTCCTGAAATCATCTCTAAAGAGCCTCTAGGCCCTGTTGTTCGTCAGGATGATGATCAATGGTTTAACGTTGCTAAGTGGACACTTTCAGCAATGATTAACGCGGAAGAATACGGCATCTCTTCTAAAAATGCAGACGAAATGCTTAAGTCAAAAGATCCAAACATCAAACGTATTCTTGGTGTAGACGGTCCTAAAGGTAAAGGCCTTGGCATTCGCGACGACTGGGGTTACCAAGTAATTAAGCAAGTTGGTAACTACGGTGAGAGTTTTGAGCGTACTGTTGGTACAGGTTCTCCACTTCAAATCTCTCGTGGTGTAAATGCATTATGGAATGCGGGCGGCTTTATGTACGCTCCACCAATCCGTTAATAAATTTTCAAGCATCAATTAGGGCGGAGTTTTCCGCCCTATTTATTAAATGGATTTGAGGTTATAGTAGTATGAAACCTAATGAAACTATTTCTCCAGCTCAGGCAAAGCCACAGCCCAAAAGTGCCAACTTATTTTACAACCCCACTTTTCGCTCCATCATTTTCCAAATTATCGCCGTCGGGGCGCTTTGTGCTTTCTTTTACACGATTGTAAATAATGCACTCACAAACTTAGATTCCCGTGGTATCACCACTGGTTTTGATTTTCTCTCACAAGAAGCTGGTTTTGGTATCGGCTTAACACTGATTGAATACGACGAGACCTACTCATACGGTCGTACATTCTTTATCGGTCTTCTCAATACCGCTTTGGTTTCAGTACTCGGCATCATGCTAGCGACAGTGCTGGGCTTTAGTATGGGTATCGCTAGGCTCTCTTCAAACTGGCTAGTTAGCCGATTTGCAGCTGTCTACATTGAGATATTCCGAAATATCCCTCTGCTATTACAAATCTTTTTCTGGTATTTCGCCGTTCTACAAGCCTTGCCTTCTGCTCGTCAAAGTATGAGTCTAGGTGAAGCAATTTTCTTGAACGTACGCGGGTTGTACTTCCCTGCTCCAGTCTTTGAGCAAGGCAGTAGCATTGTCATCGCATCATTGATTGTCGGTATTATCGCTACGTTTATTATCAACATCTGGGCTAAGAACAGACAGAAACTGACCGGCCAACAAACACCGATGTTGCGAATTGCCGCTGCGTTGATTTTAGGCTTACCGTTGATAACTTACTTTGTTATGGGCATGCCTATCTCTGCAGATTACCCTGTGTTGAAAGGGTTTAACTTCAAGGGTGGTGTTACGATAATCCCTGAGCTTGCTGCATTGATGCTCGCTTTAAGTATCTATACAGCAGCGTTCATTGCTGAGATTGTTCGTTCAGGTATTAACGCGGTAAACCATGGGCAAACTGAGGCTGCGATGTCTCTAGGCATCCCACGTTCTAGAACTCTAAAGCTTGTCATTATTCCACAAGCATTAAGAATCATTATCCCACCACTAACCAGTCAGTATCTAAACCTGACCAAAAACTCATCACTTGCGATGGCCATTGGTTATCCTGATCTTGTCTCTGTATTTGCAGGAACAACACTTAACCAAACTGGACAAGCTATCGAAGTAATCGCGATGACAATGGGCGTCTACCTAACCTTGAGCCTATTAACGTCCGCTCTAATGAACATATACAACCGCAAAGTAGCGTTGGTGGAGAGATAAGATGAGTACACATCAATTTCAACCTGATCTTCCGCCTCCAGCGAATACCGTTGGGCCAGTCGGTTGGTTAAGAAAAAATCTATTTAATGGACCTATTAACAGCGTCGTCACTGTGATTCTTGCTTACTTTGCTTTCACCCTATTATGGGCAATAGCGGATTGGGCATTCATCAGTGCCGACTGGATAGGAACCACACGCGATGCCTGTACTAGCGAAGGCGCTTGTTGGGTTTTTATCAGCGTTCGTTGGGACCAATTCATGTATGGCTTCTACCCAGAAGCTGAACTGTGGCGACCTCGCCTCTTCTACGCAACGTTGGCCATTTTTGTAGCCTTACTGGCTTATGAAAAAACACCTAAACGTACGTGGATTTGGTTGTTCTTCGTCAACATCTACCCATTTATCATTGCCGGCTTGCTATACGGTGGCGTCTTTGGGTTAGAAGTTGTTGATACCCATAAATGGGGCGGCCTATTGGTTACACTGGTCATCGCACTTGTTGGTATTGTAGTGTCACTCCCTATTGGTGTTGCACTTGCTCTTGGGCGTCGCTCAGAGATGCCGATCATTCGCAGTATGTGTACCGTATACATCGAAATTTGGCGTGGCGTACCGCTCATTACAGTTCTATTCATGGCTTCAGTAATGCTGCCACTCTTTTTATCAGAAGGGACAGAAACCGATAAGCTCATTCGAGCACTTGTAGGGGTAGTTCTATTCAGTGCAGCCTACATGGCCGAAGTAATTCGAGGTGGTCTACAAGCAATACCAAAAGGCCAATACGAAGCAGCTGATGCTCTGGGGTTAAGCTACTGGAAAAAGACCGGGCTTATCATTCTACCTCAAGCTCTTAAAATCACGATTCCTTCAATTGTGAACACCTTCATTGGTTTGTTTAAAGATACCAGTCTTGTTTTGATTATTGGTATGTTTGATGTACTAGGAATTGGCCAAGCCGCGAATACCGACCCTGAATGGCTTGGGTATTCAACAGAAAGTTATGTATTTGTCGCGTTAGTGTTCTGGGTGTTTTGTTTTGGCATGTCGAGATATTCGATATGGCTAGAAAACAGACTTCACACCGGTCACAAACGATAATTAACAAGATCAAGGACGTATTATGACGCAGCAGACAGAAAACAACTCTCAAGGTCTTATGATCGAGTTGAAAGACATGAACAAGTGGTACGGTGAATTCCACGTACTTAAGAACATCAATTTAGAAGTTAAAAAAGGCGAGAAAATCGTTATCTGTGGCCCTTCAGGCTCTGGTAAATCAACGATGATCCGCTGCATCAACCGATTAGAAGAGCACCAAAAAGGTCATATCTTCGTTTCAGGTAATGAATTAACGGAAGACCTAAAGAACATCGAAGCCGTGCGTAGAGATGTCGGCATGTGTTTCCAACACTTCAATCTGTTTCCACATCTGACGGTATTAGAGAACTGTACTCTGGCTCCAATCTGGGTCAAAAAGATGCCAAAAGAAGAAGCCGAAGCGATTGCAATGAAGTACCTAGAGCGCGTAAAAATCCCTGAGCAAGCGGACAAGTTCCCAGGTCAGCTTTCAGGTGGTCAACAGCAGCGTGTAGCTATCGCTCGCTCTTTGTGTATGAACCCTCAAGTGATGCTGTTTGATGAGCCAACGTCGGCGCTCGATCCAGAAATGGTTCGTGAGGTGTTAGACGTAATGGTTGAGCTTGCAGAAGAAGGCATGACGATGCTTTGTGTAACGCACGAGATGGGCTTTGCTAAAGAGGTCGCGGATCGCGTTATCTTCATGGATGCCGGTGAAATCATAGAAGAGAACAACCCTGTCGATTTCTTTGAAAATCCACAATCAGACAGAACGCAGAACTTCTTAAGCCAAATCTTACACCACTAATGTGTTATGATGCATAAACTACAGAGGCGGCTTAGGTCGCCTCTTTGTTTTCAGTGTTATAATTAGTTTTTCAAGATTATAAACAGCGATTCAGTGCGATTAAAATTGAACAACGAACCTTAACTGCACTTTAAGAAATACTTTGTTACACCTTCAGAAACACTTAACCGACTATTTTGATTATTATTTTACGTATACAAGAGGAATGAGAGACTTGATTTTTCGAACTTTCACCCCCATAAATGTACTAATAACTATTGAAGTCACCTTACGAGGAAGATTATGAACAGCCCTATGTTTTCACGCACAGCATCTCAAGAAAGTGCTCTGCAAACCAATAAAGTGTTGCGTAACACCTACGCATTACTGTCTATGACACTACTTTGGTCTGCTGTTGTAGCAGGCGTATCCATGGCGATGAACCTTCCTCGCCCGGGTCTTATTATCATGCTAGTTGGCTTCTACGGCCTACTTTTCCTAACAGAAAAGAACCGTGACAACAGCATGGGTCTAGTCTTCACATTCCTATTTACAGGTTTCTTAGGCTACACCATCGGTCCAATCTTAAACATGTACGTTGGCGCAGGCATGGGTGATGTCATCCTAACTGCACTTGGCGGTACAGCACTGGCGTTTATGGGCGCATCAGCTTACGCACTAACAACTAAGCGTGACCTGTCGTTCCTTAATGGCATGCTATTAGCTGGTTTCGTAGTACTACTTGTAGGTATGGTTGCAAACATCTTCCTACAAATGCCTCTACTATCATTGGCAATGAGCGGTATGTTCATCCTGTTCTCGACTGGTGTTATCTTGCTTACAACGCAAAACATCATTCGTGGCGGTGAAACAAACTACATCTCTGCAACGATCAGCTTGTACGTATCGATCTACAACATCTTCATCAGCCTACTAAGCATCCTAGGCATCATGGGCAGCGACGACTAATCGTTCCCATCATTGAAGAATATCTAGCCCAAGAGCCTACCTCTTGGGCTTTTTTGTATCTATAAGTACGATATTTCATTGGATAGCTATAATTTCTGTTGAGAAAGACAAACTTGGTCATGTACCCTATCCGCATAGTTAATTGGATTCTGGATTAAACATGTTTGAATATAACGGCAAGCAAATCGAAACCGACGCTCAAGGCTACCTATTGGATTACACGCAATGGGAAGAAGGCATGATTGAAATTCTTGCTCAAGACGAGGCGATTGAACTTACAGATGCACACTTAGAAGTCGTACATTTTGTAAGGAGCTTTTACGAAGAGTTCAACACCTCACCAGCGGTTCGCATGCTCGTTAAAGCAATGGAAAAAGCTCACGGCCCAGAAAAAGGCAATAGTAAGTACCTTTTCAAGTTATTCAAAAACGGCCCTGCAAAACAAGCGACCAAGCTCGCCGGTTTACCTAAACCAGCAAAGTGCTTGTAAAACCTAACCCGCTTTAGGTCATTAAGTTACGTTCAATATAAAATACTGTAGTGCTACAACTACAGTATTTTAAACGCCCCTATGCGTACGTCTTGGCGCTCACTATCTTTAACTTGATGCATCACAACGTTGTCTACTGTTGCGCTCGAAGGGCCAATATAGAGCCAAGCATGTAACTTCTCAATTTGCTGACTCTCTCCGACAACTAACACTTCAACTCGACCATCATTTAAGTTCTTTGCATAACCTGAGAGACCCATAGCTTGCGCCTGCCTACTGGTGTGGTAACGGAACCCAACACATTGAACTACGCCTGACACGACAAAAATATATTGTGAACTTTCCATAACGTTGCCTCATAAATTATATGAATGATATAGTCGAGTTTCTATTCATTCACCGCTTATTGGTGGACTTACTTCGAGTATAACGATTATGAAAGAAATCCCATTTCGTTGGATTGACAAATATCTCATTCACCTAAAAATCCAAGAAAAGTTCTATCTACTCTTCTTATTGCCACTTCTCGCCCTGGTTATATTAACTCTCGTTTTAGATAATGCCGCGGACTCTTTACTTGCTCACCTTTATCAAGAAGAAATGCTCTTGATGAAAGGGCTTATCGAAGCGGGTCAACTCACTAAAGATCAAGTAGCTCAGCTTGTCAGCAGCTCTGAAACCATCTCTTTAGGCTACGGTGCTGGTTCTGTTTCAGTGATGAATGGAGCGTTCAGCCTAGTTGCTAACCATGACCAAAACCTTTGGTCTGCTCTATCGACGACTCAGGTTTCTATCATCGCTGTAACCCTAACGCTTATCGCACTAGGTGTTTACTACATCATGACCTTTATTGGCGGCGCGATGTTCTCTATGAACAAAGCTCTGAACACGCTTGCGAATGGCGACTTAACTTGCCGCATGAACTACTTCTTAGTTCGTGACGAGTTCAGTGAAATCGCGATTACAATCGATAAAGTCGCTAAACGTGAACAAAACATGGTTCTATCAATCCAAGAGTCTGTCGCTCTCATGCAGCAAATTAGCTCGGACTTGAACCAGTCAACACAACAAAGTTCAGACATCTCAGGTAACCAACAGGAACACCTGAATAGCTTGGCAAGTGCAACGGAACAAATGGCGGCTACGATTCGCGAAGTCGCGACTCTTGCTCATGAGTCTAGTTCACAAACGATGGACGCTCGCGGCGTTGCTCAAAGTGGTCAAGTCAAGGTTTCAAATACACTGGAGTCTATCTCTAGCCTATCTCAAGAGATCCAGTCCGCTTCACAAGCAGTAGAAGAACTTGATGCCAACGCGGCGCAGATCGATGAGGTGGTCGCAACCATCAATGGCATTTCAGAGCAGACCAATCTACTCGCATTGAACGCGGCTATCGAAGCCGCTCGTGCCGGCGAGCAGGGTCGTGGATTCGCTGTTGTTGCCGATGAAGTTCGTGCCCTTGCAGGTCGTACTCAACAAGCAACTGTTGAAATCCAAAGCATGATTGAATCATTACAACGTAACAGCCAATCACTAACCAAACTGATGGAAATAACGGTAAACAACGCTAATGAAGGCCAGACACTGATGTCAGAAGTGAATGTCGAGATCGGCTCTTTAGCAGAAAAGAATCAATCTATCTCAGACAGTAGTACTCAGATTGCTACAGCCGCGGAAGAGCAAGGTGTTGGTGCAGATAACATAGCTCAAAGTGTTGAGGAGATTCGTCATCAGTCAGACAGTATCTGCGAGATGATCAGTAAGAGTAATTCCAATGTTGACCAACTTCGTAAACAAAGTGATACGATGGAAGGTTTGCTGACAGGTCTCAAAGCTTAATACTTATATCTAGCCAGTATGTGTTGATTAATCATTACTAGGGCTGCTTGTGCAGCCCTTTCTTATTTGCTTTTCAACTGTACTTCCTCGACAATACCCCTCCTTCAAATTCAACAAACAGAGTAAATTATGACTCCTTCAATTCATCTAGCTAAAGGCCGTGACAAATCACTACGCCGTAAACACCCATGGGTATTTTCACGCGGTATCGATAAAGTCGAAGGCGAGCCAAAATCAGGTGAAACTGTAGACGTATACACTCAAAATGGTCAGTGGCTTGCAAAAGCGGCTTACTCACCGGAATCTCAAATTCGAGCTCGTGTTTGGACATTTGAAAAAGAAGAAATCAATAAAGCATTCTTCGTAAAACGAATTCAAGACGCGCAATCTTTGCGTGAAGATATCATTGAACGTGATGGTCTAACTGGCTACCGCCTTACTGCAGCAGAGTCTGATGGCCTTCCCGGTATCACAATCGACAAATATCAAGATTTCCTCGTATGCCAATTACTTAGCGCCGGAGCTGAGTTTAATAAGAACATACTTGTTGAAGCTTTAATTGAATGTTTCCCTGACTGCAATATTTATGAGCGTTCTGACGTAGCAGTCCGTAAAAAAGAAGGCTTAGAACAAGTTGTTGGCGTACTTCACGGTGAAGAACCACCTAAATCAGTGGTCATTGAAGAAAACGGTGTGAAAATCAGCGTAAACATTATCGAAGGCCATAAAACGGGCTTCTATATGGACCAACGTGATAGCCGTAAAGAATCGATGAAATACGTTAAAGGCAAAGATGTCCTTAACTGTTTCTCGTACACAGGTGGTTTTGGTCTGTATGCCCTTAAAGGTGATGCTAAGCGTGTAATCAATGCAGACGTTTCTCAATTAGCTCTTGATACAGCTAAGTTCAACGCTGAGCTGAATGAGTTCGACATCTCGAAAAAGCGTGCAGTATTCCTAAACGCAGACGTATTCAAACTACTTCGCGAATACCGAGACCAAGGCACGAAGTTCGACGTAGTGATCATGGATCCACCAAAGTTTGTTTCAAGCAAGAATAACCTAACTTCAGGCGCTAACGGCTACAAAGACGTTAACATGCTTGCGATGCAAATCCTGAAACCAGGTGGCACTCTACTCACCTACTCTTGCTCTGGCTTAATGGGTACTGATTTGTTCCAAAAAATCATTGCTGATGCAGCATTAGATGCAGGCCGCACTGTTAAATTCGTAGAACGCTTCGAGCAAGCAGCCGACCACCTAACAGACACTGCCTACCCAGAAGGTTTCTACCTGAAAGGTTTTGCTTGTAAGGTTCTTTAATCCTTGAGCTTTTGACTCTATTATTTTATATGACGAAACAGACATATTAAAAAAGGGCCTTTCGGCCCTTTTTGTTATTCATGAATTAAGAGTTTGGTAGGTTAGTCATTAGTGAATTTACTAAATTCGTCAATTCATCACCGGAATAAACACCAGAAGAATCGACGTCAAAACCACTAAGATTACTTGCTTGGCCCTGCAATACTATAGTTTGAGAACCTTGATCATTAGTAATGGTTAACTCTAGGTCTTGGTTGTTATCGCTAATCTTAGCTGACAAATGTTCAAGAACATCATCCATTGTATTTTCATCATGAAGGAGTTCAGACAAATCAATACGGTCACTGCCCACTTCAAAGTCAGTAATAACGTCTCGATAGTTGTTCAAAGGTTCATCAACCCACTTGAAGATATCATCACCGTCGCCACCAGTTAGAATGTCATCACCTAAGCCACCGATTAAGATATCGCTACCGTCGCCACCGAGTAAGATATCATCGCCCGCAGCCCCTAGTAGTACATCATTACCAGCATGACCTAAGATAATGTCATCTTGTTCAGTACCCTGGAACTGATCATCACCTGTCGATGCGTTAAACGAAGAAGTAGGTGCAACATTCACCTCACCGCTAGGGCTTAGATTTAATGTAATAAGTTGCTGTGACTGAGCGCCTTGACTGTCTTCTACAGTTACAAGGATTTCAAATGCAACCGCTTTACCGGTGTCACTTGCTGTGCTGTCACTTGATGGTTGGAAATAGTATGAACCATCTTGTGCAACTCGAAATTCTCCGTAACCAATATCAACAACCAGTTCATTCCCAACACTGTCTTTGGTAAATGTTAGACCTGTTGGCAGGTTAATGGTGTTTCCATCAGTATCGACTTTCTGAATCACTGACGCTTTGCTCTCATCAATCATTACTGCTACTGCATCTAGGCCAGATAGAGATAGCAACAACGAACCAGCAATACCGATTGTTGGACGAAGTTTTGGTAATTCCGTTGTGATTAGAGAGTCTGGTATATAAACAACTTTACCATTGTTACCAGCGACTTCTTTAAGACCACTCTCAGGCACATTATCTGAGCTACCGACTCCAACGGCAGTCACATCTTTATCGGCAATAAAGCTGTCCCAATCGCTGTTGGTATCACTGTCCCAATCGCCATTGTCTCGACCGTCACTTAAGAAGTAAACAACGTCATTGGTATCGTCAGATGACAAATTTGAAACTGGGTTAGTATTGTAACCAGCGATTGCTGCCTCTACGCCATCTTCATAATCCGTTCCGCCTTGCGCATCGAAGATACCGTTATAATTTCTCTCATCTACTTTTTCTTGAGCGGTGGTAAGAATAGCTATAGCTTCAGCTACTGTCTTCCAACCAGTATTCGTCGCTCCAGAATCAAAGTCTATTAACTGTACCAGAACATCTTCACTGCCTTCTTGATCAGCCACGTTTTGCAAGAGATTAATTGACGCTTGCAATACGTACTCAATTCTCATATCGCTTAGACCACTGGGAGTACTTGCCATACTTCCAGAAGAATCAATAATCAGAGTAATGACTGTTGTTGGTTCGCTCCCGCCTTGATCTGCCATGATATCGTTAGTTTCAGCAACATTAACACTAGTACTCGCTGTTGAAACATTTTCATTCACATCTACAGCAACGACTTCAACATCAACATCTAACTGTTCACCTGAACTATCTCTTACTGCAAGATTGTCATAGCTAATATGCTGTGTAGTGTCACCTTCAATATCAATGACCCAGACAGATTCATCACCAATGGTTACGAAACCACCAAGAACATTACCAGTATCTTTATCAATAATTTCTGCAGAATCTGGTAACCCGGAAATTCTAACTTCGTCTAGGTACTCACTTCCGTCTGTATCTGCTACCGAAGCTGTTACTGTAAAGCCAACATCTTGAAGCACATTGAATGTTCCGTCTTCATTAAGTTCAACAATAGCATCTGCAAAAATTAAACGTTCAATTTGATACAGTTTATCACCAGTACTACCCCATTCAGGAGTATCACGGTTCAAACTATCCACGATAGTCCAATCATGTTGTGTCGTCGTGTCACCAACAAAAGTTAAATTGTATTCAGAAAAATCACCTTCATATACTGCAGTATCAATAGCACTTTCAGCATCCAATGAACCAGTACCACCAGAAAGATGATCATCACCATCACGGCCAACAAAAATATCAGAACCTGTACCTCCTGGGTTTGTATTAGCATCTCCAATCAAACTATCACCAGAGCTTACATCAGAACCAACGATTAAATCATTTCCTACAGTCCCCGTTGTTTGACCATACTGATTCATTACAGTATGACCAAGTTCAGCATAATCACTTTCAGTAAAACTGGTGTTAGCATCAGCATTAACAAGCTTAGTATGCAATGCATCACTAATCACAACATTTGAAGTATCACCAAATACCGCAGTAACATTAGGCTTATCAGCCACGGCATTCACAACAAGTGTTGCTGTACCTTCGCTCGACTTAGCTCCATCAGAAACAGTCACAGTAAACGGTACGCTATCGAAATGTTTATCCGAAGCTGGTGTAAACTCTGCAGAGGTCACTTTCCCTTCTGAATCTGTTACAAGCTGAACCGAACCATATGATGGGTCAACCTTGACATCTGTAATAAATGTCTGGTCTCCATCAGCATCAGTAATATTGAGCTTATCCAGAGACAAACTAACCACCTGATCTTCATTAGAAGCATCAAGCTGAGAGTCATTCAAGACTGGTGCTTTATTTGTTGAATCCTGTGTACTTGAAGTTGAAATGGTTATAACACCTGTATCGGTTCCTTTGTCACTATCTGTAGCTTCATAGGTGATTTTTTCAGAAACAATCGTATCTACAACTTCAACACCTTGCAATGTGATATTAGAGTTCGATCCATTTGATTGGTCCCCATTAACTGTGTATACACGAATCTCATCAAACCCACCATCAAGCTGGATATTTGCAGTGAATTCACCGCTTCCATCATAAACGGCAGAATTAGTATCATCATCAAAGATGTAAGGGGCATTGCCTACCTGAACACCATCTTTAAATAAGATAACTTGTATCTCAGCATCAGCAGAATTGTTATCGGCATAGTGAGCCCAGACACTACCAAAATCGATATTAACCTCAGTTACTGTTACCTCAGTGGCGTTAGAATCACCAACCTTAGTAAAGTCTATCGAGATAAAATCTTTAGTTGAAACATCAAGTTCTTTATCACCTACACCTAATCCTGACTCATTTTCCTCACTATCATAATGCAATGTTTCAGCTGTTAAATTGCTAGATGAGTCTGGTCTATCTCCATCGAAAAGACCACCAGAAATGATTACACCACTATCTAATGTATAAGATGTTTCTGAACCATTTATATTGTTAAAATCTTCTGATGCATCAAAAGACAGGTCTGAGTTTATAGTCTCATCAAGTACATATTCGATTTGGGTGTCTTCAGTTAGAACTGTATTTTCATCAACTAATGTACGAGTATCACCATCAACCACATATAAAGAACCAAGCTCAGGAAGATCAATAATCGAAAGTTGAACATCTTTATTATCAGTACTGCTTAAATCGTCTTCAGCGTCACTTACGTGAGAATCGAACGTGAACTGTGCTGTCTGCTCTGTACCTAAGTCAATACTAAAACTAGATGCACTAGGGTCGATATTGGTAGATAACGCATCAGTCCCAATAAATTGCGTGCCTGCAGGCTGATTTTGATATGTTAACTCTGCATCAATATTCAGCTCACCGTCTACAACCGTATCCATATCAACATCAAAGGATAAGGAGCCAGAATCTATATCAGATTGAGTAAGAACTTTAGTTTCAGTAAGTTGACCTTCAACTTCTATCGACAGCGTGGCACCGACTGCAGCACCAGCTGGCAGTGTCACATTATATGAAACCACAGGTCTATCACTGTTAATGAATTCGTCTTCATCCCTTACAATAGTAACTGAAGGGGCAAAGAGTTCTTCAACAGTTTTACCACCATCAGTGAAGTTGAAGTTTTCAAACTCGATGAAAGTGTTCACATCACTATTGCTTTCAGTGATAGTCACTGAACCATCAGCGTTTAACTGTACTAAAGCTGAATCCAAAGAGAAATCAAACACAGCGGTATCTGTACCAGAGCCACCATCTACAACTAATCTGTTATCTATGTCGTCTACTGTGGCATTAAATTGATCATCTCCCCCACCAAGTAAGACGAAGTCATCTGTAGTTTCTTGCTGTGCTGGGTCAAAATCACCATGGTAGTAATGTACGGTATTCGATGATTCACTAGTGTTACCGTAATTATCAACTTGTTTGGCTGTAAAGAATTCGTTGTCATTAACTGACGTAGAAACCAGGTTCGATATATCAGTGGTCCAGTTACCATTACTGTCGACTGTAATCGGAGCTACATTCACCTGATTACTGTCTTCATCGAATAGTAATATTGTTAAGCCAGGCTCACCAGTACCACTCAATGTAACTTCAGAATAATCACTAGCTGCAGAATCATCTGAGATATTTGTAATTACAGGAGATTCCGGAATATCTGTGAACACAAAGTAACGCTCTGTATTAGAAGCAACAAAATCGTTACCAGCATCGTCACTTCCAGTCACAGTAGCGGTAAGATCTGCAGGGTTACCCATAATAAGATTCGAACCATGTGTGACTAACTTGAACGTATTGTCAGCTAGAACTACCGTCGAACCGATAAAAACTTTGCTATCTCCAACCCCCAAGTAAATATGTACAGTATCCCCTTCACTTGCATCACCAGAAACTTTACCTGTTATCTCTTGATCAGATGAAGCTTCTTCAGCATTAACAATCCCATCACCAGTAACTTGATCGATATCTATACCTGCTCCTGCTTCGGTATCGATGATGACTTCAAGCTCGGTCGACGTCGCGCTATTGCCCGCAT